>NZ_JBVJKE010000006.1:393957-437721 GCF_055585405.1 Streptomyces sp. NPDC053426 | reverse complement strand
GGCCGAGCTTGGCCTGGCTGTACTGGGCGGTCAGCTTCGCCCGGGAGAAGGCGAGGATGAAGTGCCGCCGGTCCCAGAGCTGACGGACGTACTCGGTGAGGGACGGCCGGGCGCCGCTGACCGTGAGGCCGTGCCGGGCGGCGAGGGCCGCGAGGTCGGCCTCGGCGGGTACCGGGGCGCCCGGTGCGGGGGGCGGGGTGTGGAGGACCTGACTCACATCCGGCGCTTTCGCTAGAGAGAGGGGGTGGCGACGGGCCGGTCATACGTCGGAACGGAACCGTACCGTCGCAACGGGAGCGTAAGTCGAAAGAACGTCGGAACGCAACCGTTTCGTCGTGACGGTGGCGGCCTATGCTGTCCGCATGACGACGAACGCCGACGAGCTCCAGCCGCGTCCGCGCCGCAGGGCCCCCGCCGGGGCCGCCGTACTGCGCCAGGACGTGACGGAGGCGATCCGGGCGGCCGTCTTCGAGGAGCTGGCCGCGGCCGGCTACGCGCGGATGTCGATCGAGGGGATCGCGCGCCGCGCGGGCGTCGGCAAGACCGCGGTGTACCGCCGCTGGCGCTCCAAACTGCACCTCGTCCTCGACCTGGTCTCCGCGATCGCCGTCCAGGGCCTGCCCGCGCCGGACACCGGCTCCCTGGAGGGCGACCTGCGCCTGCTGTACGAGGTCACCTCGCGCGCCCTGCGCCACCCCGTCGCCTCGCAGATCCTCCCCGACCTCCAGGCCGAGGCCGCCCGCAACCCGGACATCGCCGAGGCCCTGCAGAAGGCGCTGCGCGAGGGTCAGGACGGGGTCGCCAAGGGCATCGTCACGGCGGCACAGGAGCGCGGCGACCTCCGCCCCGGCGCCGACCACGCCCTGGCCCTCGACCTGATCTCGGGTCCCCTGTACTGGCGCTCGGTGGTCATCCGCAGTCCGAAGCTGCCGAAGGGCTACCTGGAGGCGCTGACGCGGGCGACGGCGGAGGCGCTCAAGGCGCTGTGAGGGTGACGGCCGCGGTCAGGCGGAGGTCACCGGAGGCCAGTTGAGCAGGGCGGTGTCGGCGACCTGCTGGAGGTCGTCGCGGTCGATGCCGCTCGCGGCCTGGACGGCGATCCCGTAGGAGAGGGAGACGACGTACCGGGCGAGCCGGTCAGGGTCGGTGCCGGGCGGCAGGTCGCCCTCGGCGACGGCGCGCCGGAACCGGTCGGCGACGCAGGCCCCGTTGGAGTTGCGCCAGGCGATCAGCACGTCGTGGGCCCGGTGCCCGGGGTCGCCGGTGGCCAGGGCGCCCTGGACGCCCAGGCAGCCCGTCGGGTAGCCGGGGCGGGTGGTGGCCCGGACCGTGCCGTTGAGGAGGGCGGCGGCCACCGCGCGGGCGGTCGGCTCCTCCAGGGCCCTGGCGACGTAGGCCCCCGGGCCCTCGGTGTAGCGGTCGAGGGCCTTGCGGAACAGCTCCTCCTTGTTGCCGAAGGCCGCGTACATGCTGGGGCGGGTGATGCCCATGGCCTCCGTCAGGTCGGTGAGGCTGGCGCCCTCGTAGCCCTGCCGCCAGAAGACGACCAGCGCGCGTTCGAGGGCCTCCTCCGTGTCGAACCCCCTCGGCCGGCCCGCCGGTGCCTTCCGCCTGCTGTCCATGCCGACCAGCATACCCATTCTGTACCGTTCGGTATTCGCGTGTTAACGTACCGATCGATACAGAATAAGGGAGGTGCTGTCATGGGGCAGCTCGAAGGGAAGACCGCCGTCGTCACCGGCGGAAGCACCGGCATCGGTCTGGCGACCGCCGTACGGATGGCGGACGAGGGCGCGCACGTGTTCGTGACCGGCCGGCGCGAGGCCGAGCTGGACGCGGCCGTCGAGACCATCGGCTCGGCGACCGGCGTGCGGGGCGACATCTCCGACCTGGCCGACCTGGACCGGCTGTACGCCGCGGTCCGCGACCGCGGGCAGGGGATCGACGTGCTGTTCGTGAACGCCGCGATCGGCTCGTTCGCGTCGCTGGAGGAGATCACCGAGGAGCACTTCGACCAGATCTTCGGCGTCAACGTCCGGGGAGCGCTCTTCACCGTCCAGAAGGCGCTGCCGCTGCTCAACGACGGCGCCACGGTGGTCGTGACCGGTTCGACCAACGCGGCCAGCGGCGCGGAGGCGTTCGGCGTCTACGCGGCGTCCAAGGCGGCCCTCCGCTCCTTCACCCGCACCTGGGCCAATGAACTCAAGGGCCGGGGCATCCGGGTCAACACCGTCGTCCCGGGTCCCATCGACACCCCCGGGCTCGCCGGGGTCGCCCCCGCGGAGGTCGGGGCCGACGCCTTCAGGGCCGGCTTCGCCGAAGCCATCCCGATGGGCCGGCTGGGCCGCCCGGAGGAGGTCGCCGACGCGGTGCTCTTCCTCGCCACGCCGCGGAGCAGCTTCGTGACCGGCGCCGAGCTCGCCGTGGACGGCGGCCTCAACCAGGTCTGAGCCCGCACACGGCGACGGCCGGGACCGGCGCGCCGGCGCCGTCCGTTCCCGCGGCGCGGCGGCGGTCTCCGCGGGTGGCCGTTGTCAGTGCCGGCTGCGAGGATGCCCGCCATGACACCGTTGCTCCTCACCGGCATCGAACGGGCCGTCCGCGGCGGTCGGGGCGCCGACACGCGCACACCCGAGCCCCGGCCGCATCGGGCACCCGGCAGCCCCGCCCGCCGAAGCCCGTCCGGCCGCGCGAGGAGTGCGACCTCCTGCGGGCCGGGGCCATGGAGAGGTCCGGCGGGCGCACGGCGGACCGTGAACCCGCCGGTTCAGAAGACCGGACAGCCGGATTTCCGGCCGGTCACGGACACGGCGATGACTTTCTCCGGCCCGGAGGGTCTCAACACCGTTGTCCGGCAACCCTGGAGGAACACATGGCTCAGCTCTTGAGAGTCCAGAACTTCATCGTCTCGAGTGACGGCATCGGTGCCGGTGAGGACCAGAGCCTCGAGCGGCCGTTCGGTCACGACCATCCCGAGAGGATGTTCGCCTGGGCCGGCGCCACGGCGAGCTGGCCCGGGCGCACCGATCCCGGGGGGAGCCGGGGCCTCGACGACTACTTCACCCGGGACTACGCCCGCAACATCGGTGCCGAGATCATGGGCCGCAACAAGTTCGGTCCCCAGCGCGGGCCCTGGCAGGATCACGAGTGGCAGGGCTGGTGGGGGAACGAGCCGCCGTTCCGCACACCGGTGTTCGTCATGACCCACCACGAGCGTCCTTCGTTCACGCTCTCCGACACCACGTTCCACTTCGTCGACGGAGACCCGGCCACGGTCCTCGAACAGGCGCGGGAAGCGGCGCAGGGCAAGGACGTCCGGCTCGGAGGCGGGGTGACCACCATCCGGCAGTTCCTCGAAGCCGGTCTCGTCGACACCATGCACGTGGTGGTCTCGCCGGTGAAGCTCGGGTCCGGACTGCGGCTGTGGGAGTCCCCCGACGAACTGCTCGACCGGTTCCACCTGGAGGTCGTGCCCAGCCCGAGCGGCGTGACCCACCATCTGTTCTGGCGGAAGTGACCGGTTCCCGGGACCGTCCCGGCGGCCCCGCGTGCTCAACCGCACAGCCGCCGGACGAGGGAGGTCAGGTCCGCCGTGGTCAGGACCCGTCCGGCGAAGCCCGGCAAGGGGACGTGCAGCGCCCCGGTCCAGCGTGCGGGGACGGCGTCGATGCCGTACACCGCCCCCGCCAGGCCGCCGGTCACCGCCGCCACCGTGTCCGTGTCGCCTCCCAGGTCGATCGCCGCGCGTACGGCGTCCTCGTAGCCGGTCGTCGTCCGCAGGGCCCAGACGGCGGAGGCCAGACAGGGCCAGACCGCGCCGTTGAACTCCGTGGCCCGGTCCGGGTGCCAGTCGGGGGCGAGGACGGTCGTGTAGCGCTCGCGGTGGTCGGGGTGCACCGCCCCCAGGGTGTCGGGTACGGCGGTCACGGGGTCGGCGCCGGTGAGGGCGACGCGGATGAGTTCGTGGAGGACGGCCGTGCCCTCCCAGGCCGCCCGGTCGCCGTGGGTGAGGGCGGACAGGCGGCGGGCGGCGTCCATGGTGGTGGCGCGGCCCAGGGGCGCGAAGTACACGGCGGAGGGGGCCGCCCGCATCAAGGCGCCGTTTCCCGCCGCCCGTTGACTGGTCCGGAAGTGCAGTGCGGCGGCCAGGTCCCACGGGTCGCCGCTGGTCAGTACGGCCTCCGTCTGGAGGCCGATGTCCTTCGGGTCGGCGGCGGCCCACCGCCGGAAGCGGTGGAAGACGTCGGGCAGGTCGAGGCCGCCGCGCTCCAGCAGTGACTCGGCGACCAGCACCGCCATCTGTGTGTCGTCGGTCGCCTCGCCCGGGTCCCAGCCGCCGCCCCCGCACATCTCGCCGCCGGTCCCCGGTGCCGGGAAGCGGGCCGAGAAGGCGCCCTCGGGGCCGAACTCGAAGGGGGCGCCCAGGGCGTCGCCCACGGCGGAGCCGATGACGGCGCCCAGGGCGCGTTCGGTGCGGGTCGGCATCAGGGGCGGGCCGCCGTCGGCGGGTGCAGGTGCTGCCAGCCGGCCCAGGCCGAGGCGATCATGTCGTCGATGCCGTGGCGGGCCTTCCAGCCCAGTTCCGTGGCCGCGCGGTCGGCGGAGGCGACGACGCGGGGCGGGTCGCCGGGACGGCGCGGGGTGACCACGGGCGGGCGGTCGTGGCCGGTGAGGGTGTTGACGCGGTCGATCATCTCCCGGACGGAGACGCCCTCGCCGCGGCCGATGTTGAGGGTGAGGTCCCGGCCGGGGGCGGCGCGCAGCGCGCGGGCCGCCGCCACATGGGCCTCGGCCAGGTCGACGACGTGGATGTAGTCGCGGACACAGGTGCCGTCGGGGGTCGGGTAGTCGTCGCCGAACACGCGCGGGGGCAGGTCGTCCGCCAGCTTCTCGAAGATCATGGGGATGAGGTTGGAGACGCCCGTGTCGGTGAGGTCCGGGCGGGCGGCGCCGGCCACGTTGAAGTAGCGCAGACAGGCCGTGGAGAGTCCGGCCGCTCTGCCGGCCGCGCGGACCAGCCACTCGCCGGCCAGCTTCGTCTCACCGTACGGCGACATGGGCACGCACGGGGTCTCCTCCGTCACGAGGTCCACGTCCGGCATGCCGTACACCGCCGCCGAGGAGGAGAAGACGAAGGAGCGGACCCCGGCCGCCGTGACCGCGTCCAGCAGGACGCGCAGGCCCTCGACGTTCTCCCGGTAGTAGTGCAGGGGGAGGGAGAGCGACTCGGCGACCTGCTTCTTCGCCGCGAGGTGGACGACCCCGGTGACCTCGTGGTCCGTGAGGGCCCGCGTGACCCGTTCGCCGTCCAGGGTGGAGCCGACCACCAGCGGCACCCCGTCCGGCACCCGGTCGGCGAGGCCGGTGGACAGGTCGTCGTACACCACCGCCCGTTCGCCCGCCTCGGTCATCGCCCGTACGACGTGCGCCCCGATGTAGCCGGCGCCGCCGGTGATCAACCAGGTCATGGATGGCCGTCCCCTCGTCGTTGGCCCGTGCTTCCGCAATTGAACAGGTCGGTCCTCAGTGAAGCAGGCGCCGGAGCCTTCCGCGCAGCACCGGGACGACTCCGCGTACGCCGGCCGCCACGCGCAGGGCCAGCGCGCCCGAGTGCGTGGCGTACGGCCGTACCAGCACCACGCCGTGCCGGCGGCCCGGCATCACACAGCGGCGCAGCAGGCCCGGCCCGGCGAGCGCGTGCGCGGTGACCCGGCGGCTCGAACCGTCCCGGAAGCGCACCCGCAGCCGCAGGTCCCAGGTGCCTGTGCCGAGCGTGGCCAGCCGGTCCGGCCGTACGGTCGTCTCCGCGACCCAGGTGCCGTCGGCGGCCGTCCGCAGCGGCACCGTACGGCGGACCCGGGCGCCGCCCCGGTCCCGGTGGCGCCACTCCACCTCCGCCGCCACCGGTCCGGCCCGCGCCACCCGGCCGTACAGCTCGTGCAGGCGCACCCGCAGCCGCGGGCCGTGCGCGCGGGGACGCAGTTCCGCGTCCACGGCGAGCGGGAGGAGGGGCACGGGACGGGTCAGCAGGTGCTCCAGGGTGAGTCCGGGCAGGGCGGCCGACCAGCAGGGCGTGCCGTCCGCCGCGCGGGGGTACGGCGGGCACAGCCGGGCCGGCCGGGCCGCCAGCTCCCGCAGCCGGGGCAGGTCGCACGGCTCGGGGGAGGCCAGCACGACCCGTCCGATCAGCCGGCCGGGGGCGACCGGGTCGCGGGCCAGGTCGGCGGCGTCGTACTCCGCGAGGAACGCCCGCGTGTGCGCCCACCACTCCCGCCGGTACTCCTCGTCGTGCAGCGGCAGCTCGCGGGCGTACATGCGCAGGTCGTGGTCGAGGAACTTGGCCCGCGCCCTGCGCGCCAGCCGCTTCTGCCCGGCGTCCAGCAGGATCTCGTGGGCGGTGCGGCACGCGCGCGTGCGGGCCCGCCAGTTGTCGACGCCCGCGCGGTCCAGAGAGATCGACAGCCGCCGCGCGGACCGGCGGACGTGCCAGACGTACACCGGGTCGGGGACCAGCGCGACGCGCGGGGCGGCGGCCCACACCCGCGCGGTGAACACGACGTCCTCGTAGGGGAAGCGGCCGTCGGGGAAGCGGATGCCGTGCGCGCGCAGGAAGGCCGTGGCGTAGAGCTTGTTGACGCACAGCGTGTCGTGGACCAGGCGCGGGCGCAGTGCCGGGCGGGCGAGTACGGCGGGCGCCGCGTACAGGGCCGGCTCCCACGGCACCTCGGTTCCCGACGGCAGCTCGCGGCGCACGCACAGGCCGCCCGCGACCTGCGCGTCCGCCCCGGTCGCGGCCGTGAGCAGTGCGTCCACCGCGCCGGGCGGCAGTACGTCGTCGCTGTCCAGGAACATCACGTACGGCGAGGTCACCGCGGAGAGCCCGGCGTTGCGGGGGGTGCCGCAGCCGCCGCTGTTGACGGGGAGCCGGACCACCCGCAGCCGCGGTTCGCCCTCGGCGAGCCGGTCCAGCAGGTCCCCGCTGCCGTCCGTCGAGCAGTCGTCCACGGCGACGACCTCCCGCACGGCGGGCCCCTGCCCGAGCGCCGAGCGCACGGCGTCGGTCACATGGGCGGCGTCGTCGTGGCCGATGACGACGACGGCGACCTGGGGGTGGTCGGGGCGCATGACATCCTCGGGGTGATACGGGCTGTTCATCTGTCTTTCACCCATTAAGTACCCCGGCCGGACGGCGCGCGCCCCGAGCCGTCCGCTCACACGTGGGAGGCCGTCATCCCCGCGTGCAGCCACCGCACGACGTCCTCGGCGCTGTACGGTCCCCCTTCGGGCGCGAGACGGCGCAGGAATCCCAGGTCCTGGCCGATGGTGACGACGGGCGGTTCCACCGTGTCCCGTGGGCGGCGCTGTCCGAGGCCGACGGTGGCCAGCAGCCCGTTGCACAGGCAGTGCCGCCCCTCGGTCCGCTCGGCGTCCCCGCCCTTGCGGACGTACGCTCCCCGCGGCTCCGCCGGACAGCGGTAGCCGATGGTGCCCTGGGGGGTGCGGTAGGGCGTGCGCAGGTAGCCGAGGTCGCAGACGCGGGCGCGGGCGGCGCCGACGCCGGGGTCGGCCAGGGTGCCGGGCAGGTCGGCGACCTTGAACGGGAAGCCGGTCGGGGAGGCCGCCGGATCGTTGCGCACCCGCAGTCCGCCGGTCAGCTCGCGCTCGATCAGCCGCCGCCGCAGCCCGGCGTCCATGCCGGACTCCTCGCAGAGCGCGAAGACGCTGCCGAGCTGGACACCGGCGGCCCCCACCGCCCTGGCCTCGCGCAGCTGCCGGGGTCCGCACTGGCCGCCGGCGATCCAGAACGGCAGTCCGAGGCGGGTCATCTTCGTGAAGTCGGGGACGTCCCTGGGGCCGTAGACGGGGTCGCCGGACTCGTCCAGGCCCAGCGGTCCGCGCGGCGGGGCGCTGTGGCCGCCCGCGCGGTGGCCCTCGACGACGAATCCGTCCGGCCGGGTCTCCTCGTCCCGGTTCAGGTACGAGGCCAGCGCCGGCAGCGAGACGATGGCCAGGACCCGGGGGCGGCGCAGCCGGCCGACGCGGCCCGGCTCCGTCCCGCGCAGCACGGAGGCGGGGTCGAAGCGCAGCTCGTGGGGCTGGTCGTCGCCCGCCACGTCCACCCGTACGGTGACCGGCTCCGACCGGGCGAGACCGGTGGCGATCCCGGGTATCTGCGCGGGGATGCCCGCGCCGACCAGGACGTAGTCGACGCCCGCCAGGATCGCGCCGAACAGGGCGGGCAGGGTGGCGAGCTGGACCTTCTCCAGGTAGTTGACGCCGACCGGACCGTCGTGGCCCTCCTTGGCGAGCCAGACCTCGCAGAAGTTGGCGACCACGGTCAGCGCCCGCGCGGGGCACGCCTCGTCGGCGGTCGTCATGGGGGTGGCCGCGAACCGCTCGCCGGGTCCGATGCCGCCCTCGACGAAGTAGCGCTCCCGCAGTCCGGCGGCGAGCGACGGTACGGGGAAGGCGGCCAGCGCCCGCCGGAGGTGACCGCCCGGGTCGCCGCTCTGGAGCACCCGGATCAGCAGGGTGTCGAGGGCGGTGCCGGAGACGACCCCCAGCTGCCCGGTGCGGGCGACCGCGCGGGCGAGCCGCCAGCCGGACACCCCCACACCCATGCCGCCTTGGATCAGCCAGGGCGGTTCGGCCGCCGTCCGGGGTTCGTTCATGCGGTCCTCGCAAAGGTGACGGCGGGACCGGGTGACGCACCGGGTCCGTACCGGCGTATCCGTGAACTTACGGTTCCGTAAGCTACGGCATCGTAACCTACGCCTACGTAGGTTACGGGGGCGGGCCCGGCCCCTACGCGCCCTCCGCCACCGCCGTGTCCAGCGCCGCCGTGAGCCGGTGCAGACGGGTGCTCAGATCGCGGATCTCGTCGATGTCGAAGCCGGTCGCGGCCACGATCCGGCGCGGCACCTCCAGGGCCCGCTGCCGCAGCGCGGTGCCCTCCTCGGTGGGCCGGACCTCCACCGACCGCTCGTCGCGCGCACTGCGCTCCCGGCGCACCAGGCCGGCCGCCTCCAGCCGCTTGAGCAGCGGGGACAGTGTGCCGGAGTCCAGCCGCAGGTGCTCGCCGAGCTTCTTCACGGGCAGCGTGCCGTGCTCCCACAGCACCAGCATGACCAGGTACTGCGGATAGGTGAGCCCGAGGTCCTTGAGGACCACCCGGTAGACGCCGTTGAAGGCGCGGGAGGCCGCGTTCAGGTTGAAGCAGATCTGCTGGTCGAGGCGGAGCCAGTCGTCCGCGGCGCCCGGCAGCGGGGCCGTCGCGGGGGGTGGGATCGGGGTGGCTGTCATGGCTCCAGGGTAGCTCTCGCGGGCCATTTGGTTGCGCGCAATTCAATTGCGTGCTCTACTTGTGGTCGTACGGCGGCCGGACCCACCGAACCGAAGGGCCCGGCCGAGCCACGACTCGAGAGGGAAGGTCCTTTCCATGGACGCGCTCTACACCGCTGTCGCCACCGCCACCCACGGCCGCGAGGGCCGCGCCGTCACCTCCGACGGCAAGCTGGACCTCGGCCTGAGCGCCCCCGTGGAGCTCGGCGGCAACGGCCAGGGCACCAACCCGGAGCAGCTCTTCGCCGCCGGTTACGCGGCCTGCTTCGGCAGCGCCCTCGGCGTGGTCGGCCGGGCGGCGAAGGTCGACGTCAGCGACGCCGCGGTGACCGCCGAGGTCGTCCTCGGCAAGCAGGGCGAGGGCTTCGCGCTCGCGGTGACGCTGCGCGTCGAGCTGCCCGAGGGCATCGAGGAGGAGACCGGCCGCAAGCTGGTCGAGCAGGCCCACCAGGTCTGCCCCTACTCCAACGCCACCCGCGGCAACATCCCCGTCGACCTCGTCATCGAGTAATCCCCGGCACCCGCGCCAGCACCTCCCCCGTCCGCCGGCTCCACGCCACCACCACCGCCTCCTCGGGCACCCGCTGCGCGGGCGTCAGCAGCAGCCAGCGCGCGTGGTACCGGCGGACGATCGCGGCCCGCTCCGCGCGGGTCGCACCGGGGCCGAGATACGCGCGCACATCGGCCACCCGCCGCAGCCGCTCCCCCTCGTCCAGCGAGGCGTCCGGCCAGGCGGGCGCGGCGAGGTTCGGGCCGTACCCGGCGATCGCGTGGACGGCGTAGTAGCCGTCGGTGATCACCACCTCGCCCGGACCGACGTACCGCGCGGCCCAGTGGTACGACGGCCAGTCCGGCGGCCGTTCGAAGCCCGCCGGCACCACCGCCCCCGCGTGCACGGTCAGGAACGCCACGCACGCCCCCGCCGCCGTGACCCCGCCCAGCAGCCGCCGCCACACCGGCCACGGCCGCGGCGCCGCCAGCTCCACCGCCGACGCGAACTGCAACGGCACCAGCGTGAGCCCGAGGATCCTGCCGTAGGTGTAGTGGCCGCTGACCCAGCCGTACGCCACCACCAGGCAGTCCAGTACGAACATCAGCACCAGCGGATCACGCCACGAGGCGCGCCGCGCCCGCAGCCACAGCACCGGCAGCCCGAGCAGCGCCAGCCCGAACTGCCCGCCGAGGTCCAGGTACAGCCGCCGGTGCATCGCGTCCACGCTGTCGTCCCCGGCCAGCGCGAACACGTCGAAGTACGGCCAGCACGCGGCCGTCAGCAGCGCCACCGCCCCCGTCACCGCCCACCGCCCGGCGACCGCGGCCCCCCACCGCCGCTGCCACCCGGCGACCAGCGCCACCGCCCCCAGCGCCGCCGCGACCGCGGTGATCGGATGCACGAGCAGGACCAGCCCGTACAGCGCGCCCAGCGCCGCGTACCCGGACACCGGGCGCAGCCCGCCCGGCCCCACGTACCGCACGGCCCCCGCGTTCCGGGCCCGCGCCCCCGTCAGCGCCCACGCCCAGAAGACGAGCCCGATCGCGAACGCCGACGGGTAGGCCAGATTGCCCGTCATCGACATCAGGTTGAGATAGCCGCTCCACCAGGCCCGCTCCACCCCCCACAGCAGCGTCATCGCGCCGAGCGCCAGCACCGGCGCCCAGGGGCGCGGGGTCAGCACCCGCACGAAGCGGCCGATCCCGGTCAGCAGCACCAGCAGGTTCAGCGGCCCGGTGAGCTTGAGCACCTCCCAGCCGCCCAGCCCCGTCAGCCGGGCGAACGCGCCCTGCGCCAGCGCGAACGGCGAGTAGTAGGGGCTGCCCGCCCCCGGCAGGTCCGCCATCGGGTGCCGGGGGTTCAGCAGATCGTCCTTGAGGCGCTCCACGACCGCCGCGTGCTGCCCGGCGTCGCAGCACAGCGGCACCCTCCAGTACGCCAGCGACATCACGAGCCAGAACAGGAAGCCGAAGAGCTGGTACGGGGTGGGGCGCCAGGCCCCGCCGCCGCGCAGCGCCGTGGCACCGCGCACGGCCGGCCGGACGAGGACTCCGGAGCTCATCGGGGGGTGGGGAAGAGGAGCGTCTTGGGCATCTGCCGTATGTTCCCGGCAGTGTCGACGGCATGACCTCGTATCACCTCATCGAGTGATGCCGAGGGGCTCAGCGCGCCAGCTCCACCGGAGCCCCCTGCGCCGGCACCACCGCCCGCCGCACCACCGGCTCCAGCAGCAGCGGCACCCCCAGCACCGGCAGCAGCCAGGCCAGCGTGATCAGCCGGTCGCCCCAGATGTTGATGTCCGGATGCCCGGCCTGGTTGAGGAACCCCGTGCAGGCGGCGGCCACCAGGAACGCGCCGAACGCCGGCCGCCGCAGCGCCCCCGGGACACCGGCCGCCAGGAACGCGACGAACATCGGCTCCCACAGCTGCCGCCGCAGCCACTCCGTCCAGAAGTTGCCCTGCAACTGGAAGAACTCCGCCCACGGCCGCTCCCGGTCCGGACGGGCGAAGTGATCGGTGAGCAGGTCCTGCACGCTCTCCGACACCGACGGATACCCCAGCAGCCGGGCCAGCAGCACCGTGCCGAACGCCCCCGCGCACCCGGCCCCCGCGAGCGCCACCACCCCGCGCCCCGGCTCCGGCCCCCGCCACCGGCGCCGTACGGCGATCGCCGCGCCCGCGCCCGCCAGGCACAGCCCGAGGAACAGGGCCTGCGAGTGCTTGACGGTGAACAGCGCGAGCAGCGCCCCGCCCACCAGCGCCAGGCCCGCCCGCCTCCTGTGCCCCTGGAGCACCAGCGCACAGCCCCACAGCGCCGCCAGGGTGAGCGTCAGCAGCAGCCCCTCGGTCATCGGGCGCATCGCCGTCGTCCCGCACGGCAGGACCAGGAACAGCGCCTGCCCGGTGAGCGCGAGCGGCACCGGCACCGACAGGGCGCGCAGCACCAGGAAGGCGAGCACCCCGCCCGCGCAGGTCACCACCACGCCCGCCGCCCACACCCCCCAGGCCACCCCGAGCAGGGAGACGAACGGCGCCAGGAACACCGGATAGCCGGGCCGCACCTCGAAGATCCGCATGAACCGCTCCGGCATGAACGGCACGGTGTGCCCGCCGGTCTGCCCGGCCGCCAGCCGTGCCTCCACCTGCCGCCACTCCCGCTCCCGGCACTCCCGCAGGACCTCCGGGGCGGGGTCGGGGGCGTGGAAACGGATCACGTTCACGTTCTGCTCGCGGTGCGCGATCGTCGCCCGGCCCGCACAGAACCAGTCGATGGTGGCGGTGGCCGCCTCCCGCTTGTCCGCACCGGTCAGACTCAGGGCGTACGACAGGTAGTTCTTGCTGTCGGGAGTGTCCCGGCCGGTGACGTTGGCGAGTTGCAGCAGCGCGAAGACGGCGGCCAGCAGCAGGACCCGGGCACGCGGCGTCACGACGGGGTCAGCAGGTCGACGCCGGTGGCCTGGGCGGGCACCCGGGCCGGTCCGGCCGGCCGCTCGGGCACCGGCTCGCCCAGCATCAGCGTCCGTACCACCCGCTCGGCGGCCCGCCCGTCGTCGAACTCGCAGAACCGCCTCCGGAACGCCGACCGCAGCCGCGCCGCCTCCTCGTCCCGCCAGGTCCCGGAGTCGAACAGCCACGCCAGCTCCCAGGGGGAGCGCGCCACATGGCCCGGCGCCTCGGCCACGATGTCCAGGTAGGCGCCCCGGCTCGCCCGGAAGGCGTCCCAGTCGTCGGCGTACACGACGATCGGGCGGTCCAGCAGGGCGTAGTCGAACATCACCGACGAGTAGTCCGTGACCAGCACGTCGGCGGCGAGCAGCACGTCCTGCACCTCCGGCTCGTCCGTCGCGTCGACGAGCACGCCCCGCCGGTGCAGCTCGGACAGCCCGAGCCCGCGCGCCGGTCCGGCGGCCAGCGAGGGGTGCAGGCGGACCACGAGGGTGCGGCCCTCGCCCAGGTCGGCGGCGAACCGGGCGAGGTCGAGCCGCTCCACCAGCCCGCCCCTGCGGTAGTCGCGGCGGGTCGGCGCGTACAGCACCACCGTGTCGCCGTCCGGGACGCCGAGCCGTGCGCGCACCGCACGCCCCCGCTCCTCCGACGCCCCGACCAGCACGTCGTTGCGCGGGCTGCCGCTGCGCAGGGAGGTGAAGTGGCAGGGGTAGGCCCGCTCCCACACCAGCTCGGAGTGCCGGTTGGCGACCAGGCTGTAGTCCCAGCGGTCGGCCCGGCGCAGCATCTGCGGCACGTCGAAGCCGAGCCGGGCGCCGGGCCGGTCCAGCAGATCGGCGCCCAGGTACTTCAGCGGGGTGCCGTGGTGGGTGTGGACGTGCACGCTGCCGGGGCGTTTGACCAGCGCCCCGGACCAGTTGACGTTGTTGACGAAGTACGTGGCCCGCTCGGTCACCCGGCGGTATCCGGGCGAGTCGGGCAGCACGTACTCGGTGTCCGGATCGAGACCGGCCGCCTGTTCCTCGTCGGCCAGCACCCATACGTTCCTGATGTGCGGGGCGAGTTCGCGCGCCGCGCGGTGGACCGCCGCCGGGTCGCCGAGCACGCCCCGGTGCGAGAACGCCGAGTACACGGCGAGGTCGGGGTCGAGCGGGCGCCGGAACGCCGGCCGGAAACGGGCGTACCGCGCCGCCGTCGCCGTACCCGCCGACCGGGCCCGACGGCCCAGCTCCCGCCCGGCTCTCCCCGCCCGCTGCCGCAGGACGTACCCGGCGTAGCTCCCCTCCAGCACCCGCAGTTCCGCCGGGACGGGCACGTCGCCCTCCGGCCGGTGCGCCCGGAACATCTCGGCCGTACGGCGGAAGAACTCGCCCTTGTCGGACGGCGGCAGACGGTCCGGCTTGGAGAGGATGTCGAGGCAGTGCTCGCCCATCTTGGCGTGCAGGAACGGCCGCCAGTGCGCGAGCGCCGGGCGGGCGTCGACGAACCGGAAGACCCGCGCGTACTGCTCGTGGACGTCGAAGTGCCTGCGGCTGGTGGTGGACAGGATGCTGCCCCGGCGGCGCTGCCGGTAGTACACGCAGATCCGGTCCAGGGTGGCGATGCGCTCCGCGCTGAGCAGCACCGGGAACGTCCAGGGCGTGTCCTCGTAGTAGCCGGGCGGGAAGGCGAAGCCCTCCCGCGCGACGAAGTCACGGCGGTAGACCTTGTTCCACACCACCATCAGCAGATCGAGGATCTCCGGCCGCTCGGCCGCCGTGAACACGTCCTCGGTGGCCAGCAGACGGGCCAGGACGTTGCGGCGGGTGCCGCCCCACCAGTGGGTGCGGGCGTAGTCGAAGACCAGGACGTCCGGGTCGCCGGTCTCGTCGAGACGGTCGGCCAGCGCGCGCAGCGCGCCGGGGGTGAGGGTGTCGTCGCCGTCGAGGAAGAACAGGTGGTCGCCCGTCGCGTGCTCCATCCCCGCGTTGCGGGCCCGGCCGAGGCCCACGTTCTCCGGCAGGCGCACCACCCGGACCCGCTCGTCGCGGGCCGCGTACGCGTCGAGGACCGCGCCGCAGCCGTCGGGGGAGCGGTCGTCGACGGCGATCACCTCGATGTCGCGGTACGACTGCCCGAGCACCGAGTCGAGGCAGGCGTGCAGATACCCCTGCACCTTGTGGACGGGGACGATGACGCTGAAGCGGGGCACTGTTTCGTCAGCTCCTCACCAGGGTGGCGGCGGCCGCGGGGGCGGGGACGCGCTCCGCGAGCGGGATCACGGGCGGCAGGGCCTCCGGCGGTTCCCCGAGCAGTACCCGGCGTACGACCCGTTCGGCGGCCCGCCCGTCGTCGAACGCGCAGAACCGCTCCCGGAACCGGGCCCGCAGCGCCGCCGACTCCGCGTCCGCGTACGAGCCGTCGCGGAACACGCGGGCCAGTTCCTCGGGGGTGCGGACCACCGGTCCCGGCGGTCCCTCCATCAGGTCGAAGCAGACGCCCCGGACCTCCCGGTAGACGTCCCAGTCGTCGGCGTACACGACGATCGGGCGGTCCAGCAGGGCGTAGTCGAACATGATCGACGAGTAGTCGGTGACCAGCGCGTCGGCGGCCAGGCACACGTCCTCCGGCGAGCGGTGCGCGGTGACGTCGATGACCCGGCCGCCGGCCCGCGCGGTGCCCCGGTCGTAGAAGTAGTGGGCGCGCAGCAGGACCACGACGTCCTCGCCGGCCGCCTCGCAGAACGCCTCCAGGTCGAGGCCGGGCTCGAAGCCGGTGCGGTGGTCGCGGTGGGTGGGCGCGTACAGCACGGCCCGCGCGCCCTCCGGGACGCCCAGCTCCGCGCGGATCCGGGCCACGTCGTCCGCGCCGGCCGCGCAGTACACGTCGTTGCGCGGATAGCCGTACTCCAGGTGCTCGTAGGAGCCGGGGAAGGCGCGCTCCCACACGCGCGTGGAGTGCGGGTTGGAGGACAGGTTGTAGTCCCAGCGGTCCACCCGGCCGAGCAGCTTGGTGAAGCTGCCGGTGGCGGCGGCCACCACCGGGTACGTCGACTGGTCGACGCCCATCGTCTTCAGCGGGGTGCCGTGCTGCGTCTGGAGGTGGACGCTGCCGGGCCGCTTGACCACGCCCTCCGCGAAGTTGGCGTTGTTGACCAGGTACGTGGCGCGGGCCAGCACCTCCCAGTAACGGCGGCTGCCGATGACCGCGTACTCGACACCGTCCGGCACGGTGTGTTCCCGGCCGGCCTCCACCAGGAACACCGAGCGGACGTGCGGGGCGAGTTCACGCGCCTTGGCGTGGATCGCGGCCGGGTTGCAGGCGTAACCCCGGCCCCAGTACGCGCAGTACACGGCGAGGTTCGGATCGAGCGGACGGCACAGGTGCATCCGGTACAGCAGCCGGGTGCGCAGGCCCCGCGGGCGCGGCACCGCCGCCACGGTCCGCGCCACCGCGCGGCGGGCGCCGCGCAGGGCGGCGAACGCCCCGTAGGAGCCCGACGCCAGCAGCCGGTGCTGCACCCCGAGGCTGCCGCGCGGGGGCCGGTAACCGGCGGGGCGGTGGCGGCGGTACAGGGTGCTCGCCCGGCGGAAGAAGGCGCGGCGGCCCGAAGGGAGCCGCCGGGGACGGGCGGCCGTCTTCAGCACGGCGGTGAAGAGCTGCTCGAACAACGGCGCCGACCGCCCGTCGGACAGCCCCCGTTCGGCGGCCCGCTCCAGCACCAGCTCGACCTGGTCCAGCAGTTCGGCGTGGTGCTCCCCGGGCAGGCTCAGCCGGCTGCCCTGCCGCCGCACCAGATGCCGTACGACGACCGCGCGCAGCACCGCCACCCGTTCGGCGGCGAGCATCGCCTGTCCGCCCCAGCCGATGTCCGTGAAGTGCCCCGCCGGGAAGGCGAGACCCCGCTCGGTGACGAAGGCACGGCGCCAGGCCGCGCTCCACGCCGGGAGGCCCACGCCGGTGAGGTGCGGGGCGCGGTCGGGCGGGAACGCGCCGTCGGGGGCCTTCGCCAGCAGGGGCGCGGCCGGGTTGGAGGGCTCGCCCTCCCACCAGGGCGCGCGCTCGTGCTCGAAGTGCAGCACGTCCACCGGACCGGTCTCGGTCAGGCGCGCGTCCAGGGCCGCGAGCGCGCCCGGTACGAGGACGTCGTCACCGTCGAGGAACAGCAGGTACGTCCCCGTGGCCGCCCGCGTCCCCGCGTTGCGCGCCCCCGCCAGTCCGGCCGACGGCGGCGCGTGCACCGGCGCCACCCGCGAGTCCCGCTCGGCGTGCCGGGCGGCCACGTCGGCCGCGGCGGACCCGGGCACCTCGCAGACCGGGATCAGCTCGAAGTCACCGAAGGACTGGGCGAGGACCGAGTCCAGCGCCTGGCCCAGCCGGCCGGCGACCCCGTGGGACGGGACGATGATGCTGAAGCGGGGCATTCTGCTCTTTCCGTAATCCGTGGTCCGTGGTCCGTGGAGGCCGGCGTGGCGCTCTCAGCGGGCGGGGCGCCGGCCGGGCCGCCCCGACGGGGGCCGGGTCGGGGTGGGTCGCGACGATCCGGAGGGCATGGGAACTCCCTGTGTCCACAAGGGGGAACGGCGGTCAGCCGCGGTCGGTGACGGCCAGGACACCGGCGGGCTGCTGCTGCGGCACCGTCGTGAGCGCCGGCGGGCCGGACACGGCACCGGCCGACGGCACCGGGCGGCGCCCGTCCATCGGCACCACCGGCGGCAGGTCGCTCTCCCCGAGCACCACCCGGCGCACCACCCGCTCGGCGGCGCGGCCGTCGTCGTACGGGCAGAAACGCTCGCGGAAGTCCGCCCGCAGCCGGGTGGAGCGGGCACCGCACCAGTGACCGCTCGCGAAGACGTCGATCAGCTCGTCCTCGCCGCCCGCGACCGCGCCCGGCGGGAACGCCCGCGGGTCGAAGTAGGCGCCGCGGGCCGCCTCGTACGCCTCCCAGTCGTCGATGTGCAGCACCACCGGCCGGTCCAGGCCCGCGTAGTCGAACATCAGCGGCGAGTAGTCCGTGACCAGGGCGTCCGAGGCCAGGCACAGCGCGGTGACGTCCGGGTGGCCGGTGACGTCCAGGACCCGGTCGGAGGCGGCCTCGCGCGGCCCGCCGTACGGGTGGCGGTCGGCGAGGGACAGGACGACGAACCGCGGGCCGAGACGGCGCACCACGCGCTCCAGGTCGAGCAGCCGGCGCTGGGTGCGCCGGTAGTCGCGGTGGGCCGGCGCGTACAGGATCGCCACCGACCCCTCCGGGACGCCGAGCGACTCCCGCAGCCGGGCCACGTCCGCCGCGGTCGCCGTGTGGAACCGGTCGGTGCGCGGCCTGCCGTACTCCAGCGTGGTGTAGCGGCCGGGGCAGACCCGCTCCCAGGTCAGGGTCGAGTGGCGGTCGGCGGAGACGACGTAGTCCCACTGGTCGACGCCCGCGAGGAACCGCGCGAAGTCGGTGTCCCGGGCCGCCGCGGGGCGTTCCAGCAGGTCCAGGCCCTCGTGCCCGAGGGGGGTGCCGCGCCGCGTCTGCACCACGGTCTGCCCCTTGCGCTTGACCAGCCCCGGCACGGTGTCGGCGTCGGTCACCAGATACGCGGACCGGGCGAGCGCGCTCCAGTGGGCGGCCGTGCCGGGCACGAGCCGGCGGGCGCCCGGCGGCAGGGTGTGGTGGTACTCGGGACGGGCCACCCAGGCGGTGCGGATGTGCGGGGCCAGCTCGCGCAGCGCCGACTCCAGGGCGCCCGGGTCGCCGCCGTGACCGCGGCCCCCGTCGGCGGCGAAGACGGCCCGGTCGGCGCGGAGCGGGAGCAGCCGCTGGAACCGGTAGTGCAGGCGCAGGGCCGCGCGGCGCAGGGCGCGCGGCAGCCGCCCCGCGGTCCGGGCCCACCTGCGGCGCAGCGCCGCCGCCAGCCGCAGCGCCCGATAGGTGCGGTGCAGCCCGAGACGGACCATCGTGTGGTGGACCCGGGCACGCGCGGACACGGACGCGCCGGGCGTCCGATGGCGTCGGCAGTGGACCCGCGCCCGGCGCAGGAAGGCGGCGCGCGACCCGCGCGGCAGCCGGTCCCGCCGCGTGTACACCGTCGCCAGGTGGTCGACCATGCGGCGGAACAGCACCGGCCGCCAGCGCCGCAGCGCGGGCCGCTCGTCGAGGAACGCGAAGACCCGGTCGTACTGGTCGAAGACGTCGAAGTGCCGTTCGCTGGTGGTGCGCAGGATGCCGCCGGCCCGGCGCTGCCGGTAGTGCACGCACACCCGGTCCAGGGTGGCGATCGACCCCGCCGTCATCAGGACCGGGTACGTCCACGGGGTGTCCTCGTAGTAGCCGGGCGGGAAGGTGAACCCCGCGCGCTCGACGAACTCCCGCCGGTACGCCTTGTTCCAGGCCACCATCAGCAGGTTCAGCAGCCCCGGCCGGTCCTCGAGGCGGAACGGCGCGGGTCCGTCCTCGGTGAGTTCGGCGGCGACCCGGTTGCGCACGGCCTCGCCCGACCAGTAGGTGCGCGCGTAGTCGTAGACCAGCACGTCCGGTTCGCCCGTCTCCTTCAGCCGGTCGGCGAGGGCGAGCAGCGCGTCGGGCGTGAGGGTGTCGTCGCCGTCCAGGAAGACCAGGTAGTCGCCGGTCGCCCGCTCCATCCCGGCGTTGCGGGCCGGACCGAGACCGGCGTTCTCCGGCAGGTGCACGGCCCGTACGCGCGGGTCGCGGGCCGCGAACTCGTCGATCACCGCACCGCAGGCGTCCGGCGAGCAGTCGTCGACGGCGATCAGTTCGAGATCGGGATACGACTGGGACAGCACCGATTCCAGGCACTCGTGCAGATACGCCTGAACCTGGTACGCGGGGACAATGACACTGAACCTGGGCAAGGGGCATCCAACGGTCGGTGCGGGCGTTCTGCCCGGCAACGGCCGCCGGCCCCACTTGGTTACGCCCCCTGCGGCATCCGGGGGACGCCCGTCACACGAAGGGGCGGACCTGTGACGGCCCGCCCCCTCAACTTCGTCCGTGCTTCGGCTACTTCACCGCGCCCGCCATCACACCGGAGACGAACTGCCGCTGGAACGCGAAGAACACGACCAGCGGGACCACCATCGAGATGAACGCGCCGGGCGCCAGGACGTCGATGTTGTTGCCGAACTGCCGTACCTGGGTCTGCAGGGCGACCGTGATCGGCTGGCTCCCCGAGTCGGTGAAGATCAGCGCGACCAGCATGTCGTTCCACACCCACAGGAACTGGAAGATGCCGAGCGCGGCGATGGCCGGACCGGCGAGCGGCATCACGACCCGTACGAACAGCCGCAGTTCGCCCGCGCCGTCCAGCCGGGCCGCCTCCAGCAGCTCCTTCGGGATCTCCGCGAAGAAGTTCCGCAGCAGGAACACCGCGAACGGCAGACCGAAACCGACGTGGAAGAGGACCACACCGGTCACGGAGCCGAAGAGGCCGATGCTGCCGAAGAGTTCGGCGATCGGGATCAGCGCCACCTGCACCGGCACCACCAGCAGCCCCACCACGGCCAGGAACCACCAGTCCCGGCCCGGGAACTCCATCCAGGCGAAGGCGTACCCCGCGAGGGAGCCGATCACCACCACCAGCACGGTCGCCGGGACGGTGATGTACACCGTGTTCAGCAGCGAGCCGGTGATGTCGTCGTTCTCCAGCAGCGTCTCGTAGGCGCCGAAGGTGAGCTGCGAGGGCTCGGTGAAGACCTTCCACCAGCCGTCGGCGGCCATGTCCTGCGGGGTGCGCAGGCTGGCCAGCAGCAGCCCGACCGTCGGGACCAGCCAGAACAGGCCCACGACGATCAGGAAGACGCGGACCAGACCGCCGCTGACCCACTCGCTGAGCCGGGAGCCCAGTGACCGCTCGGCCCTGACGACGGGGACCGCCTTGGTGACGCTGCCGGCGTCCGCACTCATCGCCGCACCTCCCGCCTCAGCCGCCTGACGTTGAACCACATCACCGGGATCACCAGCAGCAGCAGGAACACCGCGATCGCGCTGGCGATGCCCGGCTGGTCCGCCGCGAAGCCCTTGCGGTACAGCTCCAGCGCGAGGACGTTGGCGTCGTCCTGGGACGAGCCCGGGGCGATGATGAAGACCAGGTCGAACACCTTCAGCACATTGATCATCAGGGTGACGGTGACGACCGCGAGGACCGGCGCCAGCAGCGGCACCGTGACGCGTCTGAACACCTGCCACTCGTTCGCGCCGTCCACCCGCGCGGCCTCCAGCAGCTCCCGGGGCATGCCCGCGAGCCCGGCCGCGATCAGCACCATCGCGAAGCCCGCCCACATCCAGATGTACGAGCCGATGATCGCCGGTGTGACCAGCGACGGGCCGAGCCAGTCGAGGCCGTTGTACGGCTCGGCGAAGTTGCTCGCCGGGAGCCGCAGCCGAGCCCCGTCGGCCTTCGACGAGAAGGAGAACGTGCCGTCGTCGCCCGCCGTGGCCGTCTCCACCACCGCGCCGTCCTTGACGGCCTCGATCCTCATCCCCGGATAGCCCAGCTCGGCCGCGTCGACGGCGTTCAGCGTGCCGACGCCCTTGCCGCGGGTGAAGTCCTGCCAGGTGGTGCCGGTGATCCGGTCGTCCTCCGGCTTCGGCGCCGCCGCCCGCTCCGCCGCGTCCGGCATCAGGTCCGGGGCGACCCCGACCAGCGGCAGCGTCACCGTGTCGCCGGCGCTCACCGTCCCCTTGGTGATGAACGCGCCCCCGCCGGCCGGCTCCAGCGGCGACTCGCGGCCCGGGTGCGCCTTCGGGAACGCCGACGACTGGGCGAAGGTGTCGTGCACCCCCACCCACACCGCGTTCGCCACGCCCTTGTCCGGGTCCTGGTCGTACACCAGACGGAAGATGATCCCGGCGGCCAGCATCGAGATCGCCATCGGCATGAAGACGACCAGCTTGAACGCCGTACCCCAGCGCACCCGTTCGGTCAGCACCGCGAAGACCAGACCGAGCGCGGTCGCGATCGTCGGCGCGAACACCACCCAGACGACGTTGTTCTTCAGGGCCGTGCGGATGCCGTCGTCGGTGAACAGGGCCTGGTAGTTGTCGAATCCGGCGAAGCCGTCGCCGGACTGGTCGTAGAAGCTGCGGACGACGGAGTACCCGATCGGGTAGACCACGAGCGCACCGAGCAGCACGAGCGCGGGCAGCAGGAACAGCGCCGCCACGGTTGCGCGGGTGCCGGTGACGCTCTTGCGCGACTTGGGAGCGGCAGGGGCCGCCTTCGGTGCCCCTGCCGCCGTGTCCGACGCCATCGCCGGTTCAGTTCCCGTACGCCGCGGCCGCGTCGGCCTCCAGCTTCGCCTGCGTACCGGCGACGTCCTCCGGGTTCTTCAGGAAGTCCTGGAGGATCTTCCACTCGCCCTTGCCGGGCGTGCCGCCGAACGCCTGCGGGGCCTGGTCGGACATGTCGAAGCGGAAGTCGTCCCCGGAGTCGACGAGCGCCTTGGCGATCTTCTGCTGGACCTCGTTCGGGTACGCCGAGGCCGGCACGTTCTTGTTCGGTGAGAGGTAGCCGCCGAGCCCGGCGTGGATGCGCGCGGCGTCCGGGGAGGCGAGGAAGGTCGCCAGCGCCTGGGACGCCTCGGAGTCCTCCAGGATCACCGCCGCGTCGCCGCCGGACACCACGGGCGGGGCGTCACCGACCGCCGGGAACGGGAACACCTTGGCGTCCGTGCCCACCTTCGCCTTGGTCTCACCGATGTTGACCTGCGCGAAGTCGCCCTCGTAGACCATGCCGGCCTTGGGCTGGTCACCGCCGGTGAAGGTCTGCGTCACGGACGTCGGGAAATCGGTCCCCAGCGCGCCGGCCGCGACGTAGTCCTTCTTGCCCCAGATCTCGGCGAGCGTGGTCAGCGCCTCCTTGACGGAGGGGTCCGTCCACTTGATCTCGTGCCGGGCGAGCTGGTCGTACTTCTCCGGTCCGGCCTGGGAGAGGTAGACGTTCTCGAACCAGTCGGTGAGCGTCCAGCCTTCGGCACCGCCGACCGAGAACGGGGTGACACCGGAGTCGTAGACCATCTGCGCGGTGGTGAGCAGTTCGTCCCACGTCTTCGGCTCGGCGGCGCCCGCGTTCTCGAAGACCTGGGCGTTGTACCAGATCAGCGACTTGTTGGCGGCCTTGTAGTAGACGCCGTACTGCTTGCCGTCGACCTTGCCGATGTCCTGCCAGCCCTGCGAGTAGTTCTCGCCGAGCTCCTTGGCCGCCTCGGCGCCGAGCGGCTTGGCCCAGCCCTTGTCGACGGCCTGCTTGATGGCGCCCGGCTGCGGCAGCATCGCCACGTCCGGCGGGGCGCCGCCCGCGACCTTCGAGCCGAGGAAGTTGATGATCGGGTCCTGGGCGGGGACGAAGGTCACCTTGGCGCCGGTGCGCTTCTCGAACTCCGCGAGGACCTTCTTGAAGTTGGCCTGCTCGGCGCCGGTCCACACGGCGGCGACCTCCAAGCTCGCGCCGTCCAGCTTGGGAAGGGTGACGGTGGTCCCGGTCTCGCCGCCGCCGCCCTTGTTCTCGTCATCGCTGTTGCCGTCGTCGTCGCCCCCGCCGCACGCGGCGAGGGAGACCGCGAGCACTCCCGCGGCGAGCGCCGCGGCGGCCCTGCGGGTGCGGGGAGCCGTCACGTGGTTCTCAGGCGACCTGCGTGTCCGGATGATTCTGCTCGTCCTGCGCATCACTGCCCCGTTCTTCGTACTCCGTCGAACGCCGAGCGCTGTCCCGTGCGCTCTGGTCTACGCCCGGGGGGCAGGGGCGGCAAGACCGCCTCCCATGTCAAGTCGGAGATCGTGACACCGTCGTGACCACGAGTCACCGCTTCCGCGGGCAGCCGCGCCACCGCCCCCGCCGTTCCCGCGGGCAGCCGCGCACCACCGTTCCCGCGTTCCCGCGGGCAGCCGCGCCACCGCCCCCATCGCTTCCGCGGGCAGTCGTGCCGCTGGGGCGGCACGGGTGGGCGCGACGGCACCCCGCGAGCGCCGGGCAGCGCGACCCACCCCCGCCCAGCCGCAACACCGGGCACCCGCACGACCGGCCGCCCCCGTCAGAGAAGCGACGGCACCTCCGCCGCAGCAACCTGCCGCGCGGCCCGCTCCAACGCACTGGCGAGCAGAGCCAGATCGGTAGGCCCGTTACCGAGCTCACGAACCTGCCGCCGAGCCGGCGGATCCCCCATCCGATGCCATTCCAGCGGCACGACCGTCGGCCGCAGAGTCGCCGTCCGCGGGATACGACCGGTCACCCGACCCCCCTGGAACGCCGTCTCCCGCCCGTCCGGCAGGACCACCCGCCCCCGCCCCGGCGCAGGCTCCTCCGGCCCGCCCCCCGGTACCACCGCGTCGAGCGCGACCCGCAGCGTCGCCCGCCGCACCGGCTCGCTCTGCGCCGTACGGTCGCAGGGCCCGCTGGCCACCACCAGATGCACGCCCAGCCGCTCGCCGTCCCGCGCCACCGCCTCCAGCGCCCGCATCACCGATCCGGCGGCGGGCCGCCCGGGCGAGCCGAGCGCCGGGGAGACGAGCGCGTCCAGATCGTCCACGACCACCACCAGCCGGGGCAGCGGCGGCGCGGCCCCCGTCTTGCGCCGGTCCGCCCCCGGCCGCAGCCGCAGCGTCGAACTCGGCGGGGTGTCGAGGTCCCCGTTCTGCTCCGCGCGGGACGCGATCGCCGTGCGCTGGGCGACCATACGGTCCGACAGCTCCCGCCCGGTGTGCCACTCCGCGAAGTCCGAGCGGCCCAGCAGCTCCGCGCGCCGCTTCAGCTCGGCGCTCAGGGACTGTGCGAACTCCCGCATCCGTACCGGGTCGTTGGCGCACAGATGCGTGGTGACATGCGGTACGTCCGTACAGACACGCAGGCCCTCGCCGGGCGCGTCGCCCGTCGTGGGCACGCCCCGGCCGTCGACCAGCACGATGCCCAGCCGGTCGGGACGCTCGGCGGCGGCCAGCGAGGCGACGACCGCCCGCAGCAGTTCCGTACGACCGCTGCCGGACGGCCCCTCGACCAGCAGGTGCGGTCCGTCGGCGGCGAGGTCGGTGGTGACCGGGCCGCGCGGACCGGCACCCAGTATGGCGGTGACGCGTCCGCCGAGCGCCTGGGTGTCGTCGGCCGCGTCCGCCCAGCGGGCCATCAGCGAGGCCGGGGTGGCCCGGGCCAGGCCCAGTTCGTCGAGGAGCCGCGCCGACCGGGGCAGCGGTGCCGACACGCGCGCGTGCCGTTCCCCGCCGGTGCCGTCCGTGCGCAGCGGCGCGAGCGCCCGCGCGAACCGCTCGGCCCAGGCGGGGGAGACCGCGTCGACCGTGGCGAGGGTGCCGTGGCCGACGGGGCCGGGGGGACGACCGGAGCCGGTCCCGGCCACCCGCAGCAGGCGCAGGGCGGTCGCCACGTCCCCGCTGAGCAGGGCGACGGCCCCGCACCGCCGGAACGTCGGCGCCACCGCGCAGGCCGCCTCGTACGTCTCCGTCACCGGGGACGC
The DNA here is from genome assembly GCF_055585405.1 of Streptomyces sp. NPDC053426. Lineage (NCBI taxonomy): Bacteria > Bacillati > Actinomycetota > Actinomycetes > Kitasatosporales > Streptomycetaceae > Streptomyces > Streptomyces sp. NPDC053426. The sequence continues at coordinate 412,496 of NZ_JBVJKE010000006.1, read as the reverse complement.
GGGGGAGGCGGCGGCCGTCTCGGCGAGGCACACCACGTGGATCCCGGCCCGGGGCCCCTCCAGGGCCAGCCGCGCCACCGCCTCGCGCGCGTCGGGGCCGCCGGGGTCGCCGTCCACGACGACCACGGTGTACGGCCCTTCGCCGCCGGATATGCGGGAGGCCGCGTGGTCGTGGTCCGCCAGTCGGCGCAGCAGTTCCTCGGCGCGGGCCGTGGCCTGTTCGTGGTCGTGCGCGAGGAGCAGGCGGCAGTCCTGGCCGTGCCCCGGGCGTACGTGCGGCAGCCAGCCCAGCCAGGACCACTCGGCGGTGCGCTCCGCCAGGGGGCGGGAGTGGTCCGCGGCGATCAGGACGATCTCCAGGGAGTCGGGGGAGTGCAGCGCGGCGAGCTGGGCGAGCACCGCGCGGGCCAGCCCGGCGAGCCGCTCGCGCGGGCCGGCCAGCCCCAGCGCGCCGACCTCGCGCAGCCCCGAGGTCACCGGTACGGCGGGCAGCAGACCCGAGCCGTCCGGCGCCGGCCGGTCCGCCGTGCCGAGCCGCACCGCGAGCGCCTCCGGGTGATCCGGCCCGCGCTCCCACAACCGGGGGCCGGGGCCGAGCGCGGTCAGCAGCAGCGTGGCGGGGTCCGGCCAGGTCTCGGGCAGTACGGGGGCGAGGTGGGCCGGCTCGGCCACGAACCCGCCCGGCTCCTCACGGCGCCCGTCCCACGCGGCCTCCCGCTCCTGCCGCCCCCCGGCCAACCGCCGGGCCCAGGCCCCGATGCCACCCCGCTTCCGCCCGACGGGCGGCTGCGGGACATCGGTCCCACGCGGAGGAGTGTCCTTGCGGGAACCGCCCCCGCTTCCCCCCGACGTCCCGCCGAGACCGTCACCGGCCGCGGAAACGGAACCCCGACCGGCACGCCACCCGTCATGCACGCCGCCACGCCGCCCGCCACGGGCGCCGTCGGCGGCGGACTCGTGGTCGGCGTACCGGCCGTACCGCCCCTCCCGGCGGTCACCGGCCGCGGGGACGGGACCACTGCCGGCGTACCGGCCGTGCTGTCCGTCACGCGGGTCGTCATCCGTCCGGACGGAGCCGCGGTCCGGCATCCCGCCGTGCCGTCCGTCACCGGTCGCGGCGGCGGGTGCCTCGTCCCGGGAGTCTCCGTGAGCCGCGTCGGAGGCCCGGTGGCCCGGGGCGGCGACGACACCGTGACCGAAACCGCCGTCGAGGGATCCGCTGCCCGCGTGGGTCTCGTCACCGACGGGCCCGGGCCGCGACACGCGCCGCCCCTCGGGCACCCGTGGCACGTCCCCGCGCGGCGTGACGCGTACCGCCCGCCGGCCGGTGGCGCGTTCCTCCGCCTCGGCGTCCGGCGCGCCACCTTGCCCGGGGACCAGCGGCGCCCGGCCCGAGTGCGGGCCGGCCGGGTCCTGGACGCCGGGAGAGCGCCCGGCACCGTCGCCGGAGGCGGCCCACTCCGCCGAGCCGTAGGTGTGATGGGTCCGCGCGTGCGGTGGGGACACCGGCTCCGCACGCTCCGCACGCGCGCGTGCGGAGTCGTCGGCGCTCGGGGAACCGCCGTCGTTCCCGGACGTCCCGGCCCTGTCCCCGCCCCGCGCCCCCGGTACCCGTACGTGCCCCTCGCCGTCCGGTGCCGTGGCCGCTCGCGCGGGGAGACCCGCCGCCGGGGTCAGGCGCAGGGCCGACTCGCCGATGCGCAGGAGCGCGCCCGGGGCGAGGCGGACCGGGCGGGGGCCCACGCGCCGGCCGTCCAGGGTCGTGCCGTTGGTGGAGTCGAGGTCGGCGACCGAGACGCCGCCGTCCGGGGCGACCGTCACGGCGCAGTGCAGCCGGGAGACGTCCGGGTCGTCGAGCGGCACGTCGGCGTCGGCGGAACGGCCTATGCGGATCTCGCCGCCGTGCAGCAGGTGCACCCCGCCCGCGTCGGGACCGGCGACGACGTGCAGCCGGGTCGGGGCCTCGTCCAGCTCGGGATGCGGCTCGGGCTCGCCGGGGGCGCCCACGGCCAGCACCGCGCCGTCGATCAGCGGCGGCTCGCCCAGCGTGCAGCGCTGGGCGTCGAGCCGCTGCTCACCGGCGTACAGCACCGGTGAGCCGGACGAGCCGTCAGCGCCGGAGACCACCGAGGCCAGCGCGGAGGCGACCGCGGCCAGGGCCGTGCCCGCGGGCGCCGTGACCAGGACGTCACAGCTCGCGGCCCGCTCCCGCGCGGGGGAGGAGGGGCCCAGCGGGTCTACGACGGTCAGCCGGATCTGCATCGCCGTCAGCGGTCCCTTCTGCGCGGGCGCCCGCGACGCGGGGGGACACCACCGCCCCGCGGATCCCCCGACCGCGGGCTTCCCCCACCGCCACACGCGCACGTACGGCCAGTACTGCACGCATCCTCGCACCTGCCACCGACAACGCGCCCGCCCTCCGGCAGCAAATGATCTTGATTGGTCGGCTCTGCCCGTAAAAGTGCCTGACCAGTGAGGAGCGAATGATCGTTCCGAGTCCACTTGAGATCGGTCACGTCCGGCATGCGGCAACCAACGGACCGGGTCGAGCGTCTTTCCTTCGAAACATTCAGAAACTTCGAACCCGGACGGGAACCGGTACGTAAGACCCACCGTGAGACCCGCCGTGAGATCACCGTGAGATCACGTCGAAGACGACCAGCCGGTATCCCGCGCGGCGGCACTACAGTGGGTCGGAAACATTCCGTAGCACGGTGGACCACGGTGTACGCCAGGCAAGCAGCAGGGAGCGCGACGTGCGGCCGGTTGGCAGCAAGTACCTCCTCGAGGAGCCGCTCGGTCGCGGCGCCACGGGGACCGTCTGGCGAGCCCGCCAGCGGGAGACCGCGGGCGCCGAGGCGGCCGTGCCCGGACAGCCCGGCGAGACCGTCGCGATCAAGGTCCTCAAGGAGGAGCTCGCCAACGACGCCGACATCGTGACGCGCTTCCTCCGCGAGCGCTCCGTCCTGCTGCGGCTCACCCACCCCAACATCGTCCGGGTCCGCGACCTGGTCGTCGAGGGCGATCTGCTGGCGCTGGTCATGGACCTCGTCGAGGGCCCCGACCTGCACCGCCACCTCCGCGAGAACGGCCCCTTCACCCCCGTCGCCGCCGCCCTGCTGACCGCGCAGATCGCCGACGCGCTCGGCGCCAGCCACGCCGACGGCGTGGTGCACCGCGACCTGAAGCCCGCCAACGTCCTGCTCAAGCAGCAGGGCGGCGAGATGCACCCGATGCTGACCGACTTCGGCATCGCCCGCCTCGCCGACTCCCCGGGCCTCACCCGCACCCACGAGTTCGTCGGCACGCCCGCGTACATCGCGCCCGAGTCCGCCGAGGGCCGCCCGCAGACCTCCGCCGTCGACATCTACGGCGCCGGCATCCTGCTCTACGAGCTGGTCACCGGCCGCCCGCCGTTCTCCGGCGGCACCGCCCTGGAGGTGCTGCACCAGCATCTGAGCGCCGAACCGCGCCGCCCCTCCACGGTCCCCGACCCGCTGTGGACGGTCATCGAGCGCTGCCTGCGCAAGAACCCCGACCAGCGGCCCAGCGCCGAGAACCTCGCGCGCGGCCTGCGCGTCGTCGCCGACGGCATCGGCGTGCACGCGAACTCCGCGCAGATCGCCGCCGCCGAGAACGTCGGCGCGCTCCTCGCCCCCGACCCGGCGCCCGCACCCGTACCCGGCGCGCCCGGCGGGGACGCCGACCCGACGCAGGTGCTGCCGCACGGCGCGGGCGCCTACGACCCCAACGGCGCGACCAGCGTCCTGCCGCAGACCGGCGGCCCGGCGGGCGCCGCCGACCCCACGGCCGTCATGCCCCCCGTACCGCCCGGCCGGCCCGACGGCCCCGGAGCCGGCCCGGAGGACCCGCACCCCTGGCAGAACCAGCTCCGCGCGGCCCGCGACCGCAACGAGCAGACCCAGGTCCAGTACCTCGACCCGAGCGAGGACCCGCTGCGCCGCCGCCCCCAGCGGCAGGTCGCCCGACCCCCGCAGCAGCCGCAGCAGCGACGCCCGCAGCCCCAGCAGCAGCCCGGTCCGGGATACGGCTACCCACAGCAGCCCCAGCCCCAGCCGCAGCGGTACGCGCCGCAGCCTCAGCAGCCCCAGCCGCAGCGGTACGCGCCCCCGCCCCCGCCGCCGGAGCCGCAGCGTCCGGTCCGGGAGCCGCGGCAGCCCCGGCAGCGCGGCGCCAACCCGATGCGCATCCCCGGCCTGGGATGTCTGAAGGGCTGCCTGTTCACGATCCTCATCCTGTTCGTCGCGAGCTGGCTGATCTGGGAGCTGAGCCCGCTCCAGGACTGGATCGGCACCGGCAAGGGCTACTGGGACCAGCTCAGCGACTGGTTCGGCTCGGTGACGGGCTGGATCGAGGACCTGGGCGGCTCCGAAGAGCCCTCGGTGCCCTCCGGGACGAACTGAGCTTGTTTACTGATTTGTCGACATCTGAGGGCTGATTTCCGGATCCACTGTGAAGGCCGGCGCCCCGGACGCGTAGTTTTAGCGACAACACGCGTCGGTAGGAGCAGTCTTGGCACGGAGAATCGGCAGCCGGTACACCGCCCACCAGATCCTCGGGCGGGGCAGCGCCGGCACGGTGTGGCTGGGCGAGGGCCCCGACGGGCCCGTCGCCATCAAGCTGCTGCGTGAGGATCTCTCCTCGGACCAGGAGCTCGTCGGCCGCTTCGTGCAGGAGCGGACGGCGCTGCTCGGTCTGGAGCACCCGCACGTCGTCTCCGTACGCGACCTGGTGGTCGACGGCAACGATCTCGCCCTCGTCATGGACCTCGTCCGGGGCACGGACCTGCGCACCCGCCTCGACCGGGAGCGCAGGCTGGCCCCCGAGGCCGCCGTGGCGATCGTCGCCGATGTCGCCGACGGCCTGGCGGCGGCCCACGCGGCCGGGGTCGTGCACCGGGACGTGAAGCCGGAGAACGTACTCCTCGACATGCAGGGCCCGCTCGGCCCCGGCGGCTCCCACCGCGCCCTGCTCACCGACTTCGGTGTGGCGAAACTCATCGACACCCCGCGCCGCACCCGCGCCACGAAGATCATCGGAACGCCCGACTACCTGGCCCCGGAGATCGTCGAGGGCCTGCCCCCGCGCGCGTCGGTCGACATCTACGCGCTGGCCACGGTCCTGTACGAGCTGCTCGCCGGCTTCACACCGTTCGGCGGCGGCCACCCGGGCGCGGTCCTGCGCCGCCACGTCACGGAGACGGTCGTCCCCCTCCCCGGCATCCCGGACGAGCTGTGGCAGCTCCTGGTGCAGTGCCTGGCGAAGGCCCCGGCGTCCCGGCTGCGCGCCTCCGAGCTGGGCGCGCGGCTGCGGGAGCTGCTGCCGATGCTGGCGGGGATGCCGCCGCTGGACGTGGACGAGCCGGACACCGAGCCCGCGGAGGAGGAGAGCGAGGAGCTCCAGCCCTCCGGGCCCGCCCCGGCCGCCGGAGAGCCGGTGCGGCGCCGCGGCGCGGTCCCGCTGGTACCGGGCGCGAAACCGGCCGACTCCAACCGCGACACGCATACGTCGATGAGGGTGCCGACCCCCGACGAGCTGGCCGGCGGCGCCCGGGGCACGGCCCGCGCCCCCCGCACGACGGGCGCCCGCCGCCCGGGCTCCGCCCGCAACCGCGCGATCACCCGCCGCCGCCGGCTCACCCTGGCGGTGGCGGCGGCGGTGCTCGTGGCGGCGGGCGTGGGCACGTGGCTGGCCACGACGGAAGACGACCCGACCCCACCCCAGGACACCCGGAACTCGGCCCCGGCCAACCCCTGACAACCCCCCTCAGGGGCGCGGGGCTGTGTCGACATGCGGCTCCGCCACGTGGGCGCGAAGGGGGTCCGGGGGCAAAGCCCCCAGGGACGGGACGGGAAGGGGCGGCAGGGGCGAAACAAACGACCGCCCCACGCCCGGAAGCCACCCTGCCCCGACCGGCCCGGGCCGGTAATGAGCAGCCCCGGCCCCGCCGCACTGCGTGGGCCGGCGCGCGGAGCCGTTACGCTGGAGGGCGTGGCAGTCGTCGACGTATCCGAAGAGCTCAAGTCCCTCTCCTCGACCATGGAGTCGATCGAGGCCGTTCTGGACCTCGACAAGCTGAGGGCAGACATCGCCGTGCTCGAGGAGCAGGCGGCCGCGCCGTCCCTGTGGGACAACCCGGACGAGGCGCAGAAGATCACCAGCAAGCTCTCCCACCTCCAGGCCGAGGTGCGGAAGACCGAGGCGCTCCGGGGCCGGATCGACGATCTCTCCGTGCTCTTCGAGATGGCCGAGGAGGAGGACGACCCGGACACCCGCGCGGAGGCCGAGTCCGAGCTCGCCGCGGTCCGGAAGGCGCTGGACGAGATGGAGGTCCGGACGCTGCTCAGCGGCGAGTACGACTCCCGCGAGGCGCTCGTCAACATCCGCGCGGAGGCCGGTGGCGTCGACGCCGCCGACTTCGCCGAGAAGCTCCAGCGCATGTACCTGCGCTGGGCCGAGCAGCACGGCTACAAGACCGAGCTGATCGAGACGTCGTACGCGGAGGAGGCCGGCATCAAGTCGACCACCTTCTCCGTCCAGGCGCCCTACGCCTACGGCACCCTCTCCGTCGAGCAGGGCACGCACCGCCTGGTGCGCATCTCGCCCTTCGACAACCAGGGCCGCCGCCAGACCTCCTTCGCCGGCGTCGAGATCCTCCCCGTGGTCGAGCAGACCGACCACATCGAGATCGACGAGTCCGAGCTGCGGGTGGACGTGTACCGCTCGTCCGGTCCCGGCGGCCAGGGCGTGAACACCACCGACTCCGCGGTGCGGCTCACCCACCTCCCCACCGGCATCGTGGTCTCCTGCCAGAACGAGCGCTCCCAGATCCAGAACAAGGCCACCGCGATGAACGTCCTCCAGGCCAAGCTCCTGGAGCGGCGCCGTCAGGAGGAGCAGGCCAAGATGGACGCCCTCAAGGGCGACGGCGGCAACTCCTGGGGCAACCAGATGCGTTCGTACGTGCTGCACCCGTACCAGATGGTCAAGGACCTGCGCACGGAGCACGAGGTCGGCAACCCCGAGTCCGTGTTCAACGGCGAGATCGACGGCTTCCTGGAGGCCGGAATTCGCTGGCGCAAGCAGCAGGAGAAGTAACCTCCGGCGTGAACGCCGATTTGTCGACAAGGCAACTGCCGTCACTTGGACGGCAGTTGCCTTTTTCGTCCGGTGACATCCGGGATTTACATCACACTCACAGTTTCGTTTTCCCGCAAAGCGCGCGTAGGCGGACATCGCGCACGCAACGGCCTTGACGTTCTTTTGGAAAATGGGAAGGGTGAAGCGTGGCATGCGTATCTCTGGGGCGCATGTGAACCGGGGGGCGTTTCATCACAGTTACCTCCGTTGATCACGGCCCCGAGCGCGGCCTCATTGACGATGAGCTACTGGGGGTAGCAACCACATGACGAAGAAGACGCGGATCCGCGTCGCACGCATCGCAGCCGGCGCCGTGATCGCCGCGGGTGCGTCGCTGACGGTGGCGGGTGTCGCTCAGGCCGCAGGCGAGCCGGACCCGGAGCAGACCTGCGGCATCATTGGTACCGAACTGTGCGAGGGTGAGAACCCCGGCGGTGGCGATGACGGCACCGGTGGTGGGGACGACGGCACCGGTGGTGGCGATGACGGCACCGGTGGTGGGGACGACGGCACCGGTGGTGGCGATGACGGCACCGGTGGTGGGGACGACGGCACCGGCGGTGGCGATGACGGCACCGGCGGTGGCGATGACGGCACCGGCGGTGGGGACGACGGCACCGGTGGTGGGGACGACGGCACCGGCGGTGGCGATGACGGCACCGGCGGTGGGGACGACGGCACCGGCGGTGGCGATGACGGCACCGGCGGTGGCGACGACAACACCGGTGGTGAGAACCCCGTAGAGGAGCCCACCGAGGACCCGACCACCCCGGGCACGGGCAACGGCGGTGACGACAACACCGGTACCACCCCGGACGGCGGCAACAACGCCTCTCCGCAGGACCAGGGCTCCTCGGCCCTCACCGACACCGGCGACGACGCCACCTCGGCCCAGGGCGGCGACGGCAAGGAGCTCGCCGAGACCGGTGCCGCCGAGACCACGTTCCTGCTGATCGGTGCCGCCACGATGATCGCCGGCGGTATCGGCTTCCGGGTGCTGCCGCGCATGATGTCCGGCCGCGGCGGCGCCGCCGCCTGACGGTCGCCGCGCGTGTACGCACCGTACGCATGACGTAGGGCGAAGGGCCCGGAGCGCAACCGCGCTCCGGGCCCTCGCTCGTGTCCGCGTACCCGGCGTCAGGCGGTCTGGTGGGCGAGCAGCGCCACCGCCGCGACCAGCACCGCCAGCAGCGCGATCAGCGTCATGGGGTTCAGCCCCGCGAAGAAGTTCTCCTGCTGCAGCCGCTCGCGGTTCGCACGGCACACCGGGCACCGGCCCTCGCTCACGGGCGCGGCGCAGTTCGCGCACACCAGCCGGTCGTACGTCATGCGCTCGCCCTCCTCGCACCGGTTCCAGATGAACAACGCCCGCCTTCTCGCGAACGTTCCCCTCCCACTGTGCCAGGTTCCTGCGGAAGCTGCGTGGGGTCGCTCCCAGAGGGGTGGTTCCGGGGGATTTCGCGGCTGCGGCGTGGTGGGGGTTGTTCGCGCCCACGCGGCGGAGCCGCACATGTCACAGCCCCGCGCCCCTGGGGTGCTGTGCCCACCCGGCACCGGAACAAAAGGGCGCAAGTCTTACGCAACCCCTACCGGTGCCTGCGCACGCCTACCCGGTTCGCGTATGGTCACGCTCATCTACCCCCGGCTAACCGTGGTGCATCCGTGATCCGATTCGACAACGTGTCCAAGGCCTACCCCAAGCAGAACCGCCCCGCACTCAGGGATGTCTCCCTGGAAGTGGAGAAGGGCGAGTTCGTGTTCCTCGTGGGGTCCTCCGGCTCCGGAAAGTCCACCTTCCTGCGGCTGATCCTCCGCGAGGAGCGGGCCAGCCACGGACAGGTGCACGTCCTGGGCAAGGATCTCGCCCGCGTCTCCAACTGGAAGGTGCCGCAGATCCGGCGCCAGCTGGGGACCGTGTTCCAGGACTTCCGTCTGCTGCCGAACAAGACGGTCGCCGAGAACGTCGCCTTCGCGCAGGAGGTGATCGGCAAGTCGCGCGGTGAGATCCGCAAGTCCGTGCCGCAGGTGCTCGACCTCGTCGGGCTCGGCGGCAAGGAGGAGCGGATGCCCGGCGAGCTCTCCGGTGGTGAGCAGCAGCGCGTCGCCATCGCGCGGGCCTTCGTCAACCGCCCCAAGCTGCTCATCTGCGACGAGCCCACCGGCAACCTCGACCCGCAGACCTCCGTCGGCATCATGAAGCTGCTCGACCGCATCAACCGGACGGGCACCACCGTGGTGATGGCGACGCACGACCAGAACATCGTGGACCAGATGCGCAAGCGCGTCATCGAGCTGGAGAAGGGCCGTCTCGTCCGCGACCAGGCACGCGGCGTCTACGGCTACCAGCACTGACGCTCCACGGAAAGGCTTGATCAGACGCCATGCGCGCCCAGTTCGTCCTGTCGGAGATCGGCGTCGGTCTCCGTCGCAACCTGACGATGACCTTCGCCGTCGTCGTCTCCGTCGCCCTGTCGTTGGCCCTGTTCGGTGGATCGCTCCTGATGAACGATCAGGTGAACACCATGAAGGGCTACTGGTACGACAAGGTCAACGTCTCCATCTTCCTGTGCAACAAGAGTGACGCCGAGTCCGACCCCAACTGCGCCAAGGGCGCGGTGACCGACGACCAGAAGGGTCAGATCAAGACCGACCTGGAGAAGATGTCGGTCGTCGACAGCGTGACGTACGAGTCGCAGGACGAGGCGTACAAGCACTACAAGGAGCAGTTCGGCGACTCCCCGCTGGCCAGTTCCCTGACGCCGGACCAGATGCAGGAGTCGTACCGCATCAAGCTGAAGGACCCGGAGAAGTACCAGGTCATCGCGACCGCCTTCGACGGGCGGGACGGCGTGCAGTCGGTGCAGGACCAGAAGGGCATCCTGGACAACCTCTTCGGGCTGCTGGAGGGCATGAACATCGCCGCCCTCGCGATGATGGCGCTCATGCTGGTCGTCGCCCTGATGCTGATCGTGAACACGGTGCGCGTCTCCGCGTTCAGCCGCCGCCGCGAGACCGGCATCATGCGCCTGGTCGGCGCCTCCGGCTTCTACATCCAGACGCCGTTCATCATGGAGGCCGCCGTCGCCGGACTCATCGGCGGCATCCTCGCGTGCGGGTTCCTGGTGGTCGGCCGGTACTTCATCATCGACAACGGGCTGGCCCTGTCGGAGAAGCTGAACCTGATCAACTTCATCGGCTGGGACGCCGTACTGACGAAGCTCCCGCTGATCCTCGCGACCAGTCTGCTGATGCCGGCGTTGGCCGCGTTCTTCGCGCTGCGCAAGTACCTGAAGGTTTGACCGCTCCTCTCCCCGGTGGGAGGGGATTTCTGGCTCAGGCCGCCTCCCGGAGCGGCGCTCCGGGAGGCCTTGTGCCCTCGACACCAGCCGGGTCCAGACCTGCCCGGACGAGCATCACGCGGGCGGAGTTCTTGTCCCTCGGACAGACGGCTCCGCACGCGGTGCAGGTGTAGGTGCGTTCCGACAGCGGCAGGGCGTGCTTGGCTCTCGCTCCGCACCGCGCGCAGTCCATGGTGGTGTGCGCGGGATGGACGAGCCGTACATCCCGGGCGTGCTTGCGGCCCATCTCGACCAGCGCCTGTTTGGTGGCGCCGATCGCGGCATCGGCCGCCTTGCGCGCCATCGTGGTCCTCGTAAGGAACTTCGGGCGGAAGTCCTCCACCGCGATCACGTCATGATCCCGCACGACCTTCTTCGCCCATTTGCGGGCGGTGTCCTGCCGCTGCCGGGCGATCTTCGCGTACGTCTTCGCCCGCCACCGCTTCGCCTCCCGGTAGCCCTTCGACGCCGCCTGCCCCTTCTTCGGTTTGCGGCGGGCCATCATCCGGTCGTAGCGGGACAGCTTCTCCTGCGCCTTGCGGCCGTGGCGGGGGTGGGGCAGGTCGTGGGCGTCGGAGGTGGTGGTGGCCGTCTCCCTCACACCCCAGTCGACGCCGATGACCGCACCGGTGGGCAGGAGCGGCTCGATCGGGGCGGGGACGACGAACGAGGCGTACCAGTGGCCGACACGGTCACGGTAGATCCGCACCGAGGACGGCTCGGCCGGGAGAGGGCGGGACCAGACCACGGTCAGGACGATCCCGCCCGCCAGATGCAGCCGCCCCTTCTTGATGCGGAAGCCGCGCCGCGTGTAGTTCAGCGACGGATGAGTCCCGCGCCGCTTCTTGTGCCGGGGCATTCCCGCCCGCCGCTTCACCGGCAGCCGGTTCTTGATGTCCTTGAGCGCTTTGCCACGGGATGCGGCGAAGTCACGGATGACCTGCTGCTGCGGCACGGAGGCACCCTTGGCCAGCCACGGTGTCACCGCACGCGCACGCGTCAACATCCCGTCCAGCCGGGCCGGACCACACACCTCCCCCTCCGAATAAGCCTTCTTCGCGCGGGCCACGCACTCGTTCCACAGCCACCGGCACCGCCCCCACTCCCTCTCCAGTTCCGTCCGGGAGGCGGCCGACACCCTCAGCCGGTAGGTGTACCGCGCACGCTGCGCACCCTTTTCCACGGCCTCCGCCTCCGCCCCTGTCCCGGTCAGTCGACTCCTGGTCAACTGACCGTACGTACGAGCCCCGCACACCCGCCCACTTCTTCCGCCGTGATCACTCTGACCAGTGAACTGGGTATGCGTGTTCGTGCCCCTTCCTTGCTTCGGCCTGAACGTCGGGGTCTCCTCGCAAGAGACCGAGTGACCCTTGCCACGAGGGGCGTACGGCCAACCGGCCGTGCGCCCCTTCGTGTTGTCCTAGACTCACCGGCATGTCAGGTCGTGCCCTGTTCTGTCAGCCCCGCCGCATCCGCCGTGGGGCCGCCCTGACCTTGGTGTTCGCGAGCGTGCTCGTCGCCGGCGCGGCCACGGGCAACCTCCCCGGGGCAGACGGCAGGGCCACGGCGGAGGGGGCTCCTCCGGCCCCTCCGGCCGCTCCCGTCGGCCACCAGGCCGACGTCACCAGGGCGGCCGAGGAGGCCGCCGCCGACGGCACCTCCCCCATGGAGGCCGCCCAGCGCGCCGTCAGCCGCAGCGGGGACCGCTGGGCTGCCGTCTACTCCCCGGGCGAGTACGAGGAGTTCGAGGAGGCCCTGGACGGCCGGTACACCGGCGTCGGCCTGTGGGCCCGCGAGCGGGAGGGCCGTATCGAGGTGACGAAGGTGGGCGACGACACGCCCGCCGCCGACGCCGGGATCCGCGCGGGCGACCGGCTGCGCAGCGTCGACGGCGAGAAGGTCGACGGCCGGCCCGTCACGGAGGTCGTCTCCTTACTGCGCGGCGAGGCCACCGGCGAGTCCGCCGGCAGCACCGTCCGGCTCGGCCTGGAACGCGGCACGCGCGCGTGGCACGAGACCGTGCGCCGCGCCAGGCTGTCCCGGGACACCGTCACCGTCCGCGAGCTCGCCTCCGGGGTGACTGTCGTCAAGGTCGGCGCCTTCACCAAGGGAACGGGCGACGAGGTCCGCGCCGCCGTACGGCAGGCCCCCGCCGGCGCCGGCATCGTCCTCGACCTGCGCGGCAACTCCGGCGGTCTGGTCGCCGAGGCGGTCACCGCCGCCTCCGCCTTCCTCGACGGCGGCCTGGTCGCCACGTACGACGTCGAGGGCGAGCAGCGCGCCCTGCACGCCGAGCCCGGCGGCGACACCACCAGACCCCTGGTCGCGCTCGTCGACGGCGGCACGATGAGCGCGGCCGAGCTCCTCACCGGTGCCCTGCAGGACCGCGGACGGGCGGTCGTCGTGGGCTCCCGCACCTTCGGCAAGGGCTCGGTCCAGATGCCGACCCCGCTGCCCGACGGCTCCGTCGCCGAGCTGACCGTGGGCCACTACCGCACCCCCTCCGGTCGCGGCGTCGACGGCCACGGCCTCACCCCCGACGTGGAGGCCGACGAAGAGGCGCTCCAGCGGGCCGAGACGGTCCTCAGCGGACTCGGCCGGTAGGGCACCGTCGATAATCGGCTTCCCGCCGACCCCCTCCGTAGTGCGAAAATGGGCGGCACTATGGCTAAGGAAAAAGGGCGCAAACTGATCGCGCAGAACAAGAAGGCGCGGCACGACTACCTCATCATCGACACCTACGAGGCCGGCCTGGTCCTCACCGGCACCGAGGTGAAGTCCCTGCGCCAGGGACGGGCGTCGCTGGTGGACGGCTTCGTCCAGCTCGACGGCAACGAGGCGTGGCTGCACAACGTGCACGTCCCGGAGTACAGCCAGGGCACCTGGACCAACCACAGCGCACGGCGCAAGCGCAAGCTGCTGCTGCACCGCGAGGAGATCGACAAGCTGGAGTCCAAGTCCCAGGAGACGGGCCACACCATCGTGCCGCTCGCCCTGTACTTCAAGGACGGCCGCGCGAAGGTCGAGATCGCGCTGGCCAAGGGCAAGAAGGAGTACGACAAGCGGCAGACGCTCCGGGAGAAGCAGGACCGGCGCGAGACCGAGCGGGCGATCTCGGCGGTCCGCAGGAAGCAGCGGGCCTGAGCGGGAACATCCCGGACCCGGGTGGCGTTGAACCCGGTACGAAGGCGGGAGGACCACCGGAAACGGCGGGAGGACCGCTGGAAACGGCGGGACGACCGCCGGGAATACGGTGGCATCGTCGGGCGTTGGTCACGTACGATGGCGCAAGCACCTCACAGAGGGTGCGTGCCCCTCTCGGGGGGCTTGAAAAAACAACATGGGGATGATCGGTTTCGACAGCGGCTGTCGAAGCAGGGGAAGCGTGTCGAGGAAGCGGCCATGATCTCGTAAACCACAGGCCGAAAAAAATAATCGCCAATTCCAAGCGATCTGTCTCCCAGGGCGAGCTCGCCCTCGCTGCCTGATCTTCAGGTAGCGAGCAGCGGCTCCCCTACTTAAGGGAGTGTCAGCCCGGGGATGTTCCCGACCCGGATCCTGGCATCAGCTAGGGAACTAAACCTTGATCCCGGTCACGGGGTGAAGAGGGAAACCACACAGTGACTGGGCCCGTCGGAGACTTGTCGGCGTGATCTCCGGGGCCGAGAAAAGCACAGCCGACTGCACACGGAGAAGCCCTGGTTCCGCACCGTTGGACGCGGGTTCGATTCCCGCCATCTCCACTCATCCCATGTGGGCACAGGCCCCGTCGCTTCGAGCGGCGGGGCCTTTGTCATGCGGCCCCGGGAAGGCCCGGGGCGGACGGGGGGAAGGCCCTGGAACGCCCGGCAACCGGGCTGAGGCCGGTACACCGGCCGTCACGCCCCGCGCGGTGCCGTGCTCGCCCGTTCCGTCAGCCGGGGCGGCAGCAGGGTGGTCCCCGGTACGGGGAGACCGGACAGCTTCCGTACGAGCAGGTGCACCGCGCGGGTGCCCAGTTCCGCCGACGGCACGGCGACCGAGGTGACCGGGACGCGGGCCGACGCGGCGACGGGGGACGGGCAGACGGCGGTCAGGGACAGATCGCCGGGGACGCTCAGCCCCAGCCGTTCGAAGGCGTCGATCAGCGGATCGACCAGCGGTTCGTTGTGCACGACCACCCCCGTCAGCGCCGGCAGCTCGCGCACCAGCCGTTCGGCGATCGCGCGGGCGGCGTCACGGCCCGCCCCGCACGGATGCACGGCCGAGGTGAGCCGGTGCCGGTCGGCGGCAGTCGTGAAGCCCTCCACCAGCCGCCGCGCGAACGCGGTCCGCCGCACGTACACCTCCGGCGGCGAGCCGACCAGCGCCACCACCCGGTGCCCGAGCCGGGCCAGATGGTCCACACACAGTTCACCGGCCGCCCGGAAGTCCAGGTCGACGCAGGTCAGCCCGTCCGGCTCGGCGGGCACGCCGATCAGCACGGACGGCAAGGACCCCGAGCGCAGCAGCGGCAGCCGGGGGTCCTGGAGCTGTACGTCCATCACGATCACCCCGTCCGCCATCCGGGTGTCCGCGACGCGCCCGATGCCCTCCTCGCCCTCGCCCTGGGTGAGCATCAGCACGTCGTGGTCCTGGGCGCGGGCGGCGGTGACCACCGACACCGCGAACTGCGTGACCACCGGCACGTGGACGCCGGAGCGCATCGGGACCGCCAGGGCCAGCACCTTCGACCGGTGGCCGGCCGCGCCCCGGCCACCGCCGTCCGCGCGGTAGCCCAGCTCACGGACGGCCGCCTGCACCCGGAGCCGGGTCGCGTCGGAGATCGGACGCTTGCCGCTGAGCGCGTACGAGACCGTACTGGGGGAGACCCCGGCGCGCCGGGCCACATCCGTGATCTTCACCATCGGGGGTCCTCATCTGCACGGTCCGTGGGGAGGCAGAAAGCGGTTTCGAAGCGCTTCGACGGGTGAAGGTATGTGCGGGACCTGTGCCCGTCAATGGGTCGGGAGGGAATCGCCGGCGCGGTTCGACGGCCCGAACGGGACAAAGGTGCAGAGGGCCACGAGAAGGGCGATCGCGGCCGCCGCCACCGGTACGCCGTACCCGGCCGTCGCCGAGACGTGCTCCACCGTCCAGCCGCCCGCCGCGCTGCCGCAGGCGATCCCGCCGAGGAGACCGGTCACCGCGAGCGTCATGCCCTCGTTCAGCCGGTCCTCGGGCGTGTACCGCTGGACCAGGGTCATGGTGGTGACCATGGTGGGGGCGGTCGCCATCCCGGCGACCAGCAGCGCCCCGGCCAGCAGCACCAGCGAGCCGGTGAGCCCGGCCGCGAGCAGCGGCAGGGTCATCAGCGCGGCCATCGCGGCCAGGCACCACGGCAGCCGGGACCGCGCGGACCCCGCCGGGCGTATCGCCCCGTACAGCAGCCCCGCCGCACAGGAACCGGCCGCCTGGAGCGCGAGCACGGCGCCGGACGCCGTGCGGTGCCCCCGCTCGTCCGCGAACGCGAGGGTGACGACCTCCAGCGAGCCGAACACCGCGCCCGTCGCGAGACAGACCACCAGCAGCGGCCGCATGCCGGGCGACCGCAGCGGCGCCCGCGCGGAGGAACGCCGTGCGGCCGGCGGCTCGGTCGACCGCTGGGCGGTGAACAGCACGGTGCCCGTCAGCAGCAGCACGGCACCCACGAGCGTGCCCGCCTCCGGGAAGAACGTCCCGCACAGGAAGGCCGCGAGCACCGGGCCGAGCATGAAGCACAGTTCGTCGGCGGCCTGTTCGAAGGAGTTCGCGGTGTGCAGGGCCTCGGCGTCCCCCTTCAGCAGGTGCGCCCAGCGGGCCCGCGACATCCCGCCGGTGTTGGGGGTCGTGGCGGTGGCGGCGTAGGAGGCGAACAGGGTCCAGTCCGGGGCGCCGTGCCGCACGCAGAGCAGCAGCGCGAGGGAGCCGAGCGCGGCGAACACCGTGGCCGGCAGGGCGACCCGGGCCTGCCCGTACCGGTCGACCAGGCGCGCGGTCCACGGGGCGACCACCGCCGTCGCCGCCAGGCCCGTCGCGGTGACGGCGCCGGCCAGGGCGTACGAGCCCCGCGTCCCGGCGATCATCACGACCGCGCTCACGCTGAACATGCCCATCGGCAGCCGCGCGATCAGGTTCCCGGCGGTGAACGCGCGGGTGCCGGGCAGCGCGAAGAGACGGCGGTACGGGCCCTTGGGGCGACGGTACGAGCCCTCCGCGCGGGGCTCGCTCCGCCCGCGCGGGCCGAAGTCGACGGCGACCAGGGTGTCGGCGGTGACCGCGAACAGGGGAGTGTCCCGGGCGGCCCGGGAGGTCGGCTGAGGCATGACACCACCGTCGCCCGCGGCCGTACGGCCGGTCCAACACCTTCCCCGCACCGATTGACGCACCCGTGTTGTAAGTTCGCGTCATGGCCGCCCCCGTCCACCTCGACCCCCGCCTGCTGCGCGCCTTCGTGACCGTCGCCGAGGAGCTGCACTTCACCCGGGCCGCCACGCGCCTCTACGTCGCCCAGCAGGCGCTCAGCCGGGACGTACGGCGGCTGGAACGCGACCTGGGCAGCGAGCTGTTCGTACGGACCACCCGCCAGGTGACCCTGACCGCCGACGGCGAACGCCTGCTGCCGTACGCCCGCGCGGTGCTCCAGGCGCAGGACGACCTGCTCGCCGCCGCCGGACAGGCCCGGCCCCTGCTGGTGGACCTCAACTCACCGGGCCTCGCCACCCCGCGCCGGGTACTGCACCGGGCCCGTGAACTCGCCCCCGCCCACGAACTGATGGCCCGCTACGAGAGCGGACTGACCGGGGCCGCGGGGGAGCTGCTCGCGGGGCGGCTCGACGCGTCGTTCGGACGGTTCGCGGGCCTCGCCCCCGCACTGCGGGCCGGACTCGACCAGCAGCCCGTGCGCCACGAGCCGATGGGGGTCGTCCTGCCCGAGGACCACCCGCTGGCCGCACTGACCGAGGTGCCGCTCGCCGCACTCGCCGGCGAGACGGTCTACGCCGGTGCCGGGAACCCCCGTACGCCGGAGTGGACGGACCTCGCGCGGTCGCTGTTCGAGGGGCGGGGGATCACGCTCGCGTCGCCCGCGCCGCTGGCCGTCGGGGAGGAGGAGTTCCAGCGGATCATGGCCAGGACACGTCATCCGATCCTCGCCGTGGTCGACTTTCCGCCACTGCCCTCGACGGTGCTGCGCCCCCTCGTGGATCCGGTTCCGTTGTCACCCGTGTCCTTGGTGTGGAGGAAAGGGATGACCCATCCCGCTCTGGACGCCCTGCGGCGGGCGGCGGCCGTCGTCGCCGCAGAGGAGGGCTGGCTGCGGCGGCCGGACGGGGGATGGCTGCCCGAGAGGGATATTGTCGTGATGGCGGCCCGGTGATGTCTCACTACTGACACGAACGACTGCCGCGGGAACACAGGGCCTCCACGTACGCTACATTCGGTCCCCGAGCACGGTGTGATAAACGGGGCGCTCGGAGCGGGTGGGGGCCCGGTCCGCCGACGGGTGCTCGGGTCGTACGTGCGCACCGTAAGTGCCCTGTGGGGGGAAGTGCGTGCGCGTGGAAAATTGGCGAGAAGACGCCCAACCGGATCGGCCCGAGGGCGTGTCGGCGTTCGACGGGAACGCCGAGGACGAGGACCTGCGTGAGACGAGGGTCCTCCCCCTGGGGGAGAAGCCCGCCGACCCGGACGCGCGCGACACCGGCCCCGGCTCCCTCGACGACCGCTGGGCCCGCCTCGGCGTCTTCCCCAGCGGCAACGACAGGACCCAGATCCTGCCCGACACCGCTCACCGCACGGAGCCCCCCGCCCGGCCCGGGCCACGCACCGACGACACCCGTGGCCCCGCGACGCCGGGTCGGACGGCGTCGGCGTCGGGCCGTCCGGACAGCCCTTGGAACGCCGAGCGTTCCGCGGCGCCGCACCGGACGGGGCCGTCCGAGAGCCCGGCGGACGGTTCCCGGAACGCTGGGCGTTCCGCGGCGCCGCACCGGACGGGGCCGTCCGAGAGCTCGGCGGACGGTTCCCGGAACGCTGGGCGTT
>NZ_JBVJKE010000006.1:0-393859 GCF_055585405.1 Streptomyces sp. NPDC053426 | reverse complement strand
CCGGCGGACGGTTCCCGGAACGCTGGGCGTTCCGCGGCGCCGCACCGGACGGGGCCGTCCGAGAGCTCGGCGGACGGTTCCCGGAACGCTGGGCGTCCTGCGGCGCCGGCGTCGGGCCGTCCGGACAGCCCTTGGAACGCCGAGCGCCCCGCGGCGCCGCACCGGACGGGGCCGTCCGAGAGCTCGGCGGACGGTTCCCGGAACGCCGAGCGCCCCGCGACGCCGCACCGGACGGGGCCGTCCGAAAGCCCGGCGGACGCCCCCTGGGACACCGAGCGCACCACCGCCCTGCGCGTCCCCCGTCAGCCGGGCGGCGTCCCCGGCGCCAAGCCGGCAGACCCCTCCTCCCGGCCGGGCGGAGCACGCCTCTCGGGCGACCGAGGAGCGGCCGGCTCCCCGCCGGCCTCCCGACGCCCGGCGTCCGCCCCCGGGACAGCGGGTTTCCCGCCGGCTTCCGGAGGCTCGTCGTCCGGCCCTGGGACAACCGGCTTCCCGCCGGCTTCCGGAGGCTCGTCGTCCGACGCCGGGACCGCCGTGCTCCCGGCGGCTTCCGGCCGCCCGTCGTCCGCCCCCGGAGCGGCAGACGCCCCGACCGAGTTCCTGCGTCCGTCCTCGGATTCCGGCGCTCCGACCGAGTTCCTGCGCCCCTCCTCCTCGGGCCCCGGCGCCCCGATGGCCTCCCGCACCCCCGTCCGTGACCCCTGGCAGGAAGAGGCCGGTGACTCCGCCGCGGCCACCCACGACCCGCACGAGGTGACGGTCCAGCTCGACTCCGTGCAGATAGGGGAGGGCCTCGAACTGCGCCGGACGCCGGGCCAGGCGGGCGGCGGCGGGCAGGAAGCCGCCGGCGGACCCGTGTTCGTCGACGAGTCCGGCCGCCGCAGCCGCCTCTACCGCCGTATCGGCCTGGTCGTCGGCCTCGCCTGCGCCGGCTACGCCGTCGTCATGGTCGCCACGCTGCTGTCCGGCAACTCCGACGCCCCCTGGATGCCCGTGCCCGGCCAGGAGAACAAGCCCGCCGGTCAGGTCGAGACGACACCGCAGCCCACCGAGACGGACACCACGCCCGGCTCCGGCACCAGCCTCGCCCCGGGCGGCACGCCGACCACCGGCACCCCGACCCTGCCCGCGCCCGACGCCACCGCCCCCGCGACGGGCGGCGGAACCGGCACCGGGAACCAGCCGGACGCCACCGACCCGACACCGACGGCGACCGAGCAGGACACCACCGGCCCGGTCACCGGCGGTGACGACGACGCCACCTCCACACCCCCGGACGACACCGTGAGCACACCGCCCGCGGGCCAACCGGTGTCGGAGACCCCAGATCCCGTGACGACCGCCCCCACGGGCGGCGGAGAGGCCGGCGGCACCGACAGCCTCGCCGGTGCCCCCGCCGGCCAGCCGGTCGTCGCCGACGACGGCTCCGCCGCTCAGCCGGACCCGTCCACCACCCCCGCCGCACAGTCCCCGGAGAACGTCGTCTGATGGCATCCCGCTCCCCCCGCCACCGGCCTCCCCGTCAGGCCCGTGGCGGTGCCCTGCGTCGCCGCGTACCCCTGCGCCTCCTGCTTCCGGTGCTCGTCCTCGTCGCCCTGGCGGCGATGCTCATGCTGCGCGGGTACGTGCACAGCGAGATCCTCGCCGACCACCGCGTCCAGAAACCCGCCCCCACCACCCAGGTGCCGGAGGAAATACTGGAGGGCGGCCCGGTCATCGACGCCCGCGCCGGCAAGGTCCAGAGCCTGAGCGTGCCCGACCACCGCCTCGTCCTCACCTTCGACGACGGCCCGGACCCGACCTGGACGCCCAGGGTGCTCGACGTGCTGAAGAAGCACGACGCGCACGCGGTCTTCTTCGTCACCGGCACCATGGCCTCCCGCTACCCGGACCTCGTCCAGCGCATGGTCGACGAGGGCCACGAGATCGGCCTGCACACCTTCAACCACCCCGACCTCTCCCTCCAGTCCAAGAAGCGCATCGACTGGGAGCTGTCGCAGAACCAGCTCGCCATCACCGGCGCGGCCGGCATCCGCACCTCGCTCTTCCGCCCGCCGTACTCCTCCTTCTCCGCCGCCATGGACAACGAGACCTGGCCGGTCACCCAGTACATCGGCAGCCGCGGCTACCTCACCGTCGTCAACAACACCGACAGCGAGGACTGGAAGCGGCCCGGCGTCGACGAGATCATCCGCCGCGCCACGCCCGAGGGCGGCAAGGGCGCCATCGTCCTGATGCACGACTCCGGCGGCGACCGCAGCCAGACCGTCGCGGCGCTCGACAGGTTCCTGCCCGACCTCAAGGACAAGGGCTACGAGTTCGACAACCTCACCGAGGCCCTGGACGCGCCCAGCGCGCACAGCCCGGTCACCGGCGCCGACCTCTGGAAGGGCAAGGCGTGGATCTTCCTGGTCCAGGCCTCCGAGCACATCACCGACGTCCTGGTGGTCGGCCTCGCGATCATCGGCACCCTGGTCATCGGCCGCTTCGTCCTGATGCTGCTCCTCTCCGGCTTCCACGCCCGCCGCGTCCGCCGGAAGAACTTCCGCTGGGGCCCGCCGGTCAACGAGCCGGTGACGGTTCTGGTCCCGGCGTACAACGAGGCCAAGTGCATCGAGAACACCGTCAACTCCCTGATGGCGAGCGAGCACCCGATCGAGGTCCTCGTCATCGACGACGGTTCCACCGACGGCACCGCCCGCATCGTCGAGGCGATGGGCCTGCCCAACGTACGGGTGATCCGCCAGCTCAACGCGGGCAAGCCGGCCGCGCTCAACCGGGGCCTGGCCAACGCCCGTTACGACATCGTCGTGATGATGGACGGAGACACCGTCTTCGAACCGTCCACCGTCCGCGAACTCGTCCAGCCCTTCGGCGACCCCCGGGTCGGCGCGGTGGCGGGCAACGCCAAGGTCGGCAACAAGGACAGCCTCATCGGCGCCTGGCAGCACATCGAGTACGTGATGGGCTTCAACCTGGACCGCCGGATGTACGACATCCTGCGCTGCATGCCCACCATCCCCGGCGCGGTGGGCGCCTTCCGCCGCTCCGCCCTGGAGCCCATCGGCGGCATGAGCGACGACACCCTCGCCGAGGACACCGACGTCACCATGGCGCTGCACCGCGCCGGCTGGCGCGTGGTCTACGCCGAGAACGCCCGCGCCTGGACCGAGGCCCCGGAGACCGTCCAGCAGCTCTGGTCCCAGCGCTACCGCTGGTCGTACGGCACCATGCAGGCCATCTGGAAGCACCGCCGCGCGGTGATCGAGAAGGGCCCCTCGGGCCGCTTCGGCCGCATCGGCCTGCCCTTCGTCTCCCTGTTCATGATCGTGGCCCCGCTGCTGGCCCCGCTGATCGACGTCTTCCTGCTCTACGGCATCGTCTTCGGCCCGACCGAGAAGACGATCACGGCGTGGCTGGGCGTCCTCGCCATCCAGGCGGTCTGCGCGGCCTTCGCCTTCCGCCTCGACCGCGAACGCATGACCCACCTGATCTCGCTGCCGCTGCAGCAGATCCTCTACCGCCAGCTCATGTACGTGGTGCTGCTCCAGTCCTGGATCACCGCACTCACCGGCGGCCGCCTGCGCTGGCAGAAGCTGCGGCGCACCGGCGTGGTCGGGGCGCCCGTCGCCGGAGCGGTGCCGAGCCAGAGCCGGCGCGGCGATGATCGGAGGCCCGTGGCATGACCCACGGATACACGACCGGTACGGGCACGAGCCCGGAACCGGTGAGCCCGTACGGAACGCCGTACGCCGACGTCCCGCAGCGGCGCACGACCGAGCCCGCACCCGCACCCGTACCCGGGCCCGCCCCGGAGCCCAAGAAGCCGGGCCGCGACCGCTACCTGGACCTGCTGCGCTCCATCGCCCTGGTCCGCGTCGTGATCTACCACCTCTTCGGCTGGGCCTGGCTGTCGGTGCTGTTCCCGTCGATGGGCGTGATGTTCGCGCTGGCGGGCTCGCTGATGGCGCGGTCGCTGAAGCGGCCGGCGTGGAGCGTGATCCGCGGACGGGTCCGCCGACTGCTGCCGCCGATGTGGGCGTTCGCGGCGGTCGTGCTGGCGCTGTTGTTCGTGGGCGACTGGAGCCCCTCGAAGGACCCGGACCAGGACGGGGTCTGGGGTCTGGTCAACCTGGTCAACTACCTCGTCCCGATAGGCGCCCCGCCCTACCCGGTGGATGCCGGGGTTCTGGGCCCGCTGGAGGGCACCTGGGCGGACGAGACGGTGGGACCGCTGTGGTACCTGCGCGCCTACCTGTGGTTCGTCATCGCGTCGCCGCTGCTGCTGTGGCTGTTCCGCAAGGCTCCCTGGCCGACGCTGCTCGCCCCGCTCGGCCTGACGGCGATCGTCGGCACCGGCCTGGTGACCATCCCCGGCGAGCTGGGCAACGCGGTCACCGACTTCGCGGTCTACGGCGGCTGCTGGGTCCTGGGCTTCGCCCATCACGACGGCATGCTGAAGAAGATCCCGCGGTACGTCTCCGTCTCCTGCGCGTCCCTGGTGATGGCCTTCGGCCTGTGGTGGGCTTCGGGCCACCTCGGTCCCTCGGGCTGGGACCTCAACGACATCCCGCTGGCCGATGCCACCTGGTCGTTCGGCTTCGTCGTCATCCTGCTCCAGTACTCCCCGTCGTGGCGGGAGCTCCCTGGACGCCTGGCGAACTGGGACAAGCTGGTGACCCTGTCCAACAACCGGGCGGTCACCATCTACCTGTGGCACAACATGATGATCATGGCGACGTTCCCGATCATCGACCTGCTGTACGAGCTTCCGTTCATGCAGAGCGAGCGGGCGGCAGCCGCTCTCGACAGCACGTACACGCTCTGGACGTTCGCCCTGGTCTGGCCGCTCATCGGCCTGATGATCCTCGCGGTCGGCTGGATCGAGGACCTCGCGGCGAAGCGCAGGCCACGCCTGTGGCCGAACGGGAGCAAGAGCAAGCGCCCCCAGCCGAGCACCGGGGCGCACCGGAGCTGACGTCACGGTTGCCCGCGCCACCGGGGTTCACCGGTGGCGCGGCGGGCACCTCGTGACGTGCGTGAGGAAGACGGCCCACGGGGCGGGGAGCCGGGAAGCCGCTCTGGTTCGAAGGGGGCGGGCGTGCAAAACTGCCCCTGTTGCGGAAGTGAACAGAGGTGCCAGGGGGCGGGGGCGGATGAGTAAGCGGCAGACGCGGAAGATGCTGCGACTGATGGCGAGCGGGGAGCCGGTCGAGCTCACCAGTGCGATGGCTTCCGTGAAGAAGCTCGCCCGACTCGCCTTCACCGCCCAGCAGTTCGGGTACGAGTACGCGGACGTACGGCAAGGTGGCGGGAACAACAGCCAGTTGAAGATGCTGATCGTGCCCGATCACAGTCCGCAGGCCCGCGCCCGTGCCGCGCAGAACTGGGCGCAGTATCCGAACGCCGGCGACGGGGTGTCCCTGCCGCCGCTCGTGCCGGACGCCTTCGAACTCCTCAAGGCCCGCATCAACTTCGACCTCACCGGCAAGAGCGCCGAGAAGCGGATGGGGTACGGCGCCCTCGGTGTCTCCATCGGCTGCGTGATCCTCGCCTTCCGACTCGGGGGCGAGCCCACGGACTTCGTGATCACGGGCGTGATCTGGCTGGCCCTCATGGCCGTCTTCGGCATCGGCCTCGTCGTCACGCGCAAGCGGAACGCCAAGTTCGCGGCCCGGTTGCAGGCGGCCGGCTTCGCCCCGGTGGCGGACGAGACGGGCCGGGTGCGTTATCTGCCCCCGGGCGGGCAGATGCCGGGGCAGCAGGGCAATCCCTTCGGGGGTGGCCCGTACGGGGGCGCGGCGCCCGGAATGCCGGCGCCGGTGCCGGGTTACGGCTATCAGCCCCCTCAGCCTCCGATGCCGTACGGCCAGCCCCAGCCCCCGTACCCCCAGCCTCCGTACGGGCACCCCGCCCAGCAGAACCCCCACTGGCAGCCCCCGCAGCGCTGAGGCCGCCGTACCTCTCACCCCGTCCCCGTCCCGGGTGAGCGCAACGTTCCCTCCCGGTCACCGCCTGCCACAGCGCCGAAACGCCCCCTCCCTACCTTCGGGACCAGCACCTCGCGGCACCGCCCGCGCCCCCGGAGAGCAGTGGAGGCCTCATGACAGCCCGCAGTGGCCGCTGGATTCACGAGTGGGATCCGGAGGACGAGACCTTCTGGGACCGGACCGGGGAGAGGATCGCCCGCCGCAATCTCCTCTTCTCCGTGCTGTCCGAGCACATCGGGTTCTCCATCTGGACGATGTGGTCCGTGCTGGTGCTCTTCATGGGCCCGGAGTACGGGTTGACGCCCGCCGACAAGTTCCTGCTGACGTCGGTGGTCACGCTGGTCGGCGCCGTGGTCCGGGTGCCGTACACCTTCGCCGTCGCGATCTTCGGCGGGCGGAACTGGACGGTGATCAGCGCGGGGCTGCTGCTCGTGCCCACCGTCGCCGCGTTCGCCGTGATGGAGCCGGGGACGTCCTTCTCCACGTTCCTCCTCGTCGGCCTGCTGGCCGGGATCGGCGGCGGCAACTTCGCCTCCTCCATGACCAACATCAACGCCTTCTTCCCGCTCAGGAAGAAGGGCTGGGCGCTCGGGCTGAACGCCGGCGGCGGCAACATCGGCGTCCCGGTGATCCAGCTCACCGCCCTCGCGATCATCGGCGCGAGCGGCGGGCCGCGCGTGCTGCTCGGCGTCTACATCCCGCTTATCGTCGTCGCCGCCGTGCTCGCCGCGCGGTACATGGACAACCTCGCCTCGGTGAAGAACGACACCGGTGCCGCCAAGGACGCCGCGCGGGACGCGCACACCTGGATCATGGCGTTCCTCTACATCGGCACCTTCGGCTCGTTCATCGGTTACAGCTTCGCCTTCGGGCAGGTGCTGCAGAGCCAGTTCGGGCGTACGCCGCTGCAGGCCGCGTACGTCACCTTCATCGGGCCGCTGCTCGGCTCCCTGATCCGTCCGGTGGGCGGGTGGCTCGCCGACCGGTACGGCGGCTCGCGGATCACGCTGTGGAACTTCGTCGCCATGGGCGCGGCGACCTCCGTGCTGATCGTCGGCTCCGTGCGGGAGTCGCTGGCGCTGTTCACCGTCGCGTTCGTGGTGCTGTTCGTGCTGACGGGGCTCGGCAACGGGTCGACGTACAAGATGATCCCCGGCATCTTCCAGGCGAAGGCGCTGGCCAAGGGGCTGGCGGGCGAGGAGGCGGCCGTGTACGGGCGGCGGCTGTCCGGGGCGGCCATGGGGCTGATCGGCGCGGTGGGGGCGCTCGGCGGGGTCGGCATCAACCTGGCCTTCCGCCAGTCCTTCCTCTCCTACGGCTCCGGCACCGGCGCGTTCGTCGCCTTCCTCGCCTGTTACGCGGTCTGCTTCGCGGTCACCTGGGCCGTATACCTGCGCCGCCCGGTGGCCCGCGCGGGTGGCACGAACCCGGCTCCGGAGGAGAAGCCGCAGCTCAGCTACGCCGATGTGTGACGCGAAGTGACGTAACACTGGTGACATGAAGCCGAACCGAGCCTGTCACGGATCGTTGACAGGCTCGATCGGCATGGAGGTGGAGCCGCACTTTCACGCACGCAGGACGCACCTCCCCGCAGTACGCCGACTCGAGCCGGGACGAGAGCCATGTACGACGAACAAGAGCAGCCACCGGAACACGGGCCCCTCGCGGGGTTCACCGTGGGTGTGACCGCGGCGCGCCGGGCCGACGAGCTGGGCGCGCTCCTTGAGCGGCGCGGAGCCGCCGTGCTGCACGCCCCGGCCCTGCGGATCGTGCCGCTCGCCGACGACAGCGAGCTGCTGGCCGCCACCAAGGACATCATCGGGCAGACCCCGGACATCGCGGTCGCCACCACCGCCATCGGGTTCCGGGGCTGGGTGGAGGCCGCCGACGGCTGGGGGCTGGGCGAGGACCTGCTGGGGCGGTTGCGCGGGGTGCGGATCCTGGCGCGCGGGCCGAAGGTGAAGGGCGCGATCCGGGCCGCCGGGCTGACGGAGGAGTGGTCGCCGGCGTCGGAGTCCATGGCGGAGGTGCTCGACCGGCTGCTGGAAGAGGGCGTCGACGGGCTGCGGATCGCCGTACAGCTCCACGGCGAGCCGCTGCCCGGGTTCGTGGAGTCGCTGCGGGCCGGGGGAGCGGAGGTGGTGGGGGTGCCGGTCTACCGGTGGCTGCCGCCGGAGGACCTCGGTCCCGTCGACCGCCTCATCGACGCGGCCGTCGCCCGCACCCTGGACGCGGTCACCTTCACCAGCGCGCCCGCCGCCGTGTCCCTGCTGTCCCGCGCGGAGGAGCGCGGACTGCTCGACGACCTGCTCGCCGCGCTCGGCCACGACGTGCTGTCCGCCTGCGTCGGCCCGGTCACCGCGCTGCCGTTGCAGGCCCGCGGCATCGACACGGTGCAGCCCGAGCGCTTCCGGCTCGGCCCGCTGGTCCAGCTCCTCTGCCGGGAACTGCCCGCGCGGGCACGTGCGTTGCCCGTCGCCGGGCACCGGGTGGAGATCCGGGGGCACGCGGTCCTGGTGGACGGCGCACTCAGACCCGTACCGCCGGCCGGGATGTCGCTGCTGCGGGCGCTGTCCCGGCGGCCCGGCTGGGTCGTCTCCCGCGCGGAGCTGCTGCGCGCCCTTCCGGGTGCGGGCCGCGACGAACACGCGGTGGAGACCGCCATGGCCCGCCTCCGTTCCGCCCTCGGCGCCCCGAAGCTGATCCAGACGGTCGTCAAGCGCGGCTACCGCCTCGCCCTGGACCCGGCGGCGGAGGAGAAGTACGGGGAGGGCTGAGCGCGGCGCGAGGAGTTCGAGCCCTGCCGCCGGCTTCCGTTCGTCTCGCGGCGCCCCGCACGCTTCCGGGCTGCTCGGAGCAGGAGGCGCCCCCGGAGCACGCACCCGACGCCACGCGGCCCCGACCCTCCGGGGCGGAAGACGGGAGTCCGAGGACGGGCTCCAGGGGTTCCGGCGGCCGGAGCGGGCAGGCACTGTGGGAAGGGAACGGCTTCCCGGATCGCTCACCGGCCCCCTCGCGCGGGGCCAACCTAGGCGGTGGCAGGAACATGGCACTGGGTACGGGCACGGCGCCCCACGAGCTGCGGTTCGACACCGGGCGGGTCTGCCTGGATCTGCTCGCGACCACCCACCCCGTGGAACGGCTCGGCTCCGTGGAGGTGCTGCGCGCCTGGATCACCGGCTCCGGACTCGTGCCCGCGGGCACCGCGCTCGCCCACGCCGACACGTCCTGGCCGGTGGCCTTCCGCGAACTGCGCGGGCGGCTCGCCCCGTTGGTGCGTGGCCGGCCGACGCCTGGTGTCCCCTCGTACGACCTCGCGCTCGCCCGGGTCAACGAACTGGCCCGTGCCGCGCCGCCGGTGCCCCGCGCGGTGCCCGGTGAGGACGGCGTGCTGGTGCGCCGCCTCGACGGCCCGCCCGGCCGCGCGGCGCTGCTCGCGGCCGTCGCGCGGGACGCGGTGGATCTGCTCACCGACCCCGTCGCACTCGGGAGTCTGCGGCAGTGCGAGGGCGACAACTGCCCGATCGTGTACCTCGACACCTCCCGGGGGCGCAGGCGGCGCTGGTGCTCCAGCGAGATCTGCGGCAACCGGGAGCGGGTGGCCCGCCACCGCCGGCGCGCGGCGCTCGCGCGGGCCTGACCGACTCAGGTGCGGTCCACGAGAGGTCGCCGAGGTGCGGCCCACGGAAGGGCGTCGAAGTGACGTCGGTCACGCCGCTGTTCACCGACCTCGCGTTGTGATCGGCATCACATCCCTGTCGTTGTGTCGGAAATGTAAAGAAGAGGCGGGGGGATTGTGGGTTCATGTCCCGGTCGTCACCTGACCTCGCGGAAAACTGTCATCTCGCTTTGAACACGCGCCTCCTGACGTCCGTACCGGTTGTCGAGCGACCGACTGGGGGATCCCCCGGACACCGGAGGTGGGCGTGCGCAAGGATGCGGCCGTGGCCAATGAACGTGGAGCGAGGGCCCGACATCGCATGTCCTCACAGCCCTCGGAACCCGACGAGGAGCTGATGCGGGCGCTGTACCGCGAGCACGCCGGACCTCTGCTGGCCTACGTCCTGCGGCTGGTCGCCGGAGACCGGCAGCGCGCCGAGGACGTCGTTCAGGAAACGCTCATCCGTGCCTGGAAGAACGCCGGTCAGCTCAATCGGGCGACCGGTTCGGTACGCCCCTGGCTGGTGACGGTCGCCCGGCGCATCGTCATCGACGGCCACCGCAGCCGGCAGGCCCGGCCGCAGGAGGTCGATCCGTCGCCGCTGGAGGTCATCCCCGCGGAGGACGAGATCGACAAGGCGCTGTGGCTGATGACGCTGTCGGACGCGCTCGACGACCTGACCCCGGCTCACCGGGAGGTCCTCGTCGAGACGTACTTCAAGGGGCGTACCGTCAATGAGGCGGCGCAGACACTCGGCATACCCAGCGGCACCGTCCGCTCCCGGGTCTTCTACGCCCTGCGGTCGATGAAGCTGGCTCTGGAGGAGCGGGGGGTGACGGCGTGACGAGGGTCTACGGGGGATACGGAGAGGGCGGTACGGGTATGTCTGGTCCCATGCAGGGATCACCGGTGCCGAACGAACACGAGACCGTCGGCGCCTACGCACTCGGCATCCTCGACGACGCCGAAGCAACCGCTTTCGAGGCGCACCTCGCGACCTGCGAGTGGTGCGCCCAGCAGCTCGACGAACTCGCCGGCATGGAACCGATGCTGGCCGCGCTCGCGGACCTGCCCGGCACCGGGACGCCCGCGCTGGGCGAGTCGCTGTCCGCCAAGCCCTCCCCGCGCGTGGTGGAGAAGCTGGTCGACGAGGTGGCCGAGCGCCGCGCGAGGAAGCGCCGCCGCAACTTCTACATGGTGGCCGCCGCCGGTGCGCTGATCATCAGCGGGCCGTTCGTGGCCGTCGCGGCGAGCGGCGGGGGCGACGAAGGGGGTGGTGGGAGCGGTGCCAACCAGACGCTCGCGGCCAACCCCGCGAAGGAGGCCTTCGACAAGAGCTCCGACAGGATCATGGCGACCGATCCCGGCACTCAGGTGACCGCGACGGTGGCCCTGGAGAAGAAGCTCTGGGGCACCGAGATCGTCACGGAGCTGAAGAACGTCGAGGGCCCGCAGAAGTGCTCGCTCGTCGCCGTGGGCAAGAACGGCGAGCGCGAGACGGTGAACTCCTGGTCCGTGCCCGGCGAGGGATACGGCCTGCCCGACGCCAAGACGGACAAGGCCAAGCAGCCCCTGTACGTCCAGGGCGGCGCCGCCTTCGCGCCGAACGAGATCGACCACTTCCAGGTCATGACCTTCGACGGCGAGCTGCTCGTCGAGGTCGACGCGTAGGGCCTGCCCGGCGGACCCGGCCGGAGGGGGGCCGCGGTTCCGATCGACACCGGTGAGCGGGGCGACGGGGTGCCCCCGCGCGAGCGCGGGGGAGCCGACGGCAACGCGGCTGGGCCCCCTCCGGGGGGGAGCCGCGTGCCGGGCCCAGCGGCTCCGGCGGGATCCGCCGGGTGGGCCCGTAGCCGACCGGGGTCCCCTTCGCGTACGGTTGACGGCTGCCCAGCACGTCAGAAGGGGGCCCGGTGGCCGCTCAGGCTCAACAGGAAACCGCGGTCGACCCGGTTCACGACTCCGTTCGCGACCGGGAGATCCGAGTCGAACAGGAACACCTCGACCGGGTGTACCTGCGCCTCGAGGAGAAGATCCACGAGGCCGAGTTCCTCATGCGCGACGCCGCCCGGCGCGGCCAGGTCGGCACGCCCGGCGCCCTCGCCGAGCGGGATGCCCAGGTCTTCCGGGCCGGCATCCACCTCAACCGGCTGAACAACGAGTACGAGGACTTCCTCTTCGGCCGGATCGACCTGCTGCTCGGCAAGGACGGCAAGAAGGGCCCCGACGGCGCGTACACCGCCGTCGAGCCCGCCGAGGGCGCCGTACGCCCCGACAACACCGCCGACATCGCCGAGACCCTGCACATCGGCCGCATAGGCGTCCTGGACGAGGACTACGCCCCGCTGGTCATCGACTGGCGGGCGCCGGCCGCCGCCCCCTTCTACCGCTCCACCCCGGTCGACCCCGGCCGGGTCGTGCGCCGTCGCGTCATCCGCTCCAAGGGCCGCCGTGTCCAGAGCGTCGAGGACGACCTGATGCGCCCCGAGCTGACGGCGTCCCTGGACGGCCGCGAGCTGCCCGTGATCGGCGACGGCGCCCTGATGGCCGCGCTCGGCCAGGCCCGTACGCACACCATGCGGGACATCGTGGCGTCCATCCAGGCCGAGCAGGACCTGGTGATCCGCGCCCCCGCCGCCTCCGTGACCTACGTGGAGGGCGGCCCCGGCACCGGCAAGACCGCCGTCGCCCTGCACCGCGCCGCCTACCTCCTCTACCAGGACCGGCGCCGGTACGCGGGCGGCATCCTCATCGTCTCGCCCACCCCGCTCCTCGTCGCCTACACCGAGGGCGTGCTGCCCTCGCTCGGCGAGGAGGGCCAGGTCGCCATCCGCGCCATCGGCTCGCTGGTCGACGGCGCCGAGGCCACCCTGTACGACTCCCCGTCGGTGGCCCGCGCCAAGGGCTCGTACCGCATGCTGAAGGTGCTGCGGAAGGCCGCGCGCGGAGCGCTGGAGCGACACGACGCACCGCAGCGGCTGCGGGTCGTCGCCTTCGGCCGCCGCCTGGAGCTGGAGGCGGAGGAACTGGCGGGCGTCCGCCGCACCGCCCTCGGCGGCACCGCCCCGGTCAACCTGCTGCGCCCCCGCGCCCGCAAGCTGCTCCTGGACGCCCTGTGGGAGCGCTCCGGCGCCGGGAACCGGCACACCGACCCGGAGCTGGCCGCGGAGCTGCGCGCCTCCTTCGACGAGGACGTCACCACCGAGGACGACTTCATCGCCTTCCTCGACGCCTGGTGGCCCGAGCTGACCCCGGCGGCCGTCCTGGACGCCATGGCGGACGAGCGGCGCCTCGGCCGCTGGGCCCGGCGGATCCTCAACCCGGGCGAGGTCCGCAAGGTCGCCCGCGCGCTGAAGCGGGACGGCCGCTCCGTGCACGACATCGCGATGCTCGACGAGCTCCAGGCGATCCTCGGCGCCCCGGCCCGCCCCCGCAAGAAGCGCGAGCTCGACCCGCTGGACCAGCTCACCGGCCTGGAGGAGCTGATGCCGGTGCGCGAGGAGACGCAGCGGGAGCGGGCCGAGCGGCTCGCCCAGGAACGCGTCGAGTACGCGCACGTCATCGTCGACGAGGCGCAGGACCTCACCCCCATGCAGTGGCGCATGGTCGGCCGCCGGGGCCGGCACGCCACCTGGACGGTCGTCGGCGACCCGGCCCAGTCCTCCTGGTCCGACCCCGACGAGGCCGCCCAGGCCCGCGACGAGGCCCTCGGCACCCGCCCGCGCCGCCGCTTCGAACTCACCGTGAACTACCGCAACCCCGCCGAGATCGCCGAGCTGGCGTCGAAGGTGCTCGCCCTCGCCATGCCGGGGTCGCGGTCGCCGAGGGCGGTGCGCTCCACCGGTGTCGAGCCGCGCTTCTCCGTCGCCGGGGGCCCGCTGGGCGAGACCGTGCGCGCGGAGGCGGCCCGGCTGCTGGAGCGCGTGGACGGCACCGTCGGCGTGGTCGTCGCCATGCAGCGCCGCGAGGAGGCCCGGCGCTGGCTCGACGGGCTCGGCGACCGTGTGGTGGCGCTCGGCAGCCTGGAGGCCAAGGGCCTGGAGTACGACGCGACGATCGTCGTCTCCCCCGCGGAGATCGCCGACGAGTCCCCGGCCGGCCTGCGGGTCCTGTACGTCGCCCTGACCCGGGCCACGCAGCAGCTCACGGTGGTCTCGGCGGACCGCGACGAGCCGGACGCGGCCGGGGTGCCGGATCTGCTCAGGGACTGAGGGACCGCGGGACCGGGGAATCGGGGGGACCGAGGAGCTGAGGGGCGCTCGGGAAAACGGGTTGCGCCACGGGAATGGCCTTACCGGATCCGTTTGTTAGCCTTGGTGTGGCACCGGCCCGATCCAAGCCCCCGGGCCCAACCTTAGTCGCTTCGAGCGACCACTTGCCGCGAGGCGAGCATGGCGGGTCGGTGTCACTCAAGCGTTCGAGAGGTCCACGTCACAGCTGTGACGTGGACCTCTTTTCTTGTCCGGGCGCCTCTCGTATGGTGGAAAAAATTTTCCGCCAGACGGCACGCGTCGATGAACAAAACGTCCGCAATCCAGGGCGGCTACCGCGTACTCAGGGGTAGGTGCGACGATCGGACGGCACGTTTAGCGACACGGTAAAAGCAGAGGAAGTCGGCCATGGCAACGGCGCCCAGCGTCTCCTACTCGATGACGATCCGGCTGGAGGTGCCCGCGAGCGGAACCGCCGTATCGCAGCTCACCACGGCCGTGGAGTCCTCCGGAGGCTCGGTGACCGGCCTCGACGTCACCGCGTCCGGCCACGAGAAGCTCCGTATCGACGTCACCATCGCGGCCTCCTCCACCTCGCACGCCGACGAGATCGTCGAGCAGCTGCGCGGCATCGAGGGCGTCACCCTGGGCAAGGTCTCCGACCGTACGTTCCTGATGCACCTCGGCGGCAAGATCGAGATGGCGTCGAAGCACCCCATCCGCAACCGTGACGACCTGTCCATGGTCTACACGCCCGGTGTGGCCCGCGTGTGCATGGCGATCGCCGAGAACCCCGAGGACGCCCGCCGCCTCACCATCAAGCGCAACTCCGTTGCGGTCGTGACGGACGGCTCCGCCGTCCTCGGCCTCGGCAACATCGGCCCCAAGGCCGCGCTGCCGGTGATGGAGGGCAAGGCGGCCCTGTTCAAGCGGTTCGCCGGCATCGACGCCTGGCCGATCTGCCTGGACACCCAGGACACCGACGCGATCGTCGAGATCGTCAAGGCCATCGCCCCGGGCTTCGCCGGCATCAACCTGGAGGACATCTCCGCCCCCCGCTGCTTCGAGATCGAGGCGCGGCTGCGCGAGGCCCTGGACATCCCCGTCTTCCACGACGACCAGCACGGCACCGCGATCGTCGTCCTCGCCGCCCTGACCAACGCCCTGCGGGTCACCGGCAAGGCCATCGAGAACATCCGCGTCGTGATGTCCGGCGCCGGCGCCGCCGGCACGGCCATCCTGAAGCTGCTGATCGCCGCGGGCGTGAAGAACGCCGTCGTCGCCGACATCCACGGCGTCGTGCACGCCGGCCGCGAGGACCTCGTCGACGCCGCACCCGGCTCCGCGCTGCGCTGGATCGCCGACAACACCAACCCCGAGAACCTCACCGGCACCCTGAAGGAGGCCGTGCGCGGCGCGGACGTCTTCATCGGCGTCTCCGCCCCGAACGTCCTCGACGGCGACGACGTGTCCGCGATGGCCGAGGGCGCGATCGTGTTCGCGCTCGCGAACCCCGACCCCGAGGTGGACCCGGCAATCGCCCGCCAGACGGCGGCCGTTGTGGCCACCGGCCGCTCCGACTTCCCCAACCAGATCAACAACGTGCTGGTCTTCCCGGGCGTCTTCCGCGGCCTGCTCGACGCCCAGTCCCGCACCGTCAACACCGAGATGATGCTGGCCGCCGCCAAGGCCCTCGCCGACGTGGTGACCGAGGACGAGCTGAACCCGAACTACATCATCCCCAGCGTCTTCAACGACAAGGTCGCGGGCGCCGTCGCCGGCGCGGTGCGCGACGCGGCGAAGGCGGCGGGGGCGTCGGCCTCCTAGGGAAATCCGGACACCGAGGGGGCTGTGAGGATCACCACGACCGGTTGGAACCGGCGCGTCGGGGCACCCGGAGATCCTGATCGCCCTTTATGGTGGCGGCCGGGCCGTGGCGCTCTTCGTGTGACTCCCCGGGGTGTTCTCACGACTCCTGCGGGTGCCGGATTGGCATTACCGCCGCAGGTAGAGGCAGGATGCGTCCCTGGGCGCGAGGGTCTGACGTAGGGACCCGGGTCCGGGGACCCACCGAGGAACCTGGCAGCATCGGCTTGGCCGTGCCCGACATGCGGCTCCGCCGCGTGGCACGCCTCAACGGCAAGAAGAACACGGGAGTAACAACATGAACCGCAGTGAGCTGGTGGCCGCGCTGGCCGACCGCGCCGAGGTGACCCGCAAGGACGCCGACGCCGTGCTGGCCGCGTTCGCCGAGGTCGTCGGCGACATCGTCTCCAAGGGCGACGAGAAGGTCACCGTCCCCGGCTTCCTGACCTTCGAGCGCACCCACCGGGCCGCGCGCACCGCGCGCAACCCGCAGACCGGTGAGCCGATTCAGATCCCCGCGGGGTACAGCGTGAAGGTGTCGGCGGGCTCGAAGCTGAAGGAAGCCGCCAAGGGCAAGTAAGGGCGCGTAAGCGCCGTCCAGGTTTGGCGCCGTGGGCGACTGCCGGCAGTCTGTGGCTGATCGCGCAGTTCCCCGCGCCCCTTCAGGGCGCTTGCACATACGCCGATGGGGCGGTCACCCGGTGTGGGTGACCGCCCCATCGGCGTTCGTGTGACGGCTCCTGTTATCCGAGTGCCTTGCCCGGGAGTTCCACCTTCGCGCCGAGTTCCACGAGCTTTTCCATGCTGTGTCTTCCCGGGGGATGCCCCCGGGACCCCCGGCCGGGGTGGTGTTGCCGGGGTCGGGGCCGGGGTGGTGTGGTGGGTGGGGTCAGCCGAGTGCCTTGCCGGGGAGTTCCACCTTCGCGCCGAGTTCCACGAGCTTCTCCATGCTGTGTCTTCCCGGGGGATGACCCCCGGACCCCCAGCCGGGGTGGTGTTGCCGGGGCCGGGGTGGTGTGGTGGGTGGGGTCAGCCGAGTGCCTTGCCGGGGAGTTCCACCTTCGCGCCGAGTTCCACGAGCTTTTCCATGAAGTTCTCGTAGCCGCGGTTGATCAGGCCGATGCCGTGGACGCGGGAGGTGCCCTGGGCGGCGAGGGCGGCGATGAGGTAGGAGAAGCCGCCGCGCAGGTCGGGGATGACCAGATCCGCGCCCTGGAGCTTCGTCGGGCCCGACACGACCGCCGAGTGGAGGAAGTTGCGCTGGCCGAAGCGGCAGTCGGAGCCGCCCAGGCACTCGCGGTAGAGCTGGATGTGCGCGCCCATCTGATTGAGCGCGGAGGTGAAGCCCAGCCGGGACTCGTAGACCGTCTCGTGGACGATGGACAGGCCCGTCGCCTGGGTCAGCGCGACCACCAGCGGCTGCTGCCAGTCCGTCTGGAAGCCCGGGTGCACGTCCGTCTCCAGCGCGATGGACTTCAACTGCCCGCCGGGGTGCCAGAAGCGGATGCCCTCGTCGTCGATCTCGAAGGCGCCGCCGACCTTCCGGAAGGTGTTCAGGAACGTCATCATCGAGCGCTGCTGGGCGCCGCGGACGTAGATGTTGCCCTCGGTCGCCAGCGCCGCGGACGCCCAGGAGGCGGCCTCCAGGCGGTCGGGCAGGGCGCGGTGGGTGTAGCCGCCGAGCTTGTCCACACCGGTGATGCGGATGGTCCGGTCGGTGTCCATCGCGATGATGGCGCCCATCTTCTGCAGGACGCAGATCAGGTCCTCGATCTCCGGCTCCACCGCCGCGTTGGACAGCACGGTGACGCCCTCCGCGAGGACCGCCGTGAGCAGCACCTGCTCGGTCGCGCCGACGGACGGGTACGGCAGCCGGATCTTGGTGCCGCGCAGCCGCTGCGGCGCCTCCAGGTACTGGCCGTCCGCCCGCTTCTCGATCGTCGCGCCGAACTGCCGCAGCACGTCGAAGTGGAAGTCGATGGGCCGGCCGCCGATGTCGCAGCCGCCCAGCCCCGGGATGAACGCGTGCCCGAGCCGGTGCAGCAGCGGGCCGCAGAACAGGATCGGGATCCGCGAGGATCCGGCGTGGGCATCGATGTCAGCGACGTTGGCGCTCTCCACGTGCGTGGGGTCGAGCACCAGTTCGCCGGGCTCCTCGCCCGGACGGACCGTCACGCCGTGCAGCTGCAGCAGACCCCGTACGACCCGGACGTCACGGATGTCGGGGACGTTGCCCAGACGGCTCGGTGCGCTGCCCAGCAGCGCGGCGACCATGGCCTTCGGTACGAGGTTCTTCGCACCGCGGACACGGATCTCGCCCTCCAGCGGGGTCCCGCCGTGGACAAGCAGTACGTCATCGACGTCGTTGACGGTCATGAATCTCGCGTTCCGTGGGGAGTGGGGCAGGGGCCAGAAGGCAAAGGGTAATCGCCCTCGGCCCCCCTTCCGTAAGCCCGAGCGGGGCCCTGGAGCGTCATGGGTCTGTCACAACACGAAGGGTTCGTCACCGGGCACATGGGGTCACCACCCCCGTCGTGCGCCGGGCGTGCTCCAGTCCGCCCTGAGCTGCGTTCACTCCCGTACCCCCGTTGCCTCCCCACGCGGGAGCGAGATGCGGGATCATGTCTGGCATGACCGAGGTGTCCTCGCTCACAGGGCGGCTGCTCGTGGCCACTCCCGCCCTGGCGGACCCGAACTTCGACCGCGCGGTGGTGCTCCTCCTCGACCACGACGAGGAGGGTTCCCTCGGTGTCGTCCTCAACCGTCCGACGCCGGTGGACGTGGGCGACATCCTGGAGGACTGGGCGGACCTGGCCGGCGAACCGGGTGTCGTCTTCCAGGGCGGTCCGGTGTCGCTGGACTCGGCCCTCGGTGTCGCCGTCGTCCCCGGCGGTACGGCCGCGGAGGCCGCGCCGCTGGGCTGGCGCCGGGTGCACGGCGCGATCGGGCTGGTCGATCTGGAGGCCCCGCCGGAGCTGCTCGCCTCCGTCCTCGGCTCGCTGCGCATCTTCGCCGGATACGCCGGCTGGGGCCCCGGCCAGCTCGAGGACGAGCTGGTGGACGGAGCCTGGTACGTCGTGGAGTCGGAGCCCGGAGACGTCTCCTCCCCGTCCCCGGAGCGGCTCTGGCGCGAGGTGCTGCGCCGCCAGCGCAACGAGCTGGCGATGGTGGCCACGTATCCGGACGACCCTTCGCTCAACTGATGCGTGCGGGCTTCAGTACCCTTGGCAGTTATGAGCACTCTTGAGCCCGAGCGCGGGACTGGTACGGGGACCCTCGTCGAGCCGACGCCGCAGACCTCCCACGGCGACGGTGACCACGAGCGCTTCGCCCACTACGTCCAGAAGGACAAGATCATGGCGAGCGCCCTCGACGGGACCCCCGTCGTGGCGCTGTGCGGCAAGGTGTGGGTGCCCGGCCGCGACCCGAAGAAGTACCCGGTGTGTCCCATGTGCAAGGAGATCTACGAGTCCATGGGTGCCGGCGGCGACGACAAGGGCAAGGGCGACAAGTAGTCCGTCCGTCCCTCCCTCCGTCGGTCTGATCTCTCCGAGGCCTCCGGGGTGCGCTTTGCGCGCCCTGGGGGCCTTTGTGCTGTCCGCGCGTTGCGCAGGGTGCGTCCGCCGGTCACAGAGTGGTTGAGACCTCTTGTGGCGCGGTTCACCCAGTACCTAGCCTCCGGTGTGTTGTGCACAGCGAAACCGCCATTGCGTATGTTGCAACGTGCTCGGAGGAGCAACTCCATGAAGCTGTCCGCCCGCCTGGTCGCCGTCGCGGCCGTCCTCGCCACCGCCGCCTGCGCGCCCCAGACCTCCGGCAATTCCTCCTCCGACAAGGACGAGAAGACCGGCACCCTCCGCGTCTGGCTCTTCCAGGAGGTCAACAACAAGCCCAAGGAACAGGTCGTCGACTCCGTCCTCGCCGCGTTCGAGAAGGCGCACGAGGACACCGACGTCACCGTCGAGTACATCCCCGTCGAGACCCGCGCCCAGCGCATCAAGGCCGCCTTCAACGACCCGAAGTCCGCGCCCGACCTCATCGAGTACGGCAACACCGACACCGCCGGCTACGTGAAGGACGGCGGACTCGCCGACATCACCGAGGAGTTCGGGGCCTGGGACGAGGCCAAGGACACCGACCCGACCGCCAGACAGTCGGTCACCGTCGACGGCAAGGTCTACGGAGCCCCGTACTTCGTCGGCGTCCGCGCGCTCTACTACCGCACCGACGTCTTCGACGAACTCGGCCTCGACGTCCCGAAGACCCAGGCCGAACTGATCTCCACCGCGAAGGCGATCCACACCGCCAGGCCCGAGATGTACGGCATCGCGGTCGGCGGCGCCTACACCTACGGCGCGATGCCCTTCATCTGGGCCCACGGCGGCGAACTCGCCACCGGCAAGGGAGGCTCGTACGCCTCCGCCATCGACAGCGCCGCCTCCCGCAAGGGCATCGAGGCGTACACCTCCCTCTTCGGCGACGACAACTGCCCGGCCGCCAAGTGCGCCGGGATGGGCGGCAACGACACGGTGACCGCCTTCGCCTCGGGCAAGGCGGCCATGGCGATCGGCGGCGACTTCAGCCACGCGGCCGTGGAGGCCGGGAAGGCCAAGGGCAAGTACGCCGTCGTGCCGCTGCCGGGCGTCGAGGCCGGATCCATCGCCCCCGCGTTCGCCGGCGGGAACAACCTCGGCGTGCTCAAGTCCACCTCGCACCGGACCCTCGCCGTCGACCTGATGAAACGGCTCGCTTCGAAGGAGGCGCAGGGTGCGCTCTTCGAGGGCATGGGGTTCCTGCCGACCTTCTCCGACGTGCGGGAACAGGTGGCCGCGAAGGAGAGCTTCGTGAAGCCGTTCGTCGAGACGCTGGCGGCCGACACGAAGTTCGTGCCGGCTTCTCCGGCGTGGGCGCGGATCGACTCGTCGCTGGTGCTGCCGACGATGTTCCAGGAGGTCGTGAGCGGTAAGAAGAGCGTGGCCGTGGCCTCGGCGGATGCGGCGAAGAAGATGAACGAGGCGTTTGGCTCCGCCGGATGACGGTGCCTAATGGCTCGCGGGGCGCGGATCGTTTGCGGCTGCCGGTAGTCGGTGGCTTGTCGCGCCCACGCGGCGGTAGCCGCACATTCAATACAGCCCCGCGCCCCTGGAAGGGGCGCTCCACCGCACCCTGGTTGTATCTGGCGCCGGCACTGGTCGTTCTCGGAGGGCTGCTCGCCTACCCGGTCTACCAGCTCGGGCTGATCTCGCTCTTCCACTACACCCAGGCGCAGGTCAGTGGTGGGGAGCCGACCACCTTCGAAGGGTTCGGGAACTACGCCGAGCTCTTCGGGGACGAGCAGTTCTGGCAGGTGCTGCTGGCCACCGTGGTGTTCGCGGCCGCCTGTGTGGTGTGCACGCTGGCCGTGGGGTGTGCGCTCGCGGTGCTGCTGACGCGGGTGCGGGCCGTGCCGCGGCTGGCGTTGATGCTGGCCGCGCTCGGCGCGTGGGCGACACCGGCGATCACCGGGTCCACGGTCTGGCTGTTCCTCTTCGACGCCGACTTCGGGCCGGTCAACCGGGTGCTGGGGCTCGGCGACCACTCGTGGACGTACGGGCGGTTCAGCGCCTTCTTCCTCGTCCTGCTCGAAGTGGTCTGGTGCTCCTTCCCGTTCGTGATGGTGACGGTCTACGCCGGGATCCGCGCCGTACCCTCCGAGGTACTGGAGGCCGCCTCTCTGGACGGGGCCTCGCAGTGGCGGATCTGGCGCTCGGTGCTCGCGCCGATGCTCCGGCCGATCCTGGTCGTCGTCACCATCCAGTCGGTCATCTGGGACTTCAAGGTCTTCACCCAGATCTACGTCATGACGAACGGCGGGGGCATCGCCGGCCAGAACCTGGTCCTGAACGTCTACGCCTACCAGCAGGCGTTCGCGTCCTCGCAGTACAGCCTCGGCGCGGCGATCGGCGTGGTGATGCTGCTGATCCTGCTCGCCGTGACGCTGGTGTACCTGCGACTGCTGCGCCGCCAGGGGGAGGAACTGTGAGCCTTGTGAGCCGGGACGGGAAACCCCGGGTGAATCCTGTGCGCCGGTTCGTACGGCGTCCGGGGCGGCTGGCGGCCGAGTCGGCGGCGCTGCTGATCGCCGCCGTGGTGGCCTTCCCGCTGTACTGGATGGTGCTGAGCGCCTTCAAACCGGCCGGGGAGATCGAGTCGACCGAGCCGCGGCCCTGGACGCTCGCGCCCACGCTGGACTCGTTCCGGCGGGTGTTCGGGCAGCAGGAATTCGGCCGGTACTTCCTCAACAGCGTCGTCGTCGCGGTCGCCGTGGTGATCGCCTCCGCGCTGATCGCCTTTCTCGCCGCGACCGCCGTGACGCGATTCCGGTTCCGGCTGCGGACCACCTTGCTGATCATGTTTCTGGTGGCCCAGATGGTGCCCGTGGAGGCGCTGACCATCCCGTTGTTCTTCGTCATGCGGGACTTCGGACAGTTGAACACGCTGTGGTCGCTGATCCTGCCGCACATCGCGTTCTCCCTGCCCTTCGCGATCTGGATGCTGCGGGGGTTCGTGAAGGCCGTTCCGGAGGCGCTGGAGGAGGCCGCCTACATCGACGGGGCGAGCCGCGCCCGCTTTCTCTGGCAGATCCTTTTCCCGCTCGTCCTGCCGGGCCTGGTGGCCACCAGCGTGTTTTCGTTCATCTCCACCTGGAACGACTTCCTGTTCGCCAAGTCCTTCATCATCAGCGACATCTCGCAGTCGACCCTGCCGATGGCGCTGCTGGTCTTCTACAAACCCGACGAGCCGGACTGGGGCGGGGTCATGGCGGCGTCCACCGTGATGACGATTCCGGTACTGGTCTTCTTCGTACTCGTGCAGCGACGTCTGGTCTCCGGACTGGGCGGCGCGGTAAAGGACTGATGTGACTTCACTGACGGAACTGATTCCCGCCCCGCTGAGCGTGAGCACGTGGGGTGAGCGGGTCTTCGTCCTCGACGAGGACACGACGCTGACGGCGGGGCCGGGTGTGGGCAGTGCCGAACGCTGGCTGCGCACGACCTTGCAGGCGGCCACCGGTCTGCCGCTGCGGGAGGGCGAGCCCGGCCCGCCCGGGCGGGCCGCGGAGAACGCGATCGAGCTGCGGCACGACCACCACCTCCCGCCCGAGGCCTATCGCATCACCATCCGTGACGACCGCGCGCTGATCAGGAGCGGTGACCCGGCCGGTGCCTTTGCCGGCGCGCAGACGCTCCGGCAACTGCTCGGCCCCGACGCGTTCCGGCGGGCGCGCCTCGGGCGCGCCGCCTGGGAGCTGCCGGAAGCCGAGATCCAGGACGAGCCCCGCTTCCGCTGGCGCGGACTCATGCTCGACGTGGCCCGGCACTTCATGCCCAAGGAAGGCGTGCTGCGCTATCTCGATCTGATGGCGGCGCACAAACTCAACGTCCTCCACTTCCACCTGACGGACGACCAGGGCTGGCGCATCGAGATCCAGCGGTATCCGAAGCTCACCGGGATCGGCTCCTGGCGGGCCCGGACGAAAATCGGACACCGCGCGTCACCGCTGTGGGACGACAGGCCGTACGGCGGTCACTACACCCGGGACGACATCCGCGAGATCGTCGCCTACGCCGCCGAGCGGCATATCAGCGTCGTCCCGGAAATCGACGTGCCCGGCCACTCGCAGGCCGCCATCGCCGCGTATCCGGAACTCGGCAACTCCGATGTCATCGACACCGCCTCCCTGACCGTCTGGGACACCTGGGGGATCAATCCGAACGTACTCGCCCCCACTGACAACACCCTGCGGTTCTACGAAGGGGTGCTCGAGGAAGTCCTGGAACTGTTCCCCGCGGACGCCGGCCCCTTCTCGCCGTTCGTGCACATAGGCGGCGACGAATGCCTCAAGGACCAGTGGCGCGAGTCGGACGCCGCGCAGAAACAGATCGGCAACCTCGGACTGCCGGACGAGGACGCGCTCCAGTCCTGGTTCATCGGTCACTTCGACCAGTGGCTCGCCGCGCGGGGGCGGCGGCTGATCGGCTGGGACGAGATCCTGGAGGGCGGCCTGGCCCCCGGCGCCGCGGTGTCGTCCTGGCGCGGCTACTCCGGCGGGGTCGCCGCCGCCCGCGCGGGGCACGACGTGGTCATGTGCCCCCAGCAGTACGTGTACCTGGACTACCGTCAGGACGCGGGCCCCGACGAGCCGGTGCCGATCGGGTACGTGCGCACCCTGGAGGACGTCTACCGGTTCGAGCCCGTGCCGTCGGAGCTGACGGGCGAGGAGGCCGCGCGGGTGCTGGGCACCCAGGCCAACGTGTGGACCGAGGTGATGGAGGACCAGGGGCGGGTCGACTACCAGACGTTCCCCCGGCTCGCCGCGCTCGCCGAGGTCGCCTGGAGCGACCTGCCCGCCCCCGCCGACCGGGACTTCGCCGGCTTCGAACGGCGGATGACCGCCCACTACCGGCGCCTGGACGCCCTCGGGGTCGCCTACCGGCCGCCCACCGGCCCGCTGCCCTGGCAGCGGCGTCCGGGCATCCTGGGGCGCCCGCTCGACGGCCCGCCGCCGCACCAGTAGCCCGCCCGTCCCGGGTTCCCGGCGCCGGGCGGGCAGCCCCGCGCCGGGCACCCGGGACGGGGTGTGCGCACCTGTTCGGTCCGTGTCGAACAGGTCATGCGAAAAAGGTGTGAAAGTCACCGAAGAGTGCGTATGCGGAGCGCATCGGCCATCTGGTGCGAAAACGACCACGTCCGGGGTGAGGTGGGCGAATGCCTCCTAGCGGACCCCCGTCCTCGGCACCTGCCAAGATGTGCCAGAGTTGCCACGTCCGCCCTGTCAGGCCGTACCGTACGGCAGCACAGGTGGGACCAGGTGGGGCAGCGGGAAGGGGCAGCCGGACTTGAGCACGCACGCACCGCAGGCGGCGCAGGCCGTGACGCTGCCCACGACACTCGACGAGGCCGTGGCGGCCCTCACGGCGATGCCCGCCGCCGTGCCCGTCGCGGGCGGCACCGACCTGATGGCCGCCGTCAACTCCGGGCAGCTCAGGCCCGCCGCGCTGGTCGGCCTCGGCAAGATCAGCGAGATCCGCGGCTGGCAGTACCTGGACGGACACGCGCTGCTCGGCGCCGGTCTCACCCACGCGCGCATGGGCCGCCCCGACTTCGCCGCCCTCATCCCGGCGCTCGCCGCCTCCGCGCGGGCCGCCGGACCGCCGCACATCCGCAACGCGGGCACCCTGGGCGGCAACATCGCCTCCGCCGCCCCCACCGGCGACGCGCTGCCCGTGCTGGCCGCGCTGGAGGCGACGCTGATCATCGCGGGCCCGGGCGGAGCCCGCCGCGAACTCCCGGTGTCGCACCTGCTGGCCGGGATGGACCTGCTGCGCCCCGGCGAACTCATCGGCTACGTGCGCGTGCCGCTGCTGCACGCCCCCCAGGTCTTCCTGAAGGCGACCGGCCGCACCGGCCCCGGCCGCGCGGTCGCCTCCGTCGCCCTGGTGCTCGACCCGGCCCGCCGCGGGGTGCGCTGCGCGGTGGGCGCCATAGCTCCGATGCCGCTGCGGCCCCTGGACGCCGAGCAGTGGGTCGCGCAGCTCATCGACTGGGACAACAACCGCGCGATCGTGCCCGAGGCACTGAACGCGTTCGGGGAGTACGTCGCCGCGGCCTGCATCCCCGACGCCGCACCCGGCGAGGACGGCACCGTCCCACCGCTTCCGCCCGCGGTACTGCACCTGCGGCGCACCGTCGCCGCGCTGGCCCGACGAGCACTGGGGAGGGCGCTGTCGTGACCGACGACCAGCACGGACAGGGCACGCCCCCGGGCGGCAGCCGCTGGGACCCGCTGCCCCAGGGCGACTACGACGACGGCGCCACGGCCTTCGTGAACCTCCCCGAGGGCGGCATCGACGCCCTGCTGGACGCCATGGAGAGCCCGCTCGCCGCGCCCGGCCACGGCTATGTGCCGCCGCAGATCACGGTCGACCCGGCGGCCACCGCGGGCACCGACCCGGCCGCCACCGGCACCTGGGGGGTGCCCGGCGCGCCCGTCGACGGCGCCCGGTGGCACGACCCGCAGGCCCCCGAGGCGGGCGCGGCACCGGGGGACCGGTTCACGTACGACCCCGGTGCGACCGGGCAGTGGACCTTCGAGGAGCAGGCCGCGCAGAACCCGGCGCCGGGACACGACGTCACCGGCCAGTGGTCGATCCCCGTGGCCGACGGCGACCTGCCGGACGAGTCGGGCGAGTTCACCACGTCCGCCCTGGTCGAGCAGTGGGGCGGCACCCCGCCGGCCACCCTGCCGGGCGGCGCCCCCGCCCCCTGGGCGCCCACGGAGGCCATCGGCCGCCCGTGGGGACCCGGCGTGCCCGGCGTCCCGCAGGACGAGGACCAGGAGCCGCGGGGCACCGAACACGCCCCCG
The DNA here is from genome assembly GCF_055585405.1 of Streptomyces sp. NPDC053426. Classification (NCBI taxonomy): domain Bacteria; kingdom Bacillati; phylum Actinomycetota; class Actinomycetes; order Kitasatosporales; family Streptomycetaceae; genus Streptomyces; species Streptomyces sp. NPDC053426. The sequence goes on along the minus strand of NZ_JBVJKE010000006.1, from coordinate 367,725 downwards.
CGCGGGACCGGCAGGAACCCGGCCCCCAGCAGCCGCCCGGCGCGGTCACGTACGGCGGACAGCCCCTGCCCGCCGCCGAACCACTCCCGTACGCCGACCCCGGCAACCGGGACGAGGCCCCCACGGCCCAGGACGTGTACGGCGGGACACCGGCCCAGGGCACGCCCGTGCAGCCGGCCGACGAGCACGCGCCGGGGCGGCCCGGAGGCCAGGACGCCTACGGCGGGACACCGGCCCAGGGCACGCCCGTGCAGCCGGCCGGTGAGCACGCACAAGGGCGGCCGGACGCCGGTCCCGTGCCCGAGCACGCGCCGGGGCGGCCCGGAGCGAGTGCCGCGCCTGAGCCCTCCGGCACGCCCGAGCACGCCCCGGAGTTCCACGGCGAGCCCGTTCGGGGCGACGACCCCGCGTTCCAGCAGCCGTCCGGGCACTCCGGCGTTCCTCAGCCGTTCGCCGCCGAGGGGTACGCGGAGCCGCGGTGGCGGTCCGAGACGGAGGCCGCCGAGGACGCCCCGGCGCCCGCTTCCGGGGCCGCCGAGGACGCCGAGGGCACCCACGGGGCTCCCGAGGCCGCCGAAGGCCTCTCGGAGCCCTCCGCGGCCCCCGCCGAGCCCGCTCCGGACGCGGAAGCGGCGACGGAACCCGCCGACGCCGAGTCCCCGGACACCGACACGGCCCCCGGCGCTCCGGAGACTCCGGACACCCCGGACGCTCCGGACGGCCGGGGCGAGCCGGTCGCACCGCACGACGACCACCCCCTCGCCTCCTACGTGCTCCGCGTCAACGGCACCGACCGGCCCGTCACCGACGCCTGGATCGGCGAGTCGCTGCTCTACGTGCTGCGCGAGCGGCTCGGTCTCGCCGGGGCCAAGGACGGCTGCTCCCAGGGCGAGTGCGGGGCCTGCAACGTGCAGGTCGACGGACGGCTCGTGGCGTCCTGCCTGGTCCCGGCCGTCACCGCGGCCGGCAGCGAGGTCCGTACCGTCGAGGGCCTGGCGCAGGACGGCCGGCCCTCGGACGTGCAGCGGGCGCTCGCGCGGTGCGGCGCCGTGCAGTGCGGCTTCTGCGTGCCGGGCATGGCGATGACCGTGCACGACCTCCTGGAGGGCAACCCGGCGCCCACCGAGCTGGAGACCCGCCAGGCCCTGTGCGGCAACCTCTGCCGCTGCTCCGGCTACCGGGGCGTGGTGAACGCCGTCAAGGAGGTCGTCGCCGAACGCGAGGCGCACTCCGCGTCCGACGAGGACGACTCCGACGGCGAGCCGGAACCGCCCCGCATCCCGCACCAGGCGGGCCCCGGCGCCGGCGGCGTCAACCCCGCCGCGTTCGACGGCCCCGGACCCGATGAGCAGCCCCAGGACCAGCCGTACGGCGAGGACGGAGGCCAGGCGTGACCGACGAAGCAGCCACCGCGCAGGCCGTACGGGCCGCGGAGGCCGCCCCCGAGCCGGAACCGCTCCCGCACGGACTCGGCGTCTCCCTCCCGGCCGCCGACGCCCGCGCCAAGACCGAGGGCACCTTCCCGTACGCCGCCGACCTGTGGGCCGAGGGCCTGCTGTGGGCGGCCGTGCTGCGCTCGCCGCACCCGCACGCGCGCATCGTGTCCATCGACACCACCCACGCGCGTGAGATGCCCGGCGTCCGCGCGGTGGTCACGCACGAGGACGTCCCCGGCGACCCGCTGCACGGCCGCGGCACGGCCGACCGCCCGGTCTTCGCCTCCGAGGTCGTACGCCACCACGGCGAGCCCATCGCCGCCGTCGCCGCCGACCACCCGGACACCGCGCGGATGGCAGCCGCCGCCGTCATCGTCGAGTACGAGGTGCTCGACCCGGTGACCGACCCCGAGCAGGCCTTCGAGGCCGAACCGCTGCACCCCGACGGCAACCTGATCCGGCACATCCCGCTGCGCCACGGCGACCCCGACGCGGCCGGCGACGTCGTCGTCGAGGGCCTGTACCGCATCGGCCGCCAGGACCCCGCCCCCATCGGCGCCGAGGCCGGTCTCGCCGTGCCCCGCCCGGACGGCGGCGTCGAGCTGTACCTGGCCTCCACCGACCCGCACGGCGACCGGGACACCGCCGCCGCCGCGTTCGGCCTGGCACCCGATCGGGTGAAGGTCGTCGTCACCGGGGTGCCCGGCGCCACCGCCGACCGCGAGGACCGGAGCTTCCAGCTCCCGCTCGGCCTGCTGGCGCTGAGGACCGGCTTCCCGGTGAAACTCGCCGCCACGCGCGAGGAGTCCTTCCTCGGCCACGCCCACCGCCACCCCACGCTGCTGCGCTACCGTCACCACGCCGACGCCGAGGGCAGGCTGGTGAAGGTCGAGGCGCAGATCCTGCTCGACGCGGGCGCCTACGCCGACACCTCCTCCGAGGCCCTGGCCGCCGCCGTGGCCTTCGCCTGCGGCCCGTACGTCGTGCCCAACGCCTTCATCGAGGGCTGGGCCGTACGCACCAACAACCCCCCCTCCGGCCATGTGCGCGGCGAGGGCGCGATGCAGGTGTGCGCCGCCTACGAGGCGCAGATGGACAAGCTGGCCAAGAAGCTCGGCGTCGACCCGGCGGAGCTGCGCCTGCGCAACGTGATGGCCACCGGCGACGTGCTGCCCACCGGCCAGACGGTGACCTGCCCGGCCCCGGTCGCGGAACTCCTCGAGGCGGTGCGGGACTTCCCGCTGCCGCCGCTGCCCAAGGACACCCCCGAGGACGAGTGGCTGCTGCCCGGCGGCCCCGAGGGCGCGGGCGAGCCGGGCGCGGTGCGCCGGGGCGTGGGCTACGGCCTGGGCATGGTGCACATGCTCGGCGCGGAGGGCGCGGACGAGGTGTCCACGGCCACCGTGCGGGTCCAGGACGGCGTGGCGACGGTGCTGTGCGCGGCCGTGGAGAGCGGCCAGGGCTTCTCGACGCTGGCCCGGCAGATCGTCCAGGAGACCCTCGGCGTCGACGAGGTGCACGTGGTGCCCGTCGACACCGACCAGCCCCCGGCGGGACCCGGCTGCCGGGGACGGCACACGTGGGTGTCGGGCGGCGCGGTGGAGCGCGCGGCGAAGATGGTCCGCACCCAGCTCCTCCAGCCCCTCGCGCACAAGTTCGGCATGTCCACCGAGCTGCTCCAGATCACCGACGGCAAGATCACCTCGTACGACGGCGTGCTGTCCACGACCGTCACCGAGGCGATGGACGGCAAGGAGCTGTGGGCCACCGCCCAGTGCCGTCCGCACCCGACGGAGCCGCTGGACGCCTCCGGCCAGGGCGACGCCTTCGTCGGCATGGCCTTCTGCGCGATCCGCGCGGTGGTCGACGTCGACATCGAACTCGGCTCGGTACGGGTCGTGGAGCTGGCGGTCGCCCAGGACGTGGGCCGGGTGCTGAACCCGGCGCAGCTTGCCGCCCGGATCGAGGCGGGCGTGACCCAGGGCCTGGGCGCCGCGCTCACCGAGAACCTGCGCACGCCGCGCGGGCTGGTCCGCCACCCCGACCTGACCGGGTACGCCCTCCCGACGGCGCTGGACGCGCCGGACATCCACATCGTGAAGCTGGTCGAGGAGCGGGACGTGGTCGCGCCGTTCGGCGCGAAGGCGGTCAGCGCGGTGCCGGTGGTGACCTCGCCGGCGGCGATCGCCTCCGCCGTACGGGCCGCCACGGGCCGCCCGGTGAACCGGCTGCCGATCCGGCCGCAGGCCGCGGTGGTGACGGCCGGGGGCTGAACGTCGTTCCGGACGATTCCCGCGGGGGAGGCAACGCAAACGGTTGCTCAGGCGTCTTGTGTGATGGGGGCGTTGCGTTCGCCGCCCTCGGTCCAAGGCGTTGTCAGTGGTGCCGCGTAGTGTTCCGAGCAGTGGGGGACGGCTGACGGGTCCGGAAGGGTCAGGGCCGTCCTGCCCGGGGCGGGACGTTCGCGGGCCCGGGACCGAGCACACGTATCGCGGGGGAATCATGAGTACGACCGACACCGTTGTCGCGGCGGCGATCACACTGACCGGCGCCGACCTCGATCCCTTCATCACGCACGCGTCCACGCGCGACTGGCTGACCGGTCCCGGACTGCCCGCCGACAGCGGCCTGTTCGGCTTCGCGGAGCTGGCGCGGCCCGGCGGCCCGCGCACGGTGGGCGACTCGACGGGCGGCCCCGCCGACCGGCTCTCCCCGGAGCTGCGGGACCAGCTGGTCATCGGCGGGCTGCTGGGCCCGGCCGGTCTGGAGACGGAGTCGGTGCTGCTCGACGGGGCGACCGGCGAGGTCTCCACGACGTTCTTCTTCCACGACCGCCCCGACCTGATGGACCGCCGCCCGCTCGCCCCGTCCCTGCCGACGCTGGTGCGTTTCGCGGCGGCGACGGACGAGCTGGCGGGACTGCGCGGCCAGTTCGCCGCCTACGCGGGCCGGTACGGCGCCAAGGCGGTCGCGGAGGCCTCCCGGCAGCTCCTGGCGGTCTTCGAGGAGGGCACGGACGGCGAGCCGGCGCCGTTCTGGAGGATGGCCGCGCTGATCAGGCCGCTGGCCCTGGTGGCGGGCCCCGGCACGGCCTCGGGCCTCGCCCTGGACCTCCCCCTCCGCCTGCTGGACGAGGAGTTCGGCCGGGGCGGAGTGGTCCGCTTCGAGGAGGTCGACTTCCCCGCGACGCTCGACCACGAGCCGACCCGCCGCTTCCTGCGCGAGACGGGCCTGCCGGAGGACGGCTTCCTCTTCCAGCTGGACACCGACCTGCCGCTGCGCACCCTCGCGGAGTACTACACCGACGACCGCGAACTCCCCGACGCCCGCCTCCCCGCCCGCGCCGAGCAGCTGATACGCCTGGGGTACCTGATCGAGGACAACAGCCTGGTCGTCGACGGCGCCACGGGCGCGGTGCTCAACTGGAGCGAACCGGAAGGTGTCCTCCACCCGCTGAACACGGACATCTCCACCCTCGCCTTCACCCTCTGGCTGCTCCACCGCGAGCACGCCATCGACGAGGCGTCGGGCCACGCGCTGACCACCGACACGTATGACCAACTGGCGTTGACCATGTTGCAGGTGTTGTCGTCCATCGACCCCACGGGTACGACGCCCGATGCGGAGTGGCACTACTGGACGGAACTGTTCCAGGACGAGGCCGGGGGCGTGTTGTAGGGCCCCGCTCGGGGACGGTTGCCGGTCGGCTGCGGCGTCGTCGGGGCCGGTCGCGCCCACGCGGCGGAGCCGCATGCCGATACGGCCCCGCGCCCCTCGGGGGCGCTGACGCGGACGGGCGGGGCGCTTCGAAGAGCACCCCGCCCATGTAGGGAGGCCGTGGCGGGAATCGAACCCGCGTACCTCGCTTTGCAGGCGAGTCCCTGGGACCACTCGGGCACACGGCCGTGTCGGGGGCGAAGTGCCGTGCGGTGCTTCGCCGTTCCGAACCGGTGTGACGACCGTACGGTGGGCCGGAGGCGGCGCTCAAGGAAATGCCGGGGGCCGCAATACGACTGCCACACGCCGTTCATGAACGGCGGCTCCGGTCCTACGACCAAGGTCCCGGTGCCGGTCCCGACCCCCGACAGGGGTCAAACCGTGCCGTGGCCCTTACTCTGGCGGTCATGACCGCCCCGAACCCGCGTGACACCGATGTCACCGAGCCCGCCGACGTCCCTTCACCGCCCGCCGCCCCCGAGGAGACCGTGCTGAGCAGCCCCTACCGGGCGCTGAGCATCGGTGTCGTCTCCGTGGTGCTGCTGATCGCCTTCGAGGCGACGGCGGTGGGCACGGCCATGCCGGTGGCGGCGCGGGAGCTGGACGGGGTGCCGCTGTACGCGTTCGCGTTCTCGGGGTACTTCACGACCAGCCTGTTCGGCATGGTGCTGTCCGGCCAGTGGTCCGACCGGCGGGGCCCGCTCGCGCCGCTGACCTGGGGCATCGCCTCCTTCGCGGCCGGGTTGCTGCTCGCCGGTACGGCCGGGGCGATGTGGCTGTTCATCCTGGGGCGGGCCGTGCAGGGACTCGGCGGCGGACTGGTGATCGTCGCGCTGTACGTCATCGTCGGGCGGGCCTACCCGGAGCGGCTGCGGCCGGCGATCATGGCGGCGTTCGCGGCGAGCTGGGTGGTGCCGTCGATCGTCGGCCCGCTGGCCTCCGGCGCGGTGACGGAGCACATCGGCTGGCGCTGGGTGTTCCTCGGCATCCCGGTGCTCGTGGTGTTCCCGCTGGCGCTCGCGCTGCCGCAGATACGGCGCCTGGCGTCCGGCCCGGTGAACGGGGACGCGGACGGGCCCGCCTCCTTCGACGGCCGCCGCATCCGCCTGGCCCTGGCGATCTCCCTCGGCGCGGGCCTGCTCCAGTACACCGCCCAGGACCTGCGCTGGGCCTCCCTGCCGCCGGGCGCGCTGGGCGTCGCCCTGCTGGTCCCGGCCGTGCTCGGCCTGCTCCCGCGCGGCACCTACCGCGCGGCGCGCGGACTGCCCTCGGTCGTCCTCCTGCGCGGAGTCGCCGCCGGTTCCTTCATCGCGGCGGAGTCCTTCGTCCCGCTGATGCTGGTCACCCAGCGCGGCCTCAGCCCGACGCTGGCCGGCTTCTCCCTCGCGGCGGGCGGCGGAACCTGGGCGCTGGGCTCCTGGTTCCAGTCCCGGCCCCGCCTGGAGCCGTACCGGGAGCGTCTGATGGCCCTCGGCATGGTGCTGGTGGCGGCGGCGATCGCGGCGGCCCCCAGCGTGCTGATCGAGGCCGTGCCGGCCTGGACGGTCGCGGTCGCCTGGGCCTTCGGCTGCTTCGGCATGGGCCTGGTGATCTCCTCCACCAGCGTCCTGCTGCTCCAGCTCTCCGCCCCCGAGGAGGCCGGCACCAACTCCGCCGCCCTCCAGATCTCCGACGGCCTCTCCAACGTCCTCCTGCTGGCCGCGGGCGGCGCCGCCTTCGCGGCCCTCGGCGGCGGCACGGCCGGCCACGCGGCCACGGAGGCCACCGGCTCCCACCCGGCCGCCTTCGTCGCGGTGTTCCTGCCGATGGCGGCGGTGGCGCTGGCGGGGGCTTGGGTGGCCACTCGGGTGCGGGAGCGCTGACCCGTAAACCGATCGTCATCGGAAGATCGCAGAAAGTAGTATCCCGCCATGTCCGAACTGGTTCTCCGCCTCGACCCCGACGTGCACCAAGCTCTCCACGACCTCGCGGACGCGCAGGACCGCGCCCCCGAGGAGGTCGCGCGGGAAGCGCTGCGACGCCACCTGCACGAGGAGGGCCGGCTGGTGCGTGCCGTCGCCGAGCGCCTCGCGCGGGAGCACGCCGAGCTGCTGAGGAGGCTCGGCGAATGACCCGGCACCTCACCGTCGACGAGGTCACGGCCATCGCCGAGGTCGCCTTCGGCGGGCGGCCGCCCGAGACCCGGGCGCCGGGGCTGCTGGCCTCGGCCGTGCACCGCCCACGCGCCCGGATGTTCGGCACCACGGCGTACGAGGATCTGCACGAGCAGGCAGCGGCGCTCCTCCACGCCATCGCGACGAACCACCCGTTCGTCGACGGCAACAAACGCACCGCCTGGCTGGCCACCGCCACCTTCCTCGCGGTGAACGGCGTCGACCTCGCCGGCGTGGACCAGGACACGGCGTACACGCTGGTCGTCGACGTGGCCTCCGGGACGGCGAGCGATGTGAAGGAGATCGCGGAGCGGCTGGGGCGGTTGTGATGTGGGTCCCACCCTCGGGTGGTGCGGCCGCGTAGCGGCGTCGACAGCTCCGGGCCATCGGTAGGGTGGCCCGGTTGTCATACGCACCGCGCCGCCCGACCACCCCACGGAGATCGTGACTACCACCGCCAGCTCCGCGTCCCACTCGCACCACCTGTCCCCGGCTTTCCCCGGACGTGCCCCATGGGGTACCGCCGGCAAGCTGCGCGCCTGGCAGCAGGGGGCGATGGAGAAGTACATCCAGGCGCAGCCCCGGGACTTCCTGGCGGTCGCCACGCCCGGCGCCGGCAAGACGACGTTCGCGCTGACGCTGGCGTCCTGGCTGCTGCACCACCACGTCGTGCAGCAGGTGACCGTCGTCGCGCCCACCGAGCACCTGAAGAAGCAGTGGGCCGAGGCCGCCGCGCGGATAGGCATCAAGCTCGACCCGGAGTACAGCGCGGGCCCGCTCGGCAAGGAGTACGACGGCGTCGCCGTGACGTACGCCGGTGTCGGCGTGCGCCCCATGCTGCACCGCAACCGCGTCGAGCAGCGCAAGACCCTCGTCATCCTCGACGAGATCCACCACGCCGGTGACTCCAAGTCCTGGGGCGAGGCCTGCCTGGAGGCGTTCGAGCCGGCCACGCGGCGGCTCGCGCTCACCGGCACGCCGTTCCGCTCCGACACCAACCCCATCCCCTTCGTGACGTACGAGGAGGGCGACGACGGCATCCGGCGCTCGTCCGCCGACTACACCTACGGGTACGGCTCCGCCCTCGCCGACAACGTCGTCCGTCCCGTCATCTTCATGTCGTACAGCGGCAACATGCGCTGGCGCACCAAGGCCGGCGACGAGATCGCCGCGCGCCTCGGCGAGCCCATGACCAAGGACGCCGTCAGCCAGGCCTGGCGCACCGCGCTGGACCCGCGCGGCGAATGGATGCCGGCCGTGCTGCGCGCCGCCGACCAGCGCCTCACCGAGGTCCGCAAGGCCATCCCGGACGCCGGCGCCCTCGTCATCGCCGCCGACCAGGACTCCGCGCGGGCGTACGCCAAGCTGATCCGCGAGATCACCGGCAGCAAGGCCACCGTCGTGCTGTCCGACGACGCCGGCGCGTCGAAGAACATCGACACGTTCAGCAGCGGCACCGACCGCTGGATGGTCGCCGTCCGCATGGTGTCCGAGGGCGTCGACGTCCCGCGCCTCGCGGTCGGCGTGTACGCCACCACCATCTCCACCCCGCTGTTCTTCGCCCAGGCCGTCGGCCGTTTCGTACGGTCCCGGCGGCGCGGCGAGACCGCGTCCGTGTTCCTGCCGACCATCCCGGACCTGCTCGGCTTCGCCAACGAGATGGAGCGCGAGCGCGACCACGTCCTCGACAAGCCCAAGAAGGAGGGCGAGGAGGACCCGTACGCCGAGTCCGAGAAGGAGATGGAGGAGGCGAACCGGGAGCAGGACGAGGACACCGGCGAGCAGGACATGCTGCCCTTCGAGGCGCTGGAGTCCGACGCCGTCTTCGACCGGGTGATGTACAACGGCGCCGAGTTCGGCATGCAGGCCCACCCCGGCAGCGACGAGGAGCAGGACTACCTCGGCATCCCCGGGCTCCTCGAACCCGACCAGGTGCAGTTGCTGCTCCAGAAGCGGCAGGCCCGGCAGATCGCGCACAGCCGCAAGAAGCCGGACACCGAGGCCGATCTGCTCGAACTGCCCGCCGAGCGGCGGCCCGTGGTCTCCCACAAGGAGATGATGGAGCTGCGCAAGCGGCTCAACAACCTCGTCGGCGCGTACGTCCACCAGAGCGGCAAACCGCACGGCGTGATCCACACCGAGCTGCGCCGGGTCTGCGGCGGCCCGCCCTCGGCGGAGGCCACGGCGGGACAGTTGCGCCAGCGGATCGAAAAGGTGCAGGAGTGGGCCACGCGCATGCGGTGACACCGTGTGTACGTATGAGGACAAACGGAACCACTTCCCTGTGAGAGTGCCCGGATTCTGGACGGAGCCTTCCGCTGACCGAACCGGCTCGCTACTGTCCCGCTACGCACACGCCCCGTGGCAGCGCCGCCGCGGAGCGCAGCCGTGAAGCGACTGTGCCCGGATCACGGCCGGGCCGCCGGCCGATCGGCGGCCTCTGAAGCGCGTGACCGACGGGACTCGGTGACGCACCTGCCGCGAGGGGGCCGCCGACCTCACCACTAAGGAGTGGGCGTCGTGACCGCGGAGACCTCTCAGACGCTCGACAGGGGACTGCGTGTCCTCAAGCTGCTGGCCGATACGGACCATGGGCTGACCGTCACCGAGCTTTCCCACAAACTGGGCGTGAACCGGACCGTTGTGTACCGGTTGCTCGCCACGCTGGAGCAGCACGCCCTCGTACGCCGCGATCTGGGCGGACGGGCCCGGGTCGGGCTGGGCGTGCTGAGGCTGGGCCGACAGGTGCACCCGCTGGTGCGGGAGGCGGCGATGCCGGCACTGCGGTCGCTGGCGGAGGACATCGGCGCGACCGCGCACCTGACGCTGGTCGACGGCGCGGAGGCGTTGGCGGTGGCCGTGGTGGAGCCGTCGTGGACGGACTACCACGTGGCGTACCGGGCCGGCTTCCGGCATCCGCTGGACCGGGGGGCCGCCGGGAAGGCGATCCTCGCCGCCCGGCAGCGGGCGGCGGACGAGCCGGGGTACACGCTGACGCACGGGGAGCTGGAAGCGGGCGCGTGCGGGGCGGCTGCGCCGCTGCTCGGGGTGACCGGGGTCGAGGGCAGCGTGGGCGTGGTGATGCTGGCGGAGGTCGTCCCGGAACGGGTCGGAACGCGGGTGATGGACGCGGCCCGGGAGGTCGCGGAGGCACTGCGCTGACACAGCCACGACCAGCCACACGACCAGCCACACGGCCGGTCCACCACCGCCCTCCGCCCGCCCTCCCGCGGGCGGTCGTGGGATGCCCCGTTCTTCCCGCGGTCGGTCGTGGGACACCGCCGCCCATCCCGCGGGTGCGCACCCGCCCATCCCGCGGGCAGCCGTGGGATGCCCTGTCCTTCCCGCGGTCGGTCGTGGGACACCGCCGCCCATCCCGCGGGTGCGCGCCCGCCCATCCCGCGGGCAGCCGTGGGATGCCCCGTTCTTTCCGCGGGCGGTCGTGGGACGCCGCCGCCCATCTCGCGGGTGCGCGCACCCGCCCTTCCGCGGGCAGTCGTGCCGCAGGGCGGCACGGGTGGGCGCGGGCGGCACCCCGTGAGCGCCGGGCTGCGCGACGTCCCCCCCGGCAGGCACCAGCATCGTTGCGCTTGCCGGGGGTGTTCGCGCTGCCCGGCGCTTGCCGGGTGCCTCCCCCACTCTCGGCTTCGCTCGAGCGGGAGGTACCCCCACCGCCCACCCGCGCCGCCCTGGGGGTACCTCCCAGGCCCTTGAGGCACTGGGGGAGGCACGACTGCCCGCAGCGGCGGCACGCCAGGCGGTGCGGCTGCCCGCAGCGGTGGTACGTCAGGCGGCGCGGCTGGCCGTGGCGGCGGCACGTTAGATTGACTTCGTGTTCTCCCGCCTCACGCGTCCCCAAGCCCTCGCCGTCCTGGCCGCCCCCGTCGTCGCGCTGCTGGCCACAGCCGCGTTCGCCCCGCTCCCCTTCTCCGTCGCGCAGCCCGGCATGACCGCCGACGTGCTCGGTGAGAACAAGGGCACCCAGGTCATCACGATCACCGGCGCCCCCGTACGGGAGACCAGCGGGCAGTTGCGGATGACGACCATCGAGGCGACCTCCCCGGACACCCGCGTCGACCTCCCGGACGTCATCGACAGCTGGTTCAGCACCGACCGGGCGGTCATGCCCCGCGACGCCGTCTACCCCAGCGGCGACAGCGTCGAGGAGATCCAGCAGTACAACCGCGAGCAGATGAAGGAGTCCCAGGACGAGGCCACCCGGGCCGCCCTGAACTACCTGAACCGCGAGGACGAGGACATCGAGGTCACCCTCGAGCTCGCCGACGTCGGCGGCCCCAGCGCCGGCCTGCTGTTCTCCCTCGGCATCGTCGACAAGCTGGACAGCGGCGACCTCACCGGCGGCCGGGTCATCGCCGGTACGGGCACGATCGACGCGGACGGCACCGTCGGCGCGGTCGGCGGCGTGCCCCTGAAGACGCAGGCGGCCGAGCGGGACGGCGCCACCGTCTTCCTGGTCCCGAAGGCCGAGTGCTCCGACGCGCAGGCGGAGCTCCCCGAGGGCCTGCGCCTGATCCCGGTCACCACCCTCAAGAGCGCCGTCGACGCCCTGACCGCCCTGGAGAAGGGCACCGGCGAGGTCCCCGCCTGCCAGTCCTAGCCCTCCTTGACGAACCCTTCCTCCACCATCCAGTCCAGTGCCACCTGGTGCGGGTCCTCCCCGTCGACGTCCACCCTCGCGTTGAGGTCCTGCGCCACGGTGTTGTCCAGCTTCGCCGTCACCGGTGCGAGGACGTCGGCGATGGCCGGCCACTCCTCGAAGGTGTCGGTGTTGACCGTCGGCGCCGCGTTGTAGTTGGGGAAGAACTTCCTGTCGTCCTCCATCACCACCAGGTTCATGGACTTGATCCGCCCGTCGGTGGTGAAGACCTCGCCGTACGTGCAGGCGCCCTTGGCCGTCTGGGTGTAGATGATCCCGGTGTCCATCTGCGTGACGTTGCGTGCCGGGACGTCCATGCCGTACGCCTTCTCCATGCCCGGCAGTCCGTCCGCGCGGTTGGCGAACTCGCCCTCCACGCACAGCGTCACCGCCCCCGGATCGGACTTCGCCAGTTCCGCCACCTCGGAGAGGGTCCGCGTGCGGTACTTCTCGTAGTTCGCCTGGCTCATGGCGAGGGCGTAGGTGTTGTTCAGCTCCGACGGCTCCAGCCAGGTCACCCCGTTCTTCACGTCCGCGTCCCGCACCGCCTCCCACTGCTCACGCGGATCGGGGATCGGCCTGCTGTTGCCCTGGTACGTGATCCACGCCGTGCCCGTGTACTCGAACCCGGCGTCCGCCTCACCGTTGACGACCGCCTCCCGCGAGCCGACCGAGCCCTGGATGCCGGTCCGGTCGACGACCTCCGCGCCCGCCGCCTGGAAGGCGATGCCCATGATCGCGCCGAGGATGAGCTGCTCGGTGAACTCCTTCGACGTGACGGTGAGTTCCGCGCCCTCCAGCGGTTTGCCCTTGCCGATCGAGCCGGGCTCCACGTCGTCGACCATGGGGGAGCCGCTGGTCAGCCCGCAGCCCGAGGCCGCCGCCAGCAGCGCCCCGGCCAGGAACAGCAGGAACAGGCGGACACGTACCCGTACACGTCTCATGGGCCCGCCTCCAGCCCCCGCGGCCGCAGCAGCAGCTCCGCCAGGGAGGCCAGCCAGTCCACCAGCAGCGCGAGGACGACGGTGAGGACCGAGCCCACCATCAGCACCGGCATCCGCTGGCTGGTGATCCCGGTGGTGATCAGCACGCCGAGCCCTCCGCCGCCGCCGAAGGTGGCCAGCGTCGCCGTGCCGACGTTCAGCACGAGCGCCGTCCGCACACCCGCCAGGATGAGCGGGACGGCCAGCGGCAGTTCCACCCGCGTCAGCACGCCCAGCGGGGACATGCCGATGCCGCGCGCCGCCTCCAGCAGCGTCGGGTCGTTGGCCTTCAGGCCGGCGATGGTGTTGGACAGCACCGGCAGGACGGCGTAGGCGATGATGCCGATCAGGGCCGCCTTGCGGCCGATGCCCAGCCAGATCACCAGCAGCGCCAGCAGACCGATCGCCGGGGTCGCCTGGCCCATGTTGGCCAGCGCCATCGCCGCCGGGGTGGCCCTGCGGAACATGCGGCGGGTCAGCAGGACGCCCAGCGGGATCGCGATGATCAGCACGAAGAACGTCGAGATCACGGTGAGCTGGATGTGCTGCCACAGCGCCTTGGTCACCTGCCCGTTCGACAGCGCGTTCCGGGTGAGCGCGTCGAGGTCGGCCTGCTCGAACCACAGCCAGGTCGCGAGCAGCACGGCGATCAGCACCACCGGCAGGAACGTCAGCTTCCGCCAGGTCACCCGGGGCGGCTTCACGGCCGGGGGCGGGGGAGGGGCCTCCGGCTCGTCGGACGATCCGCCGCCCTCGTCCCAGAAGGCGTGCCCCCGCACCTCGTGCTCGCCCTCGGGCCGCCGCCCGGAGGAGCCGGGAGTGGGGGCTCTCACGCCTTCGCCTCCCCGCCGAAGCCCTCCTGCTCGGCGTGCGTCTGCGCGGACCGCTGCTCCTCGAGCTCGTGCTGGGCGTCCATCGCCTCCAGGCGGTCCGCCTCCAGCAGTTCGTGCACGGAGTTCATCAGCGTCTCCACGTCCACGACACCCTCGTACGCGCCCCGCCGCCCGGTGACCGCGACCCGCCCCGTGTTGTCGGTGAGCACCGCCTCCAGCGCGTCCCGCAGCGTCGCGTCGCGGGTCACCGTGTCGTGCACCAGTGTGCCCGCGCGGGCCAGCGAACCCTTGGCGAGCGTCATGTCGCCGCGCCTGAGCCACTTGTAGGGGCGGCCCCGCTTGTCGAGCAGCAGGATCTCGTTGAAGCCGCTGGAGCGGAGCCGGTCGAAGATGTGCTGGAGCGGGTCGTCGACGGTCACCGTCGGATAGTCGGTGATCTCCACGTCCCGCACCCGGGTGAGGTTGAGCCGCTTCAGCGCCGCCCCGGCGCCCACGAACCCCGACACGAAGTCGTCGGCGGGGTTGGTGAGGATCGCCTCCGGGGTGTCGAACTGGGCGATGTGGGAGCGTTCGCGCAGCACCGCGATCCGGTCGCCGATCTTGATCGCCTCGTCGAAGTCGTGGGTGACGAAGACGATCGTCTTGTGCAGCTCCCGCTGGAGCCGGATCAGCTCGTCCTGGAGGTGGTCCCGGGTGATCGGGTCGACCGCGCCGAACGGCTCGTCCATCAGCAGCACCGGCGGGTCCGCCGCCAGCGCCCGCGCCACGCCCACCCGCTGCTGCTGGCCGCCGGAGAGCTGGCGCGGATAGCGGCCGTGGAACTCGCCGGGGTCCAGACCGACCAGGTCCAGCATCTCCTCCACCCGCGCCCGCACCCGGGACGCGGGCCAGCGCAGCATCCTCGGCACCAGTGCGATGTTCTGCGCCACCGTCATGTGCGGGAACAGGCCGCTCGCCTGGATCGCGTACCCGATCTTGCGGCGCAGCCGCACCGGGTCCATGTCGGTGACGTCCTCGCCGCCGATACGGATCCGGCCGCCCGTCGGCTCGATCAGCCGGTTGATCATCTTCAGGGTGGTGGACTTCCCGCAGCCCGAGGGGCCGACGAAGATCACCGTCTCGCCCGCCCTGATGTCCATGCTGACGTTGTCGACGGCCGGCAGCGCACTGCCCGGGTACCGCTTGGTCAGACCCTCCAGCTCGATGGTCGCCCCGACCGAGCGGGACTCCGTCCCGGATGTCTCGGGACCGGGCAGATCATGCAGGTCGGATGGATCGGACGGATCAGGCACGGATCCCCCTGGGAATGGTCAGCCGCCCGATCAGCACGTACGCGGCGTCGAACAGCAGGGCGAGGACGATGATCCCGAGGGTGCCCGCGAGCACCTGGTTCAGCGCGTTCTTGCTGCCCAGCGAGGCGATCCCGCGGAAGATCAGGTTGCCGAGGCCGGGCCCGGAGGCGTACGCGGCGATGGCGGCGATGCCCATCAGCATCTGCGTGGAGACCCGGATCCCGGTCAGGATCGGCGGCCAGGCCAGCGGCAGCTCCACCCGCGCCAGCCGGGCCGCGCGCGACATGCCGATGCCCTTGGCCGCGTCCACCAGCGACGGGTCGACCCCGCGCAGCCCCACGATGGCGTTCCGCACGATCGGCAGCAGCCCGTACAGCGTCAGCGCGATCACCGTCGGCGGCACCCCGAGCCCCACCACCGGGATCAGCAGACCGATCATGGCCAGCGCCGGGATGGTCAGCAGGGTGGCGGTGGCGGTCGTGGCCAGGTTCCCCGCCCACTCGCTGCGGTAGGTGACCACCCCGATCACCACGCCGAGCAGGGTCGCCACCACCATGCACTGGAAGACGACACTGGCGTGCTGGTAGGCGTCGACGAGCAGCTGCTGATGCCGGCTCCCCAGGTACTCCCAGAAGTTCACCTCTGCTCACCCCAGCTCGGCCAGGTCGGTTCACTCGCCGAGCGCGGCCTGCTCCACCAGCGGGATGATCCGCAGCGGAACGGGGTTCTCCATGACGATCGCCGTGGAGGCCCGGACGATGCCATCAAAACCGACGACGCGGTCGATCACCCGCTGAAGATCGGCGTTGGAGCGCGCCACGAGGCGGCACATCATGTCCCCGGTACCGGTCGTGGTGTGCAGCTCCAGCACCTCCGGCACGGTCGTCAAGTGGGCCCGCACGTCGGCTCCTTGGCCCTGCCGGATCTGCAGCGTGGCGAACGCCGTGACCGGGTAGCCGAGGGCCGCCGGATCCACCTGGGGGCCGAATCCGCGGATGACTCCGTTCGACTGAAGGCGGTCCAGGCGGGCCTGAACGGTCCCGCGCGCCACCCCCAGCCGCCGGGACATCTCCAGCACCCCGATGCGCGGCTCCCGCGCCAGCAGCAGGATGATCCGCCCGTCCAGATGATCGATCGCCATACGGTCCTCCCCAGTGGTCATCCTGTACAGAAAGCCCGTAGACGGGCGCGTACGACTGAACACATTGCCCAGTGAACAGGCAAACTATTGCGCACCTTGCGGAGCTGGCCCACGCTGCCCCTATGACGCAGACCACACACCACACTCCCGACACGACCGCCCGGCAGGCCGATCCCTTCCCGGTCAAGGGAATGGACGCGGTCGTCTTCGCCGTGGGCAACGCCAAGCAGGCGGCGCACTACTACTCCACCGCCTTCGGCATGAAGCTGGTCGCCTACTCCGGACCGGAGAACGGCAGCCGCGAGACCGCCGCCTACGTCCTGGAGAGCGGCTCGGCCCGCTTCGTGTTCATCTCGGTGATCAAGCAGTCCACCGAGTGGGGCGCCTTCCTCGCCGACCACGTGAGCGCGCACGGCGACGGCGTCGTCGACCTCGCCATCGAGGTCCCGGACGTCCGTGCCGCGTACGCCTACGCCGTCGAGCACGGCGCCCGCTCCGTCACCGAGCCGTACGAGCTGAAGGACGAGCACGGCACCGTCGTACTCGCCGCGATCGCCACGTACGGCAAGACCCGCCACACGCTGGTCGAGCGGAGCGGCTACGACGGCCCCTACCTGCCCGGGTACGTCGCGGCCGACCCGATCGTCGAGCCGCCGGCCCAGCGCTCCTTCCAGGCGATCGACCACTGCGTCGGCAACGTCGAACTCGGCCGGATGAACGAGTGGGTGGAGTTCTACAACAAGGTCATGGGCTTCACGAACATGAAGGAGTTCGTGGGCGACGACATCGCCACCGAGTACAGCGCGCTGATGTCGAAGGTGGTCGCCGACGGCACGCTCAAGGTCAAGTTCCCGATCAACGAGCCCGCCATCGCCAAGAAGAAGTCCCAGATCGACGAGTACCTGGAGTTCTACGGCGGTGCCGGCGTCCAGCACATCGCGCTGAACACCAACGACATCGTGCAGACGGTCCGCCAGATGCGCGCGTCCGGCGTCCGGTTCCTGGACACCCCCGACTCGTACTACGACACGCTCGGCGAGTGGGCGGGCGAGACGCGGGTGCCGGTGGAGACGCTGCGCGAGCTGAAGATCCTCGTCGACCGGGACGAGGACGGCTACCTGCTCCAGATCTTCACCAAGCCGGTTCAGGACCGTCCGACGGTCTTCTTCGAACTCATCGAACGACACGGCTCGATGGGCTTCGGCAAGGGCAACTTCAAGGCCCTCTTCGAGGCCATCGAACGAGAGCAGGAGAAGCGCGGCAACCTGTGACGCCGTAGGCGCCGCCGCGTAGCTGCGGGCAGTCGTGCCGCTGGGGCGGCACGGGTGGGCGCAGCGGCACCCGGCAAGCGCCGGCAGAGCAACCCGCCCCCGGCAAGCGCAACGATGCTGGTGCCTGCCGGGGGACGTCGCGCAGCCCGGCGCTCACGGGGTGCCGCCCGCGCCCACCCGTGCCGCCCTGCGGCACGACTGCCCGCGGGATGGGCGGCGCCCCAGCCGCTCGGCTGTCCGCGGCGTGTGCGTGCTCGGCGCCGCTGCCCGCGGGGGGCGGGGGTGCGGCGTGTGGCTGTCCGCGGCGTGTGCGTGCTCGGTGCGGCTGTCCGTGGGGGGGGGGCTTCAGGAAGACTCGGGCCCCGCCTGGACGGAAGGTTCGCCCAGGCGGGCCAGGGCCGTTTTCGTCTGCGGCACCCGCAGCGGTGAGAACCACGGGTTGATCTGGAGGGCTTCCTTCAAGTGCCGCCGCGCGGACCCGTACCGCTCCAGCGACCGCTCGATCATCCCCCGGTGGAACACGTACAACGCACTCCGCACACCCCCGCCCTTCGTCCCCTCGGTCGCCCGCACGGCGAAGGGCAACGCCTCCTCGTGCTCCCCCGCCCGGTGCAGCGCCCACCCCAACGCGTCCGCCACCTCCGTCGACGGCTGCCGCTCCCACACCTCCCGAAGCCGCCGCACGGCATCCGACGCATCCCCGTGATCCGCCTCGAACCGCCCCAGCACCAACGACTCGTCACCCCCGTGCGCGGCGGCCGCCCGCACCCGCTCCCGCAACACCCCGTACTGCACACCCGCCGCCTGCTTCAGCCCCAGCGACTCGTACAGCTCGCCCAGTTCCAGCGCGTACTCCGGCCGGGGTTGCTTCGCCAGCGCCACCCGGTACGCGCTCAGCGCCTCCGTCGTCCGCCCCAGTGCCGCCAGCACCCTGCCCTGCCCCGCCTGTGCCGCCCGCTGGTCGGGGTCGACCCGTACCGCCTCCTGGAAGTGCCGCAGCGCGTCTTCCCGGTCGCCGCGCTCCCAGGCGAGCTGCCCGGCCCGCTCCAGGTACGCCGCCCGCTCGGCCGGCTCCCCGGCGGCCGACGCCGCGTCCGCCAGCTTGGCCGCCGCGTCCTCCCGCCAGCCCCGGTCCCGGTACACGGCCGCCGCCCGCGCCATCACGGCGGGACCGGAGCGCAGCTTCTTCAGCCTCTCCAGCAGCTTCCCCGTCTCCTCGTCGTCACCGAGCCCGGCGGACGCCTCGATCAGCAGCGGATACGTCGTCCACCGCTTCGGCTCCAGCTTCCGCGCCGCCTCGCCCCACTTCCGGGCCTCCGCGAAGTCCCGCCGCGCGTTCGCCAGCGCGGCCAGCCCCCGCAGTGCCGGGGCGTTCCCCTCCGCCCGCACCTTCAGCGAGGTGCGCAGCGCCTTCTCGGCCCGTGGCCAGTACGCCGGGTCCGCCAGCCGCAGCCCCTGCTCCACCCGGGCCGCCCCGAGCACCGCCCAGGCCTCCGCGTCCCCGGGACGCTTCCGCACCCGCCGCTCGTGCTCCCCGACCAGCACCTCCAGGTCGGGCAGCGCGGCCGGCACCCCGCTGGTGACCGCCGCCAGCGCCCGTGCCCCCGGATCCGGCGCGGGCGGCGCCGCCTGTTCCCGGGGCAGCAGCACCAGCATCCCGCCCAGCACCGCGCACCCGGCGACCGAGGCGAGCAGCACCCGCCGGCGCACCCGCCGACGGGGCTCACGTGGCTTGTCGTCCGTGGCGCACACAGTCATGGCGCACACTGTGCGTCACACCCCATGTACGTACGATGATCACACTCCGATGTGACGCGCGTGCCTACGTGGGGTTCACACCGATGGCCCCCGGTGCGACGCTGTGATCATGAGCCGTATCGAAGCGCGACGCGATGAAGACACGGTGGCGGCCGGCCCCCTCGTCGACCGGCTGCTCGGCGGCCTGCCCCCCGAGGCCGTCCTCACCGACCCCGACGTCACGGCCTCCTACGCCACCGACATGGCGAGCTTCTGCCCGGCCGGCACCCCCGCGGTGGTGGTCCTGCCGCGCACGGTCGAGCAGGTCCAGCACGTGATGCGCACCGCCACCGAACTGCGCGTCCCCGTCGTCCCGCAGGGCGCCCGCACCGGCCTGTCCGGCGCCGCCAACGCCACCGACGGCTGCGTCGTGCTCTCCCTGACCAGGATGGACCGCATCCTGGAGATCAGCCCGGTCGACCGGATCGCCGTCGTCGAACCCGGCGTCGTCAACGCCACGCTCTCCCGCGCGGTCGGCGAACACGGCCTCTCCTACCCGCCGGACCCCTCCAGCTGGGAGATGTGCACCATCGGCGGCAACATCGGCACCGCCTCGGGCGGGCTGTGCTGCGTGAAGTACGGGGTGACGGCCGAGTACGTCCTCGGCCTGGACGTCGTCCTCGCCGACGGCCGCCTGATGTCCACCGGCCGCCGCACCGCCAAGGGCGTCGCGGGATACGACCTGACCCGCCTGTTCGTCGGCTCCGAGGGCTCCCTCGGCATCGTCGTCCGCGCGGTCCTCGCCCTGCGGCCCAAGCCGCCCGGGCAACTGGTGCTGGCCGCCGAGTTCTCCTCCGGCGCCGCCGCCTGCGACGCCGTGTGCCGCATCATGGCCGGCGGCCACGTCCCCTCCCTCCTCGAACTCATGGACCGTACGACCGTCAAGGCCGTCAACGACATGTCCCGCATGGGCCTCCCGGAGTCCACCGAGGCCCTGCTGCTCGCCGCCTTCGACACCACCGACCCCGCCGCCGACCTCGCCGCCGTCGGCGCGCTGTGCGAGGCCGCCGGCGCCACCCAGGTCGTGCCGGCCGAGGACGCCGCCGAGTCCGAACTGCTGCTCCAGGCGCGGCGGCTGTCCCTGGTCGCCCTCGAAGCGGTCAAGGGCACGACGATGATCGACGACGTGTGCGTGCCCCGCTCGAAGCTCGGCGAGCTCATCGACGGCGTCGAGCGGATCGCCGGGAAGCACCGGCTCACCATCGGCGTCGTCGCCCACGCCGGCGACGGCAACACCCACCCGACGGTCTGCTTCGACGCGACGGACCCGGAGGAGTCGCGGCGGGCCCGCGAATCCTTCGACGAGATCATGGCGCTCGGCCTGGAACTCGGTGGCACCATCACCGGCGAACACGGGGTCGGCGTGCTGAAGAAGGAGTGGCTGGCGCGCGAGATCGGCCCCGTGGGACTGGAGATGCAGCGGGCCGTCAAACAGGTCTTCGACCCGCTGGGCATTCTCAACCCGGGCAAGCTCTTCTGAACGGGAAGACGCCCGAAAGGGGTGGGGTCCGGCCGGACGGGCGGTCAGGTCCCCGCCCGTCTGATAGATGTGGTTCCCCCCGACCCACCCATCGAGCAGATACGGGACGACGGACATGAGCGCCCCAACCCCGGCCCCCGGCGACGACAGGCCCCGCGAAGGGTATTACCCGGACCCGTCCATTCCTGGATACGTCCGGTACTGGAACGGTGCCTCCTGGGTACCGGGCACGAGCCGTCCGGCGCCCAAGGACGGCGAGTCGCCGGCACCGCCGCCCGGCGCGGGCCCGGCGCGGCCCTCCGTCGAGGAGACCGGTCCGCACTTCTTCGACGAGGACCCCGTCGAGGAACCGTCCCCGGCCGAGTCCCAGCACGGCAGCCGGCCCGAGCCCGCCTCGGCGTGGGGCGCCGACCGCTCCCACCAGAGCGGCTTCGGCGGCGACCAGGACCGCAAGGTGTCCTGGGGCGCCGACCCGAGGGTGTCGCACGCGGCCTCGCCGTCCGCGCCTTCCGCGGCCTCCACGCCTTCCGCGCCCTCCTCGCCGGAGGCCGGGCCCGCGGGCGCGGACACCCCGGACGAGCGGGCCGCGGCCGATTCGGGCAACACCTTCGTGTTCCGCAGACCGGCGTCGGCGTCGAAGCCGAGGCAGGGGGCCGGGGCTCCCGACGGAGAACGCGCGGACGAGGGCACGATGACCTTCCGCGCCGTCACCCCGCGCACGGGACAGGGCACCACGGGACCGCAGACGGACTCCGCCGCCCCCGGGCGGCCCGGGTTCGGGGCCGGGAAGGCGGCGGCCGCACGGGCCGCCGCCGCTGCCGCCGCGGCACCGTCCGGCCCCCAGCAGACCGCCACCCCGGCCGTACCCCCGCAGACAGCGCCTCCGCGGACAGCGTCCCCGCAGGCCGTGCCCCCGCAGGCCGCGGGCGCGCCCCTGTCGAGCGGCGCCGGCGGGGGCCAGTCCTCCTGGGCACAGCAGGTGCACCGGCTGGCCGGCGGCGAGGAGCCGCCCGTCGCGCCCTGGAAGCCGCCCGTCGAGGACGTGTTCCAGGCCGCCGCCCGGCGCCAGGCCGCGGCCCGTCCCGCCGCGCTCGGCAGGCGGCTGGCCGCCCGGCTGCTGGACACCGTCGTCCTCGGCGCCGTCACCGCCGTGGCCGCCGTGCCGCTCGGCATCCGGGCCATGGACCACATCGACGCGAAGATCGAGGCGGCCAAGCTGTCCGGCGAGACCGTCACCGTCTGGCTGCTCGACGGCACCACCTCCGTCCACCTCGGCATCGTCCTCGCCGTCCTCCTCCTCGCCGGTCTCCTCCTGGAGGTGCTGCCGACCGTCAAGTGGGGCCGCACGCTGGGCAAGAGGCTGCTGGGCATCGAGGTGCGGGACATCGAGGGGCACGAGGCGCCGTCCTTCGGCGCGGCCCTGCGCCGCTGGCTCGTCTACAGCGTGCCCGGACTGCTCGTCGTCGGGATCGTCGGCGTCCTGTGGTGTCTGTTCGACAAGCCCTGGCGCCAGTGCTGGCACGACAAGGCCGCGCACACGTTCGTCGCCGCCGACTGAGCCCTCGTCACCCGTACCGCCGCCGCTACTCCGGACGGCCGCTCGCCGGATGCGGGGCCGGGGGGTTCACGGTCGACTCGGGGGCATGACCACCGAACCGCCCCCCGGCTCCGGCCGGCAGCCGCCGGACGACGACCCGTTCAAGAAGCACCCCCCGCCGGGCGGCCCCGACGCCCCGGGACCCGGCTCCCCGTACGACACCCCCGGCGGCCCGCCACCGCCGACCGGGGGCGGCGGCCCCTACGGCGGTGGTGACCCCTACGGCGGTGGCGGCGGCGGCCCCTACGGCGGACCCCCCGGCCCCTCCGACCCCCTCGCCGGCATGCCCCCGCTCGCCGACAGCGGCAGGCGCACGCTCGCCCGCATCATCGACATGATCCTCGTCGGCATCGTCGTCTGGCTGCTCACCTGGCCGTTCGGGGTCAGCGAGTACGACGTCGACGGCGACGAGATCAACGTCGGCAACTCCTTCGCGCAGTCCCTCATCGCCGCGGCCCTCTACATCGCCTACGACACCTTCATGACCGTCCGCAACGGCCAGACCCTGGGCAAGAGATGGCTGCGCATGCGGGTGGCCGACCTCTCCGACGGCTCCAACCCCTCCGTGCAGACCGCGCTGATCCGCGCCCTCGTGCTGTGGCTGCCGTTCGCGTTCTGCTGCGCCTGCGTGTGGACCGTGATCGCGGGCGGCTGGAGCTTCTTCGACCGGCCCTACAAACAGGGCCTGCACGACAAGGCGGCCAAGACCGTGGTGGTCAGCACCGGATGAGGGTCAGGACGCCGCGCGCTCCCGCACCGGCTCGCGGGCCGGAGGGGCGACGGTGGCCCGTACCGGCCGGCCCGGCCGGCCCGGCTCCGGGGTCGCGGGCCGGTCCGCCACGGCGGGCCGCACCACCGCGACGGGCCGCCGGGGCCCGGGGAGCGGGACCGTCATGGCCACCAGCAGTCCGAGGGCGAGCGCCGAGACGGCGACGACCGCGATGCCCACGCCCGAACTCGCGCCGGACAACAGCAGCATGGCGAACGTCGAGAAGATCACGGTGCACGAACCGTAAGCTAGCTGAGCGACAGTCGGACGGGGCATGGCCATCGTGTCCTCGGGAGTCGGGGGATGTCCGCCTGGCTTTCCACCGGTTCAGGGCGGTTTCGCCAAACGACTCTAACCGCGAGCGTGCCCGAGGGGAACGGACAGTAAGCGTGACCTGACCGACAGGGCCGGTGCACAGGGGGCGCACGGATTCATGGCGTCCACCAAGTGGACTGTTGTACGCGCCCGCTCGGGTTCGCGGCGGTGTGTCCGGAAAGCGAACCGCGACTCCGCATAGTGCAGTTGAACTGTTCAAGTCAAGGTCTGTTTTTTCTGGCGAACCTCTAGTCAAATGTCGTCACTTGACTACACGCGTTGATCACGTGCGCGCGGGACCTTCCACAGACGGAACCTCCTTCGGCCGCGCGTACGCACGCGGGAGGGGATCTCAAGTGATCAGTAGACCCTGGACGTTCAGAGCGGCCGCGACGGGCGTGGCCCTCGCGGCGGTCACCGCCACCTGCTCTGCGTTCACCGTGGCCCAGGCCGACTCGGCTGACAAGGCCGAGCGTCCCAGCGCCGTGGACCGGCACGACCCGGCGGAGCACAACCACGTCGAGCACGACCTCGAGGGGCCGCTCTCCAAGACGCAGGAGGCCCAGCGGGAAGAGGCGCTCAACCAGGTCATATCCGGTAAAGCCTCGGTCAAGGACCGTGACGGTTCGAAGGTCGTCCAGCTCAAGAGCAAGAAGGGCGACAGCAAGTACGTAGAGCTCGGCCGCGAGAAGACCGACAAGATCTTCACGATCCTGGTCGAGTTCGGCGACGAGATCGACAGCCGCTACGGTGGCGACGCCGGCCCGCTGCACAACCGGATAGCCAAGCCGGACCGCAAGGTGGACAACTCCACGGCCTGGCAGGAGGACTACGACCAGCAGCACTTCGAGGACCTGTACTTCGGGTCCGGCAAGGGCGTCGACTCGGTCAAGACCTACTACGAGAAGCAGTCCTCCGGCCGCTACTCGGTCGAGGGCGAGGTCTCCGACTGGGTCAAGGTCCCGTACAATGAGGCCCGTTACGGCAACAACGCCTGCGGCGACACCAACTGCCCGAGCGTGTGGAACGTCGTCAGCGACGGCCTGAACGCCTGGGTCGCCCAGCAGAAGGCGGCCGGCCGCACCGACGCCCAGATCAAGGCGGACGTCACCCGCTTCGACGAGTGGGACCGCTACGACTTCGACGGCGACGGCGACTTCAACGAGCCCGACGGCTACATCGACCACTTCCAGATCGTGCACGCCGGTGAGGACGAGTCCGCGGGCGGCGGCGCCCAGGGCACCGACGCGATCTGGGCCCACCGCTGGTACGCCTTCGGCACCGACGCCGGCGCCACCGGCCCCGAGCAGAACCGGCTCGGCGGCGCGCAGATCGGCTCCACCGGCATCTGGGTCGGCGACTACACCGTCCAGCCGGAGAACGGCGGACTCGGCGTCTTCGCCCACGAGTACGGCCACGACCTCGGTCTGCCGGACCTCTACGACACCGCCGGCGGCGAGAACTCCACCGGCTTCTGGACGCTGATGTCCTCCGGTTCCTGGCTCGGTACCGGGAAGAAGGAGATCGGCAACCTGCCCGGCGACATGACCGCCTGGGACAAGCTCCAGCTCGGCTGGCTGAACTACGACACCGCCAAGGCGGGCGTCAACTCCTGGCACAAGCTGGGTGTCGCCGAGTACAACACCAAGCACAAGCAGGCGCTGGTCGTCACGCTGCCGAAGAAGGCCGTGACCACCGAGATCATCGAGCCGGCCGAGGGGCAGACCCAGTGGTGGAGCGGCAGCGGTGACAACCTCAAGAACACGCTGACGCGTTCGGTCGACCTGACCGGCAAGTCCTCCGCCGAGCTCGCCTTCGACGGCTGGTACGAGATCGAGGCCAACTACGACTACCTCTACACCGAGGTGTCCACCGACGGCGGCGAGAACTGGACCGCCATCGACGGCACGGTCGACGGTCAGCCGATCCCGCGCGACGGCAGCGACAAGCCGGCCCTGCACGGCGCGCTCGACGGTTACAAGAAGTTCGCGTACTCCCTCGACGCCTACGCCGGCCAGAAGGTCGACCTGCGCTTCCGCTACCAGTCCGACGGCGGCGTGGCCCTCAAGGGCTTCACGGCCGACCAGATCACGGTGACGGCGGACGGCGCGCCGGTCTTCTCCGACAACGCCGAGAGCGCGGACGCCGCCTGGACGGCGAACGGCTTCACCCGCCAGGGCGCTTCCTTCACCAAGGACTACGCGCAGTACTACATCGCCGAGAACCGCCAGTACGTGTCGTACGACAAGACCCTCGAGGTCGGCCCGTACAACTTCGGCTTCACGTCCCGCCCGGACTGGGTCGAGCACTACGCGTACCAGAACGGCCTGCTGATCTGGAAGTGGGACACCTCCCAGGCGGACAACAACACCAGCCAGCACCCGGGCACCGGTCTGGTCCTCCCGATCGACTCGCACCCGACCGCGCTGAAGTGGTCCGACGGCACGCTGATGCGCAACCGCATCCAGACCTACGACGCGACGTTCAGCAAGTTCCGCACCCAGGGCATGACGCTGCACAAGGCGGACGTGGCGAAGTGGATCCCGTCGTCGAAGGGCGTGTCGGTCTTCAACGACCGCACGAACACCTACTACGACCCGGAGAACCCGGGCGGCGGTGTCAAGGTCACTGACACCAACACGAAGATCAAGATCCTCAAGGAGGCCAGGGACGGCTCGACGATCGAGCTCGAGGTCGGCCCCGCCGGTAGGTAAATAGCATCTTCGCAGGTCAGAGCATGATCGGCGGTGACCCCCTGGCGGGTCACCGCCGATCCGTGTTTAGGTGCCTCCTGTGGCTCTCTTATTGACACCAGTGGACACGGGGGTATGACCGCATGGCCGCAGGAGGTTTCTGCAAGCTGCCGAACGGCACGGTGGTGGTGGCACTGAACCTGCCCAGCCCCGCCGCCGACGCACCCGCCGGGGTCCGCGTCCTCGTCCACGCCCAGAACCGCGCCCGAGCCCTGACCAGGCTCCGCAACCTGGGTCTGCGCTCCATCTACCTACGAGGCAACGCCGCCCCGCCCACCCCCGACGAGATCACCGCGGTCCTCCACCACCCCGACGGCCTCATATGGCGCACGACCCCCGACACCGCCGCCCTGACGGTAGAACTCTGGCACCCCATAAGAGCCCTGCTCAGACGCCCGGCCGCCCCCGCATAACTGCGGGCAATCGTGCCGCTGGGGCGGCACGGGTGGGCGCAGCGGCACCGGCTCAGCGCCGCGAGCTGAAACCCCACCCGCCCACCCCCACGGACCTCACTGCACGACAGGCTTCCCCGACAACTCCACCCCCGCCGAGCGCAGCTCCTCCAGCGCACGCTCCGTGCTCTCCGACGCCACCCCGGCCGTGAGATCGAGCAGCACCTGGGTGCGAAAACCCTCCCGCGCGGCGTCCAGCGCAGTCGCCCGCACACAGTGATCCGTGGCGATCCCCACCACATCCACCTCGTCGACCCCCCGCTCCCGCAACCACTCCGCCAACGACGCCCCGTTCTCGTCGGCCCCCTCGAACCCGCTGTAAGCGGCCGAGTACGCCCCCTTGTCGAACACGGCGTCGATCGCCCCCGAAGTCACCGCGGGGGCGAAGTTCGGATGGAAGCCCACCCCCTCCGTCCCGGCGACACAGTGCGCGGGCCAGGACCGTACGAAGTCGGGGTTGTCGGCGAAGTGCCCGCCGGGCGCGATGTGGTGGTCGCGCGTGGCCACCACGTGCTGGTAGCCGCCGGCCGAGGCGGCCTGCCCGATCAGCTCGGTGATGGCGGCGGCCACGTCCGCCCCGCCTGCCACGGCGAGGCTGCCCCCCTCGCAGAAGTCGTTCTGCACGTCAACGACGATCAGTGCGCGGCGCATGGTCGGTGTCCTTCGACTGTGGGATCGGGTGGGGTCGGGTGGGGGTGGCCCGGCCGGGTGAACCTCCGAGCCTATTGAATTGGGGACGGCGCGGACAGGGGCACGGCGGGGCGGGCGGAAGCCCCCGCCCGCGCGACGGAAGCCTCGCCCCGCGCAAAGGGGGCACGTCTTCAACTACCCGACGGCCCGTGCGTGTACTCCGTCGGAAGGACGGGTTCCCCTCGGGAGAGCTGGGTCGCGGACAGCGGCAGTCCCGCGCGGGCCGCCGCGTGCCGGTCGCGGACCACGTCCAGCGGCTCACGGGCGATCACCTCACCGCCCTCGACCAGCGGCACCAGGAGCTGCCGCCCGGCCAGCTCGTCGGGCACCGCACCGGTGCCGACCACCTCCGCCTCGGCGACGCCGTGCTCGTCCAGCCGCCGCGCGGCCCACTTGCGGCCGCCGACGGAGGTCTTCCCGCCGGTGGACTTCTTCGCCACCGGCACCAGCGGCGCCTTCGGGTCGGCGGACTCCGCGCGGGCGACCAGCTTGTACACCATGGAGGCCGTCGGGTGCCCCGAGCCGGTCACCAGCTGGGTGCCCACCCCGTACGCGTCCACGGGCGCCGCCGCCAGCGAGGCGATGGCGTACTCGTCCAGGTCCGAGGTCACGATGATCTTCGTGCCGGTGGCGCCCAGCTCGTCCAGCTGCTGCCGCACCCGGTGCGCCACCAGCAGCAGGTCCCCGGAGTCGATCCGCACGGCGCCCAGCTCGGGGCCGGCGATCTCCACGGCCGTACGGACCGCCTCGGTCACGTCATAGGTGTCCACCAGCAGCGTCGTACCGCCGCCGAGGGAGTCCACCTGGGCCCGGAAGGCGTCCCGCTCGCTGTCGTGGAGCAGGGTGAAGGCGTGGGCGGAGGTGCCCACGGTGGGGATGTTGTAGCGGAAGCCGGCCGCCAGGTCGGAGGTGGAGGCGAAGCCGCCGACGTAGGCGGCCCGGGAGGCGGCCACCGCGGCCAGTTCGTGGGTGCGCCGGGCGCCCATCTCGATCAGCGGCCGGTCCCCGGCGGCGGACGACATCCGGGAGGCCGCGGCGGCGATCGCCGAGTCGTGGTTGAGGATCGACAGGATCACCGTCTCCAGGAGCACGCACTCCGCGAAGCTGCCCTCGACCCGCATGATCGGCGAGCCCGGGAAGTACACCTCGCCCTCGGGGTAGCCCCAGATGTCACCGGAGAAGCGGTAGCCGGACAGCCAGTCCAGGGTCTCCTCGTCGACGATGTCCTTCTCGCGCAGGAACCTGAGGACGCCCGGGTCGAAGCGGAAGTTCTCCACCGCGTCCAGCACCCGCCCGGTGCCGGCCACCACGCCGTAGCGGCGGCCGTCCGGCAGCCGCCGGGTGAAGACCTCGAACACGCTGCGCCGCCCGGCCGTACCGCCCTTCAGCGCGGCCCGCAGCATCGTCAGCTCGTACTGGTCAGTGAAGAGCGCCGTCGACGGGACATCCACCGGCAGCCCAAGGTCCGCTGTGTTCATGCTCCGGATGCTACCCCCATTTCGTCAGTTTGACGATTTCGGTTCCGGGGCCGGAACAGCGGGCCGGTTTGTGCGACCACCCCCCTGCGGTGGCAGCATGGGCTGTGTGACGTCACCCGCGCCCCTGGAGATCGAACGCACCGAACCGGCGGAGGAGGCCTTCGCCGTACCCGAGCCCGACGTCCCGTGGGTCACCATCGTCCACAACGACCCGGTCAACCTCATGAGCTACGTGACGTACGTCTTCCAGACGTACTTCGGCTACAGCAAGGACAAGGCCACCAAGCTCATGCTCGACGTCCACCACAAGGGCCGGGCGGTCGTCTCCAGCGGTACCCGTGAGGAGATGGAACGCGACGTCCAGGCCATGCACGGCTACGGCCTGTGGGCCACCCTCCAGCACGACCGCAAGTGACCGATCCGGACATGACCGAACCGGACATGACCCGCCCCCGCCCGCAGGACCGGAAGCAGCGAATCGCCGCCATGCCAGGAACCTTCGAACCGCTCCCCGGCGGCGGCGCGGCCGTCGCCCTCGACGACGTCGAGATCTCCATCATCCGGTCCCTGGCCGTACAGCTCATGGAGCTCATCGGCCCCGGCCCGTCCGAGGACGTCTCCGCCGACCCGCTCGCCGAACTCTTCGCCGAGGGCCCGAGCGAACCGCCCTCCGACCCGGTGCTGCGTCGCCTCTTCCCGGACGCCTACGGCGACCCCGAGGGCACCCCGGGGGCCGAGGAGGCCGAGGAGCAGCGGGCCCACTCCGCCGAGTTCCGCCGCTACACCGAGAACGACCTGCGGGCCGGCAAGCGCGACAACGCCCTCGCGGTGATCCGCTCCCTGGACGCGCTCACCCCGGCCGGCGAGGGCGGCGCGGTGCTGGAGCTGTCGCCGGACGCGTCCCGCCAGTGGCTCGGCGCCCTCAACGACCTGCGCCTCGCGATCGGCTCCCGCCTGGAGATCGGCGACGAGGACGACAGCGACCTCCTCTTCCGCCTCCCCGACGAGGACCCGCGCAAGCCGATGGTGATGGCGTACCTGTGGCTCGGCGGACTCCAGGAGACCCTCGTCTCGACGCTGATGCCGTGAATTGATCAGGATCTGTCCGGAAAGATCCCTCGATCTGTTCGCTCAGAGAAACCTCAAGTCCGGATAACGATCCCGTCACCGCCCCTGCGGGTTTACCCCGTACGGGCGGTTTCCTGTGATCTGTGTCACTCGTTGTCAGGTAAACGGCGTGGTAAGAATCGGCAACTCGTTTGCGGCCCACCCCTCGCCGTGATCGGGAAAGCCGGTCACCGCCGGTGTGTACGACCAGCACGACAAGAGGACGACGGTCCCGGTTCACGGCCGCCGCCCCGACGCCGTCGCCGAACGGGACGTGGGCCCCGCCCACATCGACACCCGCTCCGCTGCGCACGCCAGCACGTCCCCGCGCCACCGAGGAAGTTCGATGTCACTCGACTCCATCACCACCACCATTGACGACGCCGTCAGTGATTTCTTCGACCCTGTCGCGACCACAGTCGGCGACATCGTCTTCTACACGGTCCCGCTCGGAGGCACCGACCTCCCGCTCATCGTCGCCTGGCTCGTGATCGCCGGCCTGGTCTTCACCGGCTGGTTCGGCCTCGTCCAGGCACGCAAGATCAAACTCGCCCTCGACGTCGTACGGGGCAAGTACGACGAGAAGGACGCACCCGGCGAGGTCAATCACTTCCAGGCCCTGACCGCCGCCGTCTCCGGCACCGTCGGCCTCGGCAACATCGCCGGTGTGGCCGTCGCCGTCTCCATCGGTGGCCCCGGCGCCACCTTCTGGATGATCCTCTGCGGTCTGCTCGGCATGGCCACCAAGTTCGTCGAGGTCACCCTCGGTGTGAAGTACCGCGAGGAGCACGCCGACGGCACCGTCTCCGGCGGCCCCATGCACTACCTGCCCAAGGGCCTCGCCGAACGCTTCGGCCGCGGTGGCGCCAAGCTCGGCAAGGTGCTCGCCGTCCTGGCGTCCGCCATGATCCTCTTCTTCGGTCTGTTCGGCGGCAACCTGTTCCAGACCAACCAGAGCTACGCGCAGATCTCCTCCACCTTCGGCGGCGAGGACGGCTTCCTGGCCTCCTCCGCGGGCGCCGTGCTGTTCGGCCTGGTGGTGGCCGCCCTGGTCGGCCTCGTACTGCTCGGCGGCATCCGCTCCATCGCCTCCGTCACCAGCCGGCTGGTCCCCGCCATGGCGATCATGTACGTCGTGGCCTGTCTGATCGTCATCCTGACGAACATCACCGCCGTGCCCGACGCGATCGGCAGCATCTTCCAGGGCGCCTTCGAGGCGGACGGCGTCGCGGGCGGCATCATCGGCGCCCTGATCGTCGGCTTCCAGCGCGCCGCCTTCTCCAACGAGGCCGGCATCGGCTCCGCGCCCATCGCCCACTCCGCGGTCAAGACCAAGCACCCCGCCAGCGAGGGCCTGGTCGCCCTGCTCGAGCCGTTCATCGACACCGTCATCGTCTGCACCATGACCGCGCTGACCATCGTCATCGCGGCCCCCGCCAGCTGGGACGAGGCCCGCCAGGGCGAGAGCATCGGCGGCGTCACCATCACCTCCGACGCCTTCGAGACCGTCCTGCCCTGGTTCCCGCACCTGCTGACCGTCGCGGTGCTGCTCTTCGCCTTCTCCACGATCCTGACCTGGGGCTACTACGGCCTCAAGTCCTGGACGTACCTCTTCGGCCGGAGCAAGGCCAGCGAGATGACGTTCAAGGTGACCTGGAGCGTGTTCGTGGTCGCGGGCTCCCTGCTCTCCCTCGACTCGCTGATCAGCCTCGCGGACTCGGCGCTCTTCCTGCTCTCCGTGTTCAACATCATCGGCCTCTACCTGCTGGCCCCCGTGGTCAAGCGCGAGCTCAACTCCTTCCTGGAGTTCGTCCGCCGCCGCAACAGCGGTGAAGTGGCGGACACCCCGTCCGAGACGGCCGACTCCCCGGCGACCAAGTCGTCCTGACCCCCGGACAGGACCTCTGTCCGTCCCCACCAGGACGCCGGCCGCAGGAAGTGCTCGTGGCACCCTCTGCGGCCGCCCGCTCAAGGCGTCCGGCATGCGGGCCGTTCCGTACCACCCCTCGGTACGGAACGGCCCGTCTGCTTATCCTGAGCCCCATGCTGACCATCACCCAGGCCCTGTACGACCAGATCGTCGCCCACGCCCGCGCGGACCACCCCGACGAGGCGTGCGGCGTGGTGGCGGGCCCGGTGGGCGCCGGCCGCCCCGAGCGCTTCATCCCCATGCTGAACGCGGCCCGCTCGCCCACCTTCTACGAGTTCGACTCCCAGGACCTGCTGAAGCTGTACCGCGAGATGGACGACAACGACGAGGAGCCGGTGGTCATCTACCACTCCCACACCGCGACCGAGGCCTACCCCTCCCGCACCGACATCTCCTACGCCAACGAGCCCGGCGCCCACTACGTCCTGGTCTCCACCGCCGACACCGACGGCGCCGGCGAGTTCCAGTTCCGCTCCTTCCGCATTCTGGAAGGCGAGGTCACGGAGGAGGAGGTCAAGGTCGTGGAGGCCTACTGAACCGGGCCCGCCGAACCGGCGAACACGGCTCCGATCTCGCATCCCGGAAGAAAGATGTCCGAAGCGTGAGATCACACTCTGGAGGCCGGTCCGGGAATCGATACGATGACCCCATGGTTCTTCCAGACGTGAGCGAAAAAGCGCCGGGCGCCCTGCTCGTGGCGCGGCTGCACGTCGACCTGTGCAGGCTGAACAGCGCCATCTGTTGATCTTCCGCTGCCGCCGTGGGCCGTGAGCCGCGGCGAACTGCCGCGCGCCCCCGCGCGCCCTTACGAACCCACGACAGACACTTCCGACAGGAGCCCTCAGCCATGGCCATCGAGGTCCGCATCCCCACCATCCTCCGCCAGTACACCGACGGTCAGAAGGCGGTGGAGGGCACCGGGGACACCCTCGCCGAGCTCTTCACCGACCTCGAGACCCGGCACACCGGCATCCACGCCCGCATCGTGGACGGTGAGCAGCTCCGCCGCTTCGTCAACGTCTACCTCAACGACGAGGACGTCCGCTTCCTGGACGGCATCAACACCAAGCTGTCCGACGGCGACAGCATCACGATCCTGCCGGCCGTCGCCGGCGGTATGGCCTGATCGGCGATGCGTTACGACTCCCCGCTGGCCGCGGTGGGCAACACCCCCCTGGTGCGCCTGCCGCGGCTCTCGCCGTCCGCCGACGTCCGGATCTGGGCGAAGCTGGAGGACCGCAACCCCACCGGCTCGGTCAAGGACCGCCCCGCCCTGTTCATGATCGAGCAGGCGGAGAAGGACGGCCGCCTCACCCCCGGCTGCACCATCCTCGAACCGACCAGCGGCAACACCGGCATCTCGCTCGCCATGGCCGCCAAGCTCAAGGGCTACCGCATGGTCTGCGTGATGCCCGAGAACACCTCGCAGGAACGCCGTGACCTGCTCGGCATGTGGGGCGCGGAGATCATCTCCTCCCCGGCCGCCGGCGGCTCCAACACCGCCGTGCGCGTCGCCAAGGAACTCTCCGCCGAACACCCCGACTGGGTGATGCTCTACCAGTACGGCAACCCGGACAACGCCGGCGCGCACTACGCGACCACCGGCCCGGAGATCCTCGCCGACCTGCCCTCCATCACCCACTTCGTGGCCGGCCTCGGCACCACCGGCACCCTCATGGGCGTCGGCCGCTACCTGCGCGAGCACAAGCCCGACGTCAGGATCGTCGCCGCCGAACCGCGCTACGACGACCTCGTCTACGGCCTGCGCAACCTCGACGAGGGCTTCGTCCCCGAGCTGTACGACGCCTCCGTGCTGACCACCCGCTTCTCCGTCGGCTCCGCCGACGCCGTCACCCGCACCCGCGAACTCCTCCAGCAGGAGGGCATCTTCGCCGGCGTCTCCACCGGCGCCGCCCTGCACGCGGCGATCGGCGTCGCGAACAAGGCGCTCAAGGCCGGCGAGAGCGCCGACGTCGTCTTCGTCGTCGCCGACGGCGGCTGGAAGTACCTGTCGACCGGCGTCTACACCGCCGCGACGACCGAAGAGGCCATCGACACCCTCCAGGGCCAGCTCTGGGCGTAGCCCCACAGCCACGACAAGGGGCCGGAGCCCGTCTCCGGCCCCTTTCGCATGCCCCGGAGGGGATCACTCCCGCTCGCCGTCACCCCTCCCGGGCCCGCGCCGTCTCCGGGACCGGTGCCCCCGGCCCCACCCGTCGACGAGCGCGGAGACGAGCGCGAGCAGTACCACCGCGGCGAGCGCGAGCCACCAGGCCGTGTGCATGCCCCGACCGTACCGGCGCGAGCCCCCGTCCCGCGCCCCTCCCGCCCCGTCGTGCGCCGCATCCAGCCGAACCGGTGACAGCGCAGGTGAGTTCGCCCACAACGGCCCCTGGCGGAGGAGCGACCACAGGTTTTGCGCCTTACGCTCGACGAACCGCACGACCCCCGTCTCTCCACACCCGCCAGCGGAGGTTTCTGCTTCATGAAGCTCACCGTCGTCGGCTGCTCGGGGTCGTTCCCGTCCGCGGAATCGGCCTGTTCGAGCTACCTCGTCGAGGCCGACGGCTTCCGGCTGCTCCTCGACATGGGCAACGGCGCCCTGGGCGAGCTGCAGCGCCACTGCGGTCTCTACGACCTCGACGCGATCTTCCTCAGCCATCTGCACGCCGACCACTGCATCGACATGTGCGCCTACTTCGTGGCGCGCTACTACCGGCACGACGGCGGCCGCTGCGCCCCCCTGCCGGTCTACGGCCCCGAGGGCACCGAGCACCGGCTCACCACCGCCTACGCCGACACCCCCTCGGCCTCCTCCATGAGCGAGGTCTTCGACTTCCACACGGTCAAGCCGTCCACCTTCGAGATCGGCCCGTTCCTCGTCCACACCGAGCGCGTCGCGCACCCGGTCGAGGCGTACGGCATCCGCATCGAACACGGCGGCAGGACACTGACGTACTCCGGCGACACGGGCGTCAGCCCCGCGCTCGACGACCTCGCCCGCGACGCCGACCTCTTCCTGTGCGAGGCCGCCTTCACGCACGGCAAGGAGAACATCCCCGACCTGCACCTCAACGGCCGCGAGGCGGGTGAGACGGCAGCCCGCGCGGGAGCCCGCCGCCTGATCCTCACCCACATCCCCCCGTGGACCGACCCGCAGGCCAACCTCACCGACGCCCGCGAGGTGTACGACGGCCCGGTGGGGCTGGCGGCGTCCGGGGCGACGTACGAGATCTGACGCGCGACGACCGGGGCCCCCGGAAGCCGTCACGGCTTCCGGGGGCCCCGGTGTCATGTCGTACGGGAACGGCTCACGCCTTCGTGGCGTCCTCGAGCTCCTCCTCGGGCTCACGGCCCGGGGTCGGAAGGTTGAACTTGACGATGGCGAAGCGGAAGAGCACGTAGTAGATCGCCGCGAACACCAGACCGATCGGGATGATCAGCCATGGCTTGGTCGCCAGGCTCCAGTTGAGCCCGTAGTCGATGGCGCCCGCGGAGAAGGTGAAGCCCGCGTGGACACCGAACGCCCAGGTGATCGCCATGGACAGGGCGGTGAGCACCGCGTGGATCGCGTACAGCACCGGGGCGATGAACATGAACGAGAACTCGATCGGCTCGGTCACACCGGTCACGAAGGAGGTCAGCGCGAGGGAGACCATCATGCCCATCACGGCCTTGCGGCGCTCCGGCCGGGCGGCGTGCGCGATGGCGATGGCGGCGGCCGGGAGGCCGAACATCATGATCGGGAAGAAGCCCGACATGAACTGCCCGGCGTCCGGGTCACCGGCGAAGAACCGGTTCAGGTCACCGTGCACGACCTCGCCGGCCGCGTTGGCGAAGTCGCCGATCTGGAACCAGGAGACGGTGTTCACGAACTGGTGCATGCCGATGGGGATCAGCGCGCGGTTGATCAGACCGAACAGACCGGCACCCGCGGCGCCCAGACCAGTGATCCACTCACCGGCGTCGGAGATGACCCCGCCGATGGGCTCCCAGACCAGACCGAAGAGGACACCCATGAGGGTGCCGACGAAGGCCATGATGATCGGGACGAGGCGGCGGCCGTTGAAGAAGCCCAGCCAGTCCACCAGCTTCTTGCGGTGGTAGCGCTGCCACAGCACCGCCGCCAGCAGGCCCATCAGGATGCCGCCGAGAACACCGGGGTTGTTGTAGGTCGCGGCTATGTCCGCGCCGTCCTGCACCTTGGCCTCGGTGACCGGGAACGCCTTCAGGACGTTGCTGTAGACCAGGAAACCGACGAGCGCGGCGAGGGCGGTGGAGCCGTCGGCCTTCTTGGCGAAGCCGATCGCGACACCGATGCAGAACAGCATCGGGAGGTTGTCGAAGATCGCGCCACCCGCCGTGGCGAACACCGCGGTGACCTTGTCGGGGAGGTTCAGCTTCTCCTGGACGTCGGCCTGGCCGAGCCGGAGCAGGATGCCCGCCGCCGGCAGCACGGCGATCGGGAGCTGAAGGCTTCGGCCGACCTTCTGCAGGCCCTGGAACAGGCCGGATCCCCGCTTCTTTGCGGGGGCCGCCGTTGCGGTGGCGGTGCTCATAAGTCCTCCATCGGGTGATGGTCTACACCACTCAGTGGTGTAGACCTGTTGTAGCACGATGAAGGCCGCGTAAGGAACCCATGAAACCTGCTACCGCCGGGCTACCCACCGTGCCCGCCCGGAGCGGCAAGCGGAACCGCCTCCAGGCACGCCGAAAAGCCCCCGGACCACGAGGTCCGAGGGCTCGAACAGCCGCCTCCAGCCTAAGCAATCACGCCTTGGTGGTGTCCTCCA
This sequence comes from Streptomyces sp. NPDC053426, assembly GCF_055585405.1. Taxonomy (NCBI): domain Bacteria; kingdom Bacillati; phylum Actinomycetota; class Actinomycetes; order Kitasatosporales; family Streptomycetaceae; genus Streptomyces; species Streptomyces sp. NPDC053426. The sequence continues at coordinate 331,081 of NZ_JBVJKE010000006.1, read as the reverse complement.
CCTCCTCCTCCGGCTCCCGTCCCGGGGTCTTCAGGTCGAACTTCGTGATCGCGAAGCGGAAGATCACGTAGTACACCGCCGCGAAGCACAGCCCGATCGGAACGATCGCCCACGGCCGGGTCGCCAGGTTCCAGTTGATGACGTAGTCGATGAGCCCGGCCGAGAAGCTGAACCCGTCCTTCACCCCCAGCCCCCACGTCACCGCCATCGACACGCCCGTGAGCACCGCGTGGATCGCGTACAGCACCGGCGCGATGAAGAGGAAGGAGTACTCCAGCGGCTCGGTGATGCCGGTCACGAACGACGTCAGCCCCACCGACAGCATCAGGCCGCCCACCTCCTTGCGGCGGTGCGGCTTGGCGCAGTGCGTGATCGCCAGCGCGGCGGCCGGCAGGGCGAACATCATGATCGGGAAGAAACCGGTGGTGAACTGGCCCGCGGTCGGGTCGCCCGCCAGGAACATGTTGATGTCGCCGTGCACCACCGTGCCGTCCGGCTTGGTGTAGCTGCCGAACTGGAACCACATCGGCACGTTCAGGAACTGGTGCAGCCCGATCACCAGCAGCGCCCGGTTGGCGATGCCGAACACACCCGCGCCCCACGCGCCCAGATCGCTGAGCCAGTCGCTGAAACTCTCCAGCGCGCCGCCGATCGGCGGCCAGATCCACAGGCACAGCGCCGCGAACAGGATCGCCACGAACGCCATGATGATCGGCACGAGCCGGCGGCCGTTGAAGAAGCCCAGCCAGTCCACCAGCCTGGTGCGGTGGAACCGCTGCCAGAAGTAGGCGGCCAGCAGCCCCATGACGATGCCGCCGAAGACCCCCGGGTTCTGGAACGTGAACGCGGTCACCGTCCTCGCCCCGTCGGTCAGCTGGCACCCGACCTGAGGCACCGCCTCCGACCCCTTTGGGCAGTCCTCCGGGAACTGCCGCAGCACGTTGAAATAGACCAGGAACCCCGCCACCGCCGCCAGCGCCGTCGACCCGTCCGACTTCTTCGCCATCCCGATGGCCACACCCACGCAGAACAGCAGCGGCAACCCCAGCGAACCGTCCAGCAGCGCGCCGCCCGCGCCCACCATCACCTTGGAGACGTTCGTCCAGCCCAGACCCTCGTCCCCGAACACGTCCGGCTGCCCCAGCCGGTTCAGGATGCCCGCCGCCGGCAGCACCGCGATCGGCAGCTGCAGGCTCCGCCCCATCTTCTGCAGGCCCTGGAACAGACGGTTCCAGCGTTCACGCGCGGGAGGGACCGTACTCCCGGCGCCGGCGGCACTCTCGGCACTCATCAGGTCCCCCTCGGCGAAAGCGGTGACGGCGGGTTTGGCGGCAGTCCACCCGGTGGTGTAGACCAGTCGGAGGGACGGTTCCGCTGTCGTGACGCCATCATTCGGCACCCGCGACAGGACCGCTCGCAAAGATGGGCCAACTGTGGGTTACTGCGACAAAGCGGTTCGGATCAGGGAGAACGAACATGGCCACCAAGGCTGAGAAGATCGTTGCCGGGCTCGGCGGCATCGACAACATCGAAGAGGTCGAGGGCTGCATCACCCGCCTCCGCACCGAGGTCAACGACCCCGCACTGGTCGACGAAGCCGCCCTCAAGGCCGCCGGCGCCCACGGCGTCGTCAAGATGGGCAGCGCCATCCAGGTCGTCATCGGCACCGACGCCGACCCCATCGCGGCGGAGATCGAAGACATGATGTGAGCCGCGGCCACGTCTTCGGGGCCCCTCCCGCACCTGCGGAAGGGGCCCCTTCCCTTGTACGGCTAGGCTCAGCGCCATGTCTCGAATCGACGGCCGCACCCCCGAACAACTCCGCCCGGTCACCATCGAACGCGGCTGGAGCAAGCACGCCGAAGGCTCCGTCCTCGTCTCCTTCGGCGACACCAAGGTCCTCTGCACCGCCTCCGTCACCGAAGGCGTCCCCCGCTGGCGCAAGGGCAGCGGTGAGGGCTGGGTCACCGCCGAATACGCGATGCTGCCCCGCGCCACCAACACCCGCGGCGACCGCGAATCCGTCCGCGGCCGCATCGGCGGCCGCACCCACGAGATCAGCCGCCTCATCGGCCGCTCCCTGCGCGCCGTCATCGACTACAAGGCCCTCGGCGAGAACACCATCGTCCTCGACTGCGACGTCCTCCAGGCCGACGGCGGCACCCGCACCGCCGCCATCACCGGCGCCTACGTCGCCCTCGCCGACGCCGTCGCCTGGGCCCAGGGCAGGAAACTCATCAAGCCCGGCCGCAAGCCCCTCACCGGCACCGTCAGCGCCGTGTCCGTCGGCATCGTCGCCGGAGTCCCCCTCCTCGACCTCCGCTACGAGGAAGACGTCAAGGCCGACACCGACATGAACGTCGTCTGCACCGGCGACGGCCGCTTCGTCGAGGTCCAGGGCACCGCGGAGGCCGAGCCCTTCGCCCGCGACGAACTCAACGCCCTCCTCGACCTCGCCGTCACCGGCTGCACCGAACTCGCCGCCGCCCAGCGCGCCGCGCTTGATACCGTCCTCGAAAGGTAAAAGACACACCAAGGCAGCCGGCCGACGCGGGCAACCGCGCCGGCCGCCGCCGCGTCTGAAGGAGTACGGGCGCACGGATCGACCCCGGGCGCCCGGCCAACGACCAGGGCCGCCGGGCGGCCCGACAAGGGGAGGGACCGTTCCATGGCCGCGAGCCGCCGACGCCGCACCGCAGCCGTCGCCGCCACCCTGGCGGCCGTCGTGCTGACCGCCGGACTCACCACCGGCTGCGACGCCGTCGACAAGGCACTGGACTGCGTCCAGACCGCCGATGCCATCGCCGACAGCGTCACCGACATGCAGCAGGCCGTCGAGAACGCCGGCAACGACGTCACCCAGCTCGAGGAATCCCTCGAGTCCATAGACAAGAACCTCGGCGAGATCGGCGACAAGACCGACAACGCCGACGTCGGCAAGGCCGTCGAGGACCTCGAGAAGGCCGTGCAGAACGTCCGTACCTCCATCGAGAACGGCGACGAGACCCCCGACATCAGCCCGGTCACCGACGCGGCCGGCGAACTCACCAAGGTCTGCACGCCGTAAGGACCCGTGCACGGGCCCGGGGATACTGGGCCCATGACCCGCCTGATCCTCGCCACCCGCAACGCCGGGAAGATCACCGAACTGCGCGCGATCCTCGCCGACGAGGGCCTGCCCCACGACCTCGTCGGCGCCGACGCCTACCCCGACATCCCCGACGTCAAGGAAACCGGCGTCACCTTCGCCGAGAACGCCCTGCTCAAGGCCCACGCCCTGGCCCGGGCCACCGGCCTTCCCGCCGTCGCCGACGACTCCGGCCTCTGCGTGGACGTCCTGAACGGCGCCCCCGGCATCTTCTCCGCCCGCTGGGCGGGACGCCACGGCGACGACAAGGCCAACCTGGATCTGCTGCTGGCCCAGTTGGGCGACATCGCGGACGAACACCGGGGCGCCCACTTCGCCTGCGCGGCGGCCCTGGCCCTCCCCGACGGCACGGAGCGAGTGGTCGAGGGCCACCTGACGGGCACCCTCCGCCACACCCCGGCGGGCACGAACGGCTTCGGCTACGACCCGATCCTCCAGCCGGAGGGCGAGACGAGGACCTGCGCGGAACTGACGGCGGCCGAGAAGAACGCCATCAGCCACCGCGGCATGGCGTTCCGGGCGCTGGTTCCGGTGATCCGGGAACTGCTCGACTGAACACTGGTGCGGCCGGAGGGACTCGAACCCTCACGGGAGTTACCCCACTGGGACCTAAACCCAGCGTGACTGCCAATTCCACCACGGCCGCCTGATGCTGCCCGGCCATGCTAGCGGCCGGGCAGCGGGGTCAGATGCCCAGATCCTTGATGATCTTGGCCACGTGGCCCGTCGCCCGGACGTTGTAGAGGGCGTGTTCGACCTTGCCCTCCTCGTCCACGACGATCGTGGAGCGGATGACGCCCATGTAGGTCCTGCCGTAGTTCTTCTTCTCGCCGAAGGCGCCGTACGCGTCGAGGACCTGCTTCTCCGGGTCGGCGAGGAGGGTGACCTTCAACGACTCCGCCTCGCGGAACTTGGCGAGCTTCTCCGGCTTGTCGGGGCTGATGCCGATGACGTCGTAGCCGGCGTCGGCCAGCAGCTCCAGGTTGTCCGTGAAGTCGCAGGCCTGCTTCGTGCAGCCGGGGGTGAGTGCCGCCGGGTAGAAGTAGACGATGACCTTGCGGCCCTTGTGGTCGGCCAGGGACACCTCGTTGCCGTCGGCGTCGGGCAGGGTGAAGGCGGGGGCCTCGTCCCCGGGCTGGAGGCGTTCGCTCATCGAATCCGGTCTCCTCGTACGTACGCGCTGCGTGGATCGGGTGCCGGGAACGAGGGTAACCGGGGGTCCTGACAGTGCGTGGCGGCGTGGAGCTGACAGACTGTCCGGCACAGGTACACGGGTATCAGCGGATTTCGGAGGCGGCACGGTGGCGGACACGGCGGACACCAGAACCCCGGCGCAGATCGAGGCGGACATCAGGCGCCGCCGCGCGGTGCTGGCCGAGACCCTGGACGAGATCGGTGTGCGGGTGCACCCGAAGACGATCGTGGGGGACGCCAAGGCCCGGGTCGTCTCGAACGTCGATCACACGCTGGGGCGGGCGTACGTCCGGGTCAACGGCGTGGTGAGTGACGTCAAGGCGCAGTTCGTGGACGAGGAGGGCTCGCCCCGGCTGGAGCGGGTCGTTCCGGTGGCGGTGCTGGTGGTGGGGGTCGTGGGGCTGATGGCGTTCGGATCCCGTCGGCGCAGGCGCTGACCGTGTACCCCGCCCGACGGTGCGAGCGGCGATTGCAGGTAGGTTTCAGGACGTGAGCGCCAAGAGACACGAGCACGGTTCCCAGGACGACAAGCTGCCCATCCGGATGTTGCACGACCGCGTGCTCGTGCGACAGGACACGAGTGAGGGCGAGCGGCGTTCCGGGGGCGGCATCCTGATCCCCGCGACGGCGGCCGTGGGCCGTCGGCTGGCCTGGGCCGAGGTGGTCGCGGTGGGGCAGAACGTCCGCACCGTGGAGCCGGGTGACCGGGTGCTGTACGACCCGGAGGACCGGGCGGAGGTCGAGGTGCGGGGAACGGCGTACGTGCTGATGCGGGAGCGCGATCTGCACGCCGTGGCCGCGGACCGTTTCGAGGGTTCCGAGGATTCGACCGGTCTGTACCTGTAGAGCGGTGGTGGGAAGGGGCTGGTGACCGTTGTCACCGGCCCCTTTCCCGTTTTCGGGCTAGGGTGGAAGGACCCGAGAGGGCCCCGACGAGACGCGCCGTACCGGGGCGAAGGCAAAGACGACGCACCCCCGTTTCCGTTCGTGTCCCGGAGGTGCCCGTCATGGCCTGGGTTCTGCTTGTCGTTGCCGGTCTGCTGGAGGTCGGCTGGTCGGTGGGGATGAAGTACACCGACGGTTTCACCCGGCTGGTTCCGAGTCTGCTCACCGGCGCCGGGATCGTGACGAGCATGCTGCTGCTGTCGTACGCCGCTCGTACGCTGCCGATCGGCACGGCGTACGGCGTGTGGGTGGGGATCGGCGCGGCCGGGGCGGCGGTGCTGGGCATGCTGGTGCTGGGCGAGCCGGTGACGGCCGCGCGGATCTTCTTCATCTGTCTGCTGCTGGTGGCCGTGGTGGGGCTGAAGGCGACGTCCGGGCACTGAGCGGCGGGCCGGCCGGTCAGTCCCACCGGCTGTTCTGGATGAGCGTGCCGGTCAGACCGTCCGGTCCGGGGTCGTCGTCCCCGTTGTCGTCGTCCCCGCTGGCGTCGTCGTCTCCGTTGGCGTCGCCGTCCCCGGTGTCGTCCGTGGCCGTTCCGCCGCCGTCCTCCGTCTCGCCGCCGGTGGTGCCGCCCCCGGTCTGCCCCTGGGACGGTTCCGCCTCGTCCTGGCCGGTTGATTCGTCGCCCGTCTCCGTCCCGCCCGGTGCCTCGCTGCTGCCGCCGCCGCTGCCGCCGCCGCTGCCGTCGTCGCCCGGGTCGCCGGAGGAGGACGGTCCGGTGCTGGAGTCGCCGGGGGGTGGCTGGGTCTTCCAGGCGCCGGGCTGGAGGCGGAGGTTGAAGGCCGTGACCGGTACGTCCTCGAGGGCTTCGCGGGTGTACTGGCCCCAGATCTCGGCGGGGGCGCCGCCGCCGTTGATCCGGGGCAGGCCCATGGCGCCGTAGAGGGGTTTGTGGCCGGCGGTGACGGGGTCCTGGCCCATGACGGCGACCACGGTGGCCAGGTCGGGGGTGTAGCCGGCGAACCAGGCGGCGGTGTCCTCCTCGGCGGTGCCGGTCTTGCCGGCGGCGGGGCGGCCCGCCGTCTGGGCGGCGGTGGCGGTGCCGTTCTCGACGACGCCGCGCAGGACGGAGGTGGTGGTGTCGGCGGCCTGGCGGCTGACGGCCTGGCGGGTGCGGCGGTCGGGCAGCTCGACGTCCTGCCCGTTCTGGGTGACCTTCTCGATCATCGTGTAGTCGCCGTGCTTGCCGTGGTTGGCGAGGGTGGCGTACGCCTCGGCCATGTCGAGGACGCTGGCGGTGGCGACGCCGAGGGCGATGGAGGGCCCGGCGTCGGAGAGGCTGGGGGTGTTCTCGGACAGGCCGAGGTCGATGGCGGTCTGCCGGACCTTGTCGGGGCCGACGTCGACGGCCATCTGCGCGTACACGGCGTTGACGGACTTGTCGGTGGCCTCGCGGACGGTGATGTCGCCGTAGTCGCGGTGGTCCTCGTTCTCGGGGGCGTAGCGGTCGCCGGGCCAGCCCTGGACGGGGCGTTCGCTGGTGCCGTCGTAGATGGTGTTGGGGGTGATGGGGCGGCCGTCGTGGGTGCGGGAGCCGTTCTCGACGGCGGCGGTGAACACGAACGGTTTGAAGCTGGAGCCGACCTGGAAGTCCCGGCGGGTGGCGTTGGGGGTGTACTGCTTGACGTAGTCGATGCCGTTGTACATGGCGACGACCTTGCCGGTCTTCACGTCGATGGAGGCGCCGCCGGCGCGGACGTAGGTGTCGACCTCGCGGTTCTCCTTGTCGAGCCGGTCCATGAGTTTGTCGTTGACGGCGTCGACGAAGGCGTCCTGCTTGTCCTTGTGCAGGGTGGTGGTGATGCGGTAGCCGCCGGTGTCGAGGGTGTCCTCGTCGACGATGCCGTTCTGGACGAGCTGGTTCTTGACGATGTTCACGATGTAGCCGCGCTGCCCGGACAGGCTGGTGGAGACGGTGGTCCGCTTGGGCATGGGGAACTTCAGGCCGGCGCGTTCGGAGGCGCTGAGCCAGCCCTCGTCGACCATGCCGTCGAGGACGTAGTTCCAGCGGTCCTCGACGGTGTCGCGGTTCTCGGGGTGGATGATGACGTCGTACTGGCTGGGGGCGTTGACGAGGGCGGCGAGGTAGGCGGCGCGGCCGGCGTCGAGTTCGGAGGCGTCGATGCCGTAGTAGGCGTGGGCGGCGGACTGGATGCCGTAGGCACCGCGGCCGAAGAAACTGGTGTTGAGGTAGCCCTCGAGGATCTGGTCCTTGGTCTGTTCGCGGTCGAGTTTGATGGCGATGAAGAACTCCTTCACCTTGCGGGTGACGGTCTGTTCCTGACGGAGGTAGTAGTTCTTCACGTACTGCTGGGTGATGGTGGATCCGGACTGCTTGCCCTTGCCGGTGAGGGTGTTCCAGGCGCCGCGGACCATGGCCTGGGGGTCGATGGCGGACTCGGTGTAGAAGTCGCGGTCCTCGGCGGCGAGGACGGCGTACCGGGCGTCCTCGGAGATCTGGGAGAGGGTGACGTTCTCCCGGTTGACGTCGCCGTCGCGGGCGATGACGGAGCCGTCGGCGTAGAGGTAGACGTTGGCCTGCTGGGTGGCGAGGGCGTTGGCGGCGGGGATCTGTACGAGGTGGTAGCCGAGGAAGAAGCCGCCGATGACGACCGCGGCGGCGACGAGGAGGCCGCCGAGGACCATCCGCCAGGTGGGGAGCAGCCGGCGCCATCCGGTGCGTTCGGGCCTCTTCGTGGCGGCGGCCGCCTGGGACTTCCTCGGTGCCCAGCCCTTCCCGGACTGCTCCCCGGAGTGTTTTCCGGACTGCTTCCCGGGCGGCTGCGGCTGCGGCTCGTCGCTCATGTCGTGCACGGACTCCTGTTTCGCCTGGCTTGTTCCACTACGCCGTGGTGTGTGCCTCTTATTCAAGACTGTCCCATCCGGCGGCGCGTCTCCGCCGACGCCGCGCGTGGCGCGCGTACACGGCTTGTCACACACATGGCCCCAACGAAAATGCGTGGCCGGGGATGTGGCGGGCGCACTAGGCTCCTGCGCTTCGGTGCCGGACGCGGGAGGAGGGCGGGGCGTGGGCTCGGCGCGGTTGTATCTGGCCGTCGCGGTCGGGGGTTTCAGGCGGTACGCGTCGTACCGGGCGGCGACGGCGGCCGGGGTGTTCACCAATACGGTGTTCGGGCTGATCCTCGTCTACACGTATCTGGCGCTGTGGGAGGAGCGGCCGGGGCTCGGCGGGTACGACCAGGCGCAGGCGGTCACGTACGTGTGGCTGGGGCAGTGTCTGTACGCGACGCTGGCGATCCAGGGCGGGGGCGCCGAGAAGGACCTGATGGAACGCATCCGTACCGGTGAGATCGCCGTCGACCTGTACCGGCCGGTGGATCTGCAGCTGTGGTGGCTGGCGGGTGACGTGGGCCGGGCGGTGTTCCAGATGCTGGGACGGGGCGTGGTGCCGTTCGTGTTCGGTTCGCTGTTCTTCACGATGGCGCTGCCCACGGAGATCACGCCGTGGCTGGCCTTCGCGGTGACGCTGCTGCTGGCGGCGGTGGTGAGTTTCGCGATCCGCTATCTGGCGGCGCTGAGCGTGTTCTGGCTGATGGACGGCACGGGCGTCAGCCAGGTGCTGATGATCACGGGGGTGTTCTTCTCGGGCATGGTGCTGCCGCTGAACGCCTTCCCGGACGGGCTCGGTGACGCCGTACAGGTGTTGCCGTGGGCGGCGCAGATCCAGGTTCCGGCGGATGTGCTGATGGGGGAGCGGGACCCGCTGGGGGCGTTCGCGTTCCAGGCGGCGTGGGCGGTGGCGCTGCTGGCGGCGGGGCGGCTGCTGCAGTCGGTGGCGACGCGGCGGGTGGTGGTGCAGGGTGGGTGAGCGGAGCCCGGTCGTGGAAGGGCTGCGGGCCTACGGGCTGATCGCCGGGATGTGGGTGCGGTCCGGGATGACCTACCGCGCGTCCTTCGTCTTCACGGTGTTCGGGAACCTGCTGATGACCGGCCTGGACTTCGTGGGGATCCTGCTGATGTTCTCGCAGGTCGACTCGCTGGGCGGCTGGACGCTGCCGGAGATCGCCCTGCTGTACGCGCTGTCGGTGACGTCGTTCGGGATCGCCGACATGCTGCTCGGCTCGATGGACGTGCTGGGCGCGCGGATGCGGGACGGCTCGTTCGACATCCTGCTGGTGCGTCCGGTGCCGGTGCTGGCGCAGGTCGGCGCGGACCGTTTCGCGGTGCGCCGGCTGGGCCGGATCACGCAGGGCGCGGTGGTGCTGGGCTGGTCGCTGGCCGCGGTCGACGTCGACTGGAGCGCGGTGAAGGTGCTGCTGGTGCCGGTGATGGTGGTCAGCGGCGCGGCGATCTTCTCGGCGGTGTTCGTGGCGGGCGCGGCGTTCCAGATCTTCGCGCAGGACGCCGCCGAGGTGCAGAACGCGTTCACGTACGGCGGTACCACGCTGCTGCAGTATCCGCCGAGCGTGTTCGGGAAGGATCTGGTGCGCGGGGTGACGTTCATGCTGCCGCTCGCCTTCGTCAACTGGGTCCCGGCCTCCTACGTGTTGGACCGTCCGTACCCCATCGGTCTGCCCGGCTGGTCGGCCTTCGCGTCGCCGCTGGTGGCGGTGGGCTGCTGTGCGTTGGCGGGTCTGGCGTGGCGGACGGGTCTCAGGTCGTACCGGAGCACGGGGAGCTAGCAGACGATGGATGACGCTTTCATCGAACTCGACGGCGTGGAGAAGGTCTTCGACGTCCGCAGGAAGACCGGCTTCCTGAAGCGGGAGCGGCATCGGGTGCGGGCGGTCGACTCGATCTCCTTCACGGTGGCGCGGGGCGAGATGGTCGGCTACATCGGCCCCAACGGCGCCGGGAAGTCGACGACGATCAAGATGCTGACGGGGATCCTCACACCGAGCGGCGGCCGGCTGCGGGTCGCCGGGATCGACCCCTCCCGCGAGCGGACCCGGCTGGCGCACCGCATCGGGGTGGTGTTCGGGCAGCGTACGACGCTGTGGTGGGACCTCCCGCTGGTCGACTCGTACAAGCTGATGCACCGCATGTACCGCATCCCGGACGCCCGGTACCGGGAGAACCTCGACCGGCTGACCGAACTCCTCGACCTGGGCGAGCTGTTGGACGTGCCGGTGCGTCAGCTCTCGCTCGGCCAGCGGATGCGCGGGGACATCGCGGCGGCGCTGCTGCACGACCCGGAGGTGCTCTACCTCGACGAGCCGACGATCGGCCTGGACGTCATCTCCAAGACCAAGGTGCGCGACTTCCTGCGGCAGTTGAACGCCGAGCGGTCCACGACGGTGCTGCTGACCACCCACGACCTCCAGGACATCGAGCAGTTGTGCTCACGGGTGATGGTCATCGACCACGGCCGGCTGGTCTACGACGGCCCGCTCACCGGGCTGCACGAGGCGGGGGAGAGCGAGCGGACGCTGGTGGTGGACCTGGAGCGGGAACTCCCGCCGATCGAGGCGCCCCCGCCCGCGCGGGTGGTACGGGTGGAGGGGCCCCGGCAGTGGCTGGCGTTCCCGGCGTCGGCGTCGGCGGCCGAACTGGTGGCGCGGATCGCGGCGCGGTACCCGCTGGTGGACCTGTCGGTACGGGAACCGGACATCGAGGCGGTGATCGCGAGAATGCTGCGTTCATTGGGGGACACCCCCGAACCCCCGCAGGAGCGAGCCGGGCGGGCCCTCTCGTAGCCGTGCGGCGGAGACAACTCGTAGGCTGCTGGTATGACCGACGACGCAGCCGCCCCGGACCTCCGCGCCTCCGACGCCGACCGTGAACGGGTCGCCGAGATCCTGCGGGACGCCCTCGCGGAGGGCCGCCTCGACATGGAGGAGTTCGAGGAACGGCTGGACGCGACGTACAAGGCGCGCACGTACGGCGACCTGACGCCGATCACCCGCGACCTGCCGGACCACGGGACGTCCGCCCCGGCCGTGTCCCTCACCAAGCAGCCGGAACGGGCCGGCACTTGGGGAGACAGGATCATCGGCGGCGACGACTCGGGCACGTCGTCGTGGGCCGTGGCCGTGATGTCGGGCTTCCAGCGCAAGGGCCGCTGGACGGCGCCGCGCCGCTTCAACTGCTTCGCCTTCTGGGGCGGCGGGGAGATCGATCTGCGGGAGGCGAACTTCGCGGACCGCGAGATCGTCATCAACGCGGTCGCGATCATGGGCGGGGTGGAGGTCGTCGTCCCGCCCGGCGTCGAGGTCGTCGTGCGCGGCATCGGCGTCATGGGCGGCTTCGACCACCGCGAGGAGGGCGTACCGGGCGAGCCGGGCGCCCCGCGCGTGATCGTCACGGGCTTCGCCTTCTGGGGCGGCGTGGGCGTCGACCGCAAACTCCCCCGCGCGGAGAAGCAGCGCCTGCGCGAGGAGCGCCGCAGGGAAAAACTGGAACGCAAGCAGGAACGTCGCCGGGAGCTGGAGGCGTCCCTCCCGGACCACTTGAACCTCGGGAAGGCTCACGAGGAGCGCGAGGACCGTCGCTGAGGGGTTCTTCAGGGGTTTTTCGCCCCCGCCGCCCCTTCCCGTCCCGACCCTGGGGCTCCGCCCCAGACCCCGCTCCTCAAACGCCGGAGGGGCTGAAATTCAGCCCCTCCGGCGTTTGAGGAGCGGGGGCTTGGGGGCAGCGCCCCCGGAGAACGGGGACGGGAAGGGGCGGCGGGGGCGAAGAAACCACCCCGAACCCCCTACAACCGCGCCGGAGCCCCACCCTTCAGATCATCCAGATCGAACGCCTCCGCCATCCGGGCATACCCCCTGTCACTGGGATGAAGATGATCCCCGGAGTCGTACTCCGAACGGAACCGGCGCGGATCGTACGGATCGCGAAGCGCCCCGTCGAAGTCGACGACCGCGTCGAACACCCGCCCCGCCCGTATCTCCGCGTTGATCACCCGCCGCACGTCCTCCCGCGCGCTGGTGTACCCCCGGTGCCCGCGGAACGGCATGAGCGTCGCCCCCACGACCTTCACCCCCCGCGCATGAGCCCGCTCGACCAGCGCGTTCAGCCCTGCGACGATCGCGTCCGGATCGGCGGTCCCCGGATGACGCAGAATGTCGTTGACCCCGAGCACGACGACGACGACCTCGACGTTCGTCCGCCCCAGCACATCCCGCTCGAACCGGTTCAGCCCACTGGCGTTCTCCGCGGGCCGCCCCAGCCCGTCGGCGAGCACCTGGTTCCCGCTGATCCCCTCGTTGACGACGCTGTACCGCGGCACGTCCCGCCCGTCGGCGACAGCCGACCGCAGCCGGTCGGACAGCACGTCCGGCCACCGGTTGTTCGCCCCGGTCGTCGAGGTGACACCGTCCGTCAGCGAGTCACCGAGGACGACGACCGTCCCGTCCGCCTCGTCGCTCAGCACGTCCAGCGCGGTCACGTACCGCCAGACCGTGCTCTGCCCGGTGTACGCGGCCCCGGTCGCGTCCCGGGTGTGCTCGCCGTCGGCGACGTACGAGATCTGGCGCGCGTGCGGGTGGTAGGTGACCGGCCCGGACGCGGTGGGGGAGTACGTCGTGACGAGGACGTCCCCGTCGTGCGGGACGGCGATGCGCACGACGTCGCTCGTCACCTGTCCGCCCGCCGGGACGACGACCGCCGGGTTCCCGGCGAAGGCCAGCGGTCGCATGGTCTCCGCGAGCGCCGCCGCCGTGTCCGGGTCCGCGGACACCGCGATCGAGGCGTGCGTGACGGTCAGCGGCGACTGGCCGTACAGGTTGGACAGCGTGACGCGGGCGCTCGTACCGCCGGCGCTGGTGTGGACGACGTTGCGCACCGAGCGGCCCGCGAGCCCCGTCATCTCGGTGCCGGGTTCGCCCCCGACCGGGGAGGTGGCCCAGGAGGAGACCCAGGTGCCGGTGGAGGCGGGCGCGGCCGGGTTGTTCCGGGCGTCACGGTCACCGGCCACGGTGCCCCGTTCCCGCGCACCGTCGTCGACTCCGACGCCGACGTAGATGGCGGCGGAAACCGCCAGAATCGCGGCGAGGACCGCGGCGAGCAGGGCACGCTGCTTGGCGGGAGGCGCCTGCGCGCCCCCGTCACGACCCCGGGTCATGCTGTTCCGTTCTCCTCGGAAGACGGGAGCGAGAGGCTCCGATCTGATGAACCCATGATGATCCACGGGCCGGGAGGTGCTCGGCCGCGCGTGCGCGGCGGTGGTGTGAACGGCGGCAGCCGCCCGGCCAGGACATCGCGCGCTCGGCCGGCCGGCACCGCAGGCCGGACCACCCGACACTCCACATGGGCCGACGTCTCAGCCGCGGGACTTCGTCATGGGTCCGTTTTCCTGACCGTCCGCCGTCGTGGCGACAAGCCGCGTGAGCAACTCGTCCAGCAGTAGACGCTCCCCCGGGGTGAAGCCCTGCTCCCCGTCGTCGAGCAGTGCCTTGAGGGCGACGGCGTGCCGGGCGCGGCGGGCGGCACGCGTGTCCTCGGCCGGTTCGTCCTCCGGGTCTGTGACCAGTGCCGCGAGAACGGCGTCGCGCGTGCGCTCCGAAAGGCCCTCGTGGTCGGCGAGCCGACCTGCGGCGTCGGCGTCGATCAGGGTGATCGTGACCCCGACACCCGCGGCATGGATCATCGCCGCCGCCTCTTCGACGCCCACCCGCAGCAGGCCGGCCTCGGCGACCCGGGTGACGAGCCGCAGAAGCAGGCCGCCGGCCTCACCGGTCACCGACGATCCCGCGCCGGGACGTGCGTCGGTGTTGAGCAGCCGGTAGAGAGCCGGGTTGGCGAGACCGAACGCCACATGCATGGCCCAGCCGCGCCGCAGCTGGTCGATGGGGTCACCAGTCGTGAGGTTCTCCTGCTTGGCCGCCAGGTAGGAGGCGTATCCCCGGCGAGCCACCTCGTCGAGCAGCCCCTGCATGTCTCCGAAATGCCGGTAGATCGTCTGCGCCTGTACGCCTGCGGCGGCGCTGACGGAGCGAGTGGAGACCGCCTCGCGTCCACCACCGGCGAGCAGGTCCGCCGCTGCCTGGAGGATGCGCTCGCGCGGCTGGGGCGCCGTGTCGGTGAACGTCATGGATCGATGATAACGCTTGACCGACATCGCTGCTGTGTTATCGTCGATGTGGCGAACTCGTCATCAGTGATTCCGTGAGTGGCTCGTGCTCGCGGAAAGAGACGCCGGCGCGGCCCGTGCCGCCGAGTGGACCGCCCGTCCGATGGACGACCGGTCACCGCAGCAATCCGCGAAAGGGAGAACGCACATGTCTGTCAGCCGTCGCACATTGGGCCGGTGGGGTCCGGAGGTCTCCGCGATCGGTCTGGGCGCCATGGGGATGTCGGATCTCTACGGCCCGGCCGACGACGTGGAGAACGTGGCCACGCTGCACGCGGCGATCGACGCGGGCGTGACGCTCATCGACACCGGTGACTTCTACGGATCGGGCTCGAACGAGATGCTCATCGGACGGGTCCTGCGGGAACGCCGACGCGAGGACGTGGTGATCAGCGTCAAGTTCGGCTCCCGCCGAACCCCGGACGGAGCCTTCCAGCCCGCCCCCTACGACGTTTCCCCGGAAGCGGTGAAGGACCGCCTCGCCTATTCGCTGCGGCGTCTGGGGACCGACTACCTCGACATCTACCGTCCGGCGCGGCTGAACCCGCGGATTCCGGTCGAGGAGACGGTGGGCGCGCTGGAGGAGATGCGGCAGGCGGGCTACATCCGGTACATCGGGCTGTCCGAGGTGGGTGCGGAGACGATCCGCCGGGCCGCGGCGGTGGCGCCGATCTGCGACCTGCAGATCGAGTACTCGCTGCTGTCCCGCGGACCGGAGAAGGAGGTCCTCCCCACCCTGAGGGAGCTGGGCATCGGCCTGACGGCGTACGGCGTACTGTCACGTGGCCTGCTGAGCGGGTACTGGTCGGCCTCGCGGCAGCTGGGCGACGAGGACTTCCGCACCCACTCACCCCGTTTCCAGGGCGGGAACCTGGAAGCGAACCTGCGTCTCGTCGAGGCGCTCGGCCGAGTGGCGCGGCGCCTGGGCATGACGACGAGCCAGGCGGCGATCGCCTGGGTCGCGGCCCAGGGGGCGGACATCGTGCCGCTGGTGGGTGCGCGTCGCCGGGAGCGTCTGGCGGAGTCGCTGGGCGCGGCCTCCCTGACCATGAGCGCCCAGACGCTGAGGGAGATCGAAGCGGCCGTACCGGCGGGCGCCGCGGCCGGTGAGCGCTACCCCGTCCCCCTGATGGCCACCCTCGACAGCGAGCGCTGATGTCCGGCGGACGCGACCGCGACCGAGGAACGCGGATCCTTCCGTCACTTCTTCTTCCGTCACTTCACGCGAGGAGACACAGAAACATGTCCGACACCGAGGAGCACGACCGCTCAGCCGACGAGCACAGCCGCCGCAGCGTACTCAAAGCCGGTGCCGTCGGCGCCGTCGCCGTGGCCGCGTCGGGCGGCATGACGACGACTGCGGCCGGCGGTCCCGTCGGTGCGGAGACGGCGTTACCGCCTCCGGCCTCGACGGCCGATGTGACACTCCACGTCAACGGCGTGGAACGCCATGTCGCGGTCGAGTCCCGGGTCACCCTGCTGGACGCGCTGCGTGAGCGTCTCGGGCTGACGGGGACGAAGAAGGGCTGCGACCGCGGTGAGTGCGGCGCCTGCACCGTCCTCATCGAGGGTGAGCGGGTCAAGTCGTGCATGACCCTCGCGGTCATGGAGGACGGGCGGGAGATCACCACGATCGAGGGCCTGGCCCGCGGGGACGAACTGCACCCCGTGCAGGCGGCCTTCATCCGGCGCGATGCCTTCCAGTGCGGCTTCTGCACTTCGGGGCAGATCATGTCGGCCGTCGCCTGCGTCCGAGAGGGTCACGCCGGCTCGGACACCGAAGTCCGTGAGTGGATGAGCGGCAACCTGTGCCGGTGCGGCTGTTATCCGAACATCGTCGACGCGGTGCGGGACGCCGCGAAGGGACGCGGGAAGTGAAACTCTTCGACTACACGCGTACGTCGCGCGCGTCCGACGCCGTCGACCTGGTCGCGGGCCATCCCGGAGGCGCGTTCATCGGCGGCGGCACCGAACTGACGAATCTGATGAAGGACGGCGTCCTCGCCCCGGATCTCGTCGTGGACGTGGGCCGGCTGGACCTGTCGGACATCGGCGTGAGCAAGGACCGACTGCACATCGGGGCCACGGCCCGCATGAGGGACGTCGCCGACCACCCAGTGGTCCGCGAGCGATTCCCCGTCGTCTCCGAGGCCCTGCTGGCCTCCGCGTCCCCGCAGATACGCAACCGGGCCACCATCGGCGGGAACCTCATGCAACGGACCCGCTGCTGGTACTACCGGGACCCCGGCAGTGCCTGCAACAAACGCGAACCCGGCAGCGGCTGCCCGGCCCTCGACGGGCAGAACCGATGGCACGCGATCCACGGGGGCAGCGATCACTGCATCGCCGTCCACCCGTCGGATCTGGCCGTCTCGCTGACCGCCCTGGACGCCACGGTGGTCACCCTCGGACCGGACGGCCGCCGGTCCATCCCGATCGGAGACCTCTACCGCCTGCCCGGTTCCACGCCGGACGAGGAGACCACGCTGCGGCACGGCGAGCTCATCACCGGTGTCGACGTCCCCCGGAGCCGCCTCGCGGCCGGCTCGCGCTACCTCAAGCTGCGCGACCGTGCCTCGTTCGAGTTCGCCGTGGTCTCCGTGGCCGCCGCCCTCACCCGGGAGCGGGGGACGGTCGGTGACGTCCGGCTCGCCTTCGGCGGCATCGCCCCCAGGCCGTGGCGTTCGCCGGAGGCCGAGGACGCCCTGCGCGGCCGCCCCCTGACCCGGGCCACCATCGCGGCGGCCGGCCGGGCCCTGGTCGACGGCGCCCGGCCCCGCGAGCACAACGCGTTCAAGGTCGAGCTGGTGCAGCGTGCCCTGGCCGACGTCCTCGAGGAACTCGGAGGCCTGAAATGAGCCCGATCGTCGGCAGCCCCCTCGCCCGGGTCGACGGGCACGCCAAGGTCACCGGCGCGGCCACCTACACCGCGGACACCGAGATCCGCGGGGCCCTGCACGGCTTCCTCGTGCTGAGCACCGTCGCCAACGGGCGCGTCACCGGCATCGACGTACGGGACGCCGAGCGCTCTCCCGGCGTGGTCGCCGTCTTCACCCACCGGAACATGCCCGAGCTGGTGATGCCCACGGCGCAGGGAACGGTCTACTGGAAGCGGGTCGTTCCCCTCCAGGACACGGACATCCACCACAGCGGCCAGCCCGTGGCCTACGTCGTGGCCGAGAACCTGGAGCAGGCCCAGCACGCCGCGTCGCTCGTCAGGGTCTCCTACGACGCCCGCACACCCCAGGCCGACCTGGCCGAAGCCATGGACGAGGCCTACGTGCCCGAGCCGGGCCTGAAGGGCCCCAACGACATCACCCGCGGCGACCCCGCGGCAGGCCTGGCCCAGGCCGACGTGCGCGTCGACGTCGGCTACACGACGCCCATGCACCATCACAACGCCCTGGAGCCGTCCGCCACGGCCGCCGTCTGGCACGGCGAGAAGCTGACGGTGTACGAGACCGCGCAGGGCGTCAACGCCACCAAGGCCACCGTGGCCGAGGCGCTCGGAGTGCCTCCCGCCGACGTGCGTGTGCTGTCCCGGTTCCTGGGCGGAGGCTTCGGAGCGAAGGGCCCGGTGTGGCCGCACACCCTGATCACCGCCGCCATAGCCCGCGAGTTGGGGCGCCCGGTCAAACTGGTGCTCTCCCGCGCGCACACCTACACCTCCCACGGCCACCGCCCCGAGACACACCAGCGGCTCAGGATCGGAGCGAAGCGGGACGGCACGCTCACCGCCATCGAACACATCACCACGTCCCAGGTCAGCCGTACCGAGGATCTGCTGTTCAACACCAGTGAGCCGACCCGCATGCTGTACGCCTGCCCCAACGTGCGGGTGACACAGAGGGCGGTGAGGCTCCACCTGCCCGCGCCGAGCATGATGCGGTCACCGGAGGTCGTCGCCTCCCACGGTCTGGAAACGGCACTCGACGAGCTGAGCTACGAACTGGGCATGGACCCCGTCGAGCTCCGGCTGCGCAATTACGCCTCGGACAACCCCGACGACGACGGCGCCCCCTTCGGCAGCAAGCACCTGGAGGAGTGCTACCGCCGTGGCGCGGACGCGTTCGGCTGGAGCAAGCGCGATCCGCGCCCGCGGTCGATGCGCGAGGGCGACACCCTGATCGGCTGGGGCATGGCGACCGCCGCGCACACGGCCGGCGGAAGGCCGGGAGCGGGCGCCCGCGTGGTGATCTCCACCAGGGGGAAGGCGACGGTCCAGGTCGCCACCCAGGACGTCGGAACCGGTACGTACACCGTGATGTCCCAGGTGGCCGCGCAGAGCCTGGGTCTGGACATCGACGACGTGGACTTCGAACTCGGGGACACCGCCTACCCGTACGCCTTCGTCTCCGCCGCGTCCGCGACGGTTCCCGGTGTCGGCGCCGCCGTCAACCGGGCCTGCGCCGCGGCCCGCCGGGCACTGATCGACCTCACCGTCGCGGACACACGCTCCCCCCTGCACGGCGTCCCGGCCGACCGGATCACCGTCGAGGACGGGATCCTCCACGACACCGACCGGCGCACGCGCCGCGACACCGTCCGCGCGGTCATCGCCCGGCACGGCGTACCCGTCGAGGCCACCGCCGACCCCGTCTTCATTCCTCCCGGTTACTCCACCGGTGCGTGCTTCGCGGAAGTGCGCGTCGATCCCCGGCTCGGACGGGTCCGCGTCACCCGCATGCACGGGTTCTTCGACGCCGGCCGGGTGCTCAACCGCAGGACGCTGCGCAGTCAGGGGATGGGCGGCGCCGTCTGGGCCGTCGGTTTCACCCTGTCCGAGCACACCATGGTCGACCCGCACCTGGGGCGGATCGTCAACCCCAATCTGTCGGGCTACCTGGTGCCGGTCAACGCCGACGTCCCCGAGGTCCACATGGGCTTCGTGGACAAGCCCGACCCGGCGAACCCCGACGCCCTCGGCGCACGCGGGTTCGGCGAGACCCCGATGACCGGGATGACCGCCGCCATCGGCAACGCCGTCTACCACGCCACCGGACGTCGCGTCCGCGACCTGCCCATCACCCCGGACAAGATCATCGGGGAGGGGGGAGTCCGATGAACGACATGTGGGAGCGGCTCCACCGATGGTGGGAGGCGGGCACACCGTGCGGGCTCGCCACGGTCGTCTCGGCGTACGGTTCGGCCCCGCGCCGGCCCGGAGCCCTCATGATCTGCGCTCCGGACGGCACCGTCACCGGCAGTGTGTCGGGCGGCTGCGTGGAAGGCGCCGTGTACGACCTGGCCCAGCAGGCCGTACGGGACGGCGTTCCGGTGCTCGAACGCTACGCGGTGAGTGATGACGACGCCGGAGCCGTCGGGCTGACCTGCGGCGGAACCATTCAGGTCTTCGTCGAACGCATCGACCGGCGGTCCTTCCCCGAACTGGGTCTTCTCGTCGAGCGCATGCGGGCCGGGGACGCCGTCGCCCTGGCCACAGTCGTGGAGCCCCACGGATCCGTACCCGCCGGAGCACACCTGGTGCACTGGTCCGGCGGCACCACCGGAAGCACCGGCGACCCCGCCGTCGACACCGAAGCCGCCGGCGTGGCCGGGCGACTGCTCGCGCAGGGGGGCTCCTCCCACGTGTTCCGCACCGGGGCCGGCGACGCGAGCCCGGGGGCCGCCCCGCGGGTGTTCGTCAACTGCCTGGCTCCACCGCCCCGCATGCTGGTCTACGGTGCCACCGAGTTCGCCTCGGCTCTCACCCGCCAGGGCGCGCTGCTCGGTTTCCGGGTGACGGTGTGCGACGCGCGGCCGGTGTTCACCACCCCCGAGCGCTTTCCGGACGCCGACGAGGTCGTCGTGGACTGGCCCCACCGGCACCTCGCCGCGGAGGCGGCGGCGGGGCGGATCGACCACAGCACCGTGGTCGTCTCGCTCACCCACGACCCCAAGTTCGACGTGCCCTTGCTGCAGACCGCGTTGCGGATGGACCTCGCCTACGTCGGTGCTCTGGGCTCCCGCCGGACCGCCGGGCGGCGCAGGGCGTCGCTGCGGGCCGCAGGGGTGCGGAACGACCGACTGGCACGGCTCTGTTCCCCCGCGGGGCTCGACCTGGGCGGTGCCGACCCGGCGGAGACGGCACTGTCCATCGCCTCCGAGATACTTCTCCGCCGCCACTCCGGCACGGGTGACCGGCTCTCGGCGACCGAGGGCGCCATCCACCGGACGTCCCCCGCACCGGGGGACATCCGGTTCGCGGCGGGTCGATCCGAGCGATGACGGACACCGGCCGCCCGGCGGCGGCCGAGGACGCAGCCCGGCCCCCCTTGCCTTCCCGCCCTGCCGCGCTCCACGCCCTTCGACGAAACACTGCCTCGCGCCCCGTCCGTCTCCTCGTCGCCGCCTTGCCACTTAGGTGATCTCCCTGGGAAAACCCTCTCCGGACCGACGCCGGGAACTCCTGTTCCGTTCCAGGAGTCGGTCAGGAAGGGACAATGTGTGAGGGATCACCGAACGGGCGGAGCGGATGGAACGGACAGAAACGGCGGAAACGCCGGAAGAAGCAGGAACCGGCGGCCGGGGCGCCGAAGGGCGGCGTGCCCGCACCGGCGCCTTCACCAACCGCGCGATGAACACGTTCAGCCCCGCGGACGAGGAGAAGCGGCGCGGGGTGCGCCGGATGAAGCTCACCGCCACCGGACTGCTGCTGTTCGTCACCGTCGTCTACGTCCTCACCGAATGGGCCTCCCACCAGGGAGCCGGCGCCTGGGCGGGCTATGTCGCCGCCGCGGCCGAGGCCGGCATGGTCGGCGCGCTCGCCGACTGGTTCGCCGTCACCGCCCTCTTCCGTCACCCCCTCGGCCTGCGCATCCCGCACACCGCGATCATCCCCACCAAGAAGGACCAGCTCGGCGTCTCCCTCGGCGAGTTCGTCGGCGAGAACTTCCTCTCCGAGGACGTCGTACGGCAGCGGCTGCGCGCCGTCGGCATCGGCAGCCGGCTCGGCGCCTGGCTCGCCGTCCCGGAGCACGCCGACCGGGTCACCGCCGAGCTCTCGGCCGCCCTGCGCGGAGCGCTGACCGTGCTGCGCGACTCCGACGTCCAGGCGGTGGTCGGCGAGGCCATCACCCGCCGCGCGGACGCCCAGGAGATCGCGCCCGGCATGGGCAAGATGCTGGAGCGGATCGTCGCCGACGGCGGCCACAAACGGGCCGTGGACGTCATCGTCACCCGTGCGCACGACTGGCTGGTGCTGCACAGCGACACCGTGATGGACGCCGTCCACGGCGGCGCGCCCGGCTGGACCCCCAGATTCGTCGACCGCAAGGTCGGCGAGCGCGTCTACAAGGAACTGCTGCGCTTCATCACAGAGATGCGCGACATGCCGTCCCACCCCGCGCGCGGCGCCCTGGACCGCTTCCTCACCGACTTCGCCTCCGACCTCCAGTCCGACACCGACACCCGCGCCCGCGTCGAACGCCTCAAGAGCGAGATCCTCGGCCGGGGCGAGGTGCAGGACCTGATCGCCTCCGCGTGGACGGCCGTACGATCCATGATCGTCTCGGCTGCGGAGGACGAGCGCAGCGAACTGCGCCTGCGCGTGCGCGCCTCGCTGCTCTCGCTGGGCGCCCGCATGTCGCTCGACCCCAAGGTGCAGGGCAAGGTCGACGGCTGGCTGGAGAGCGCGGCGGTGTACGTGGTCACCACCTACCGCAAGGAGATCACCTCCCTGATCACGGACACGGTGGCGAGCTGGGACGCCGAGCACACCACGAAGAAGATCGAGGCCAACATCGGCCGTGACCTCCAGTTCATCCGCATCAACGGCACGGTGGTCGGCTCGCTCGCCGGTCTGCTGATCTACACGGTGTCACGGGTCCTGGGGGCGTAGCGCGCCGGGCTCCCGCGGGTGTGGCGTGGTTGTTCGCGCAGTTCCCCGCGCCCCTCAGGGGGTGGCCCTGCCGTGGGCTCCCCCTGGGGCCCCTGGTGTTTCCGGCCGACGGCGACCACAACTCCCCAGGGGCGCGGGGCTGTATCGACGTGCGGCTCCGCCGCGCGGGCGCGAACAGCCACGACGCACCCGCCGGAGCACCACGCCCCGCAAGCCCAGAGGCCGGCGGGGCCCACCGCACTCCCCGGCGTCAGAAAGCGGGCGGGCGTGAGAACGCCCGCCCGGGGCATCCGACGGGGGTTCGCTTCGCCAGGGAGGGAGCCCATGACCACCGCGCAGTCCGGGACCGAACGCACGATCACCACCCGCATCCCAGCCCGCCTGGACCGCCTCCCGTGGTCCCGCTGGCACTGGTCCGTCGTCATCGGTCTCGGCACCGTGTGGATCCTCGACGGCCTGGAGGTCACGGTCGTCGGCAACATCGCGAGCCGCCTGTCCGAACCGGGCAGCGGACTGCCCATCACCTCCGGCGAGGTCACCGGCGTCGCCGCCGCCCTCTACGTCGCCGGCGCCTGCTCGGGCGCCCTCTTCTGGGGCCGCCTGACCGACATCTGGGGCCGCAAGAGACTCTTCATGATCACCCTCGCGGTCTACCTCGGCGCCACCGCCCTCACCGCGATCGCCTTCGACACCTGGTGGTTCTTCCTCTTCCGCTTCCTCACGGGTTTCGGCATCGGCGGCGAGTACGCGGCCATCAACTCCGCGATCGACGAGCTGATCCCGGCGCGGTACCGGGGCCGCGTCGACCTGATGATCAACGGCAGCTTCTGGCTGGGCGCGGTGGGCGGCTCCCTGCTGTCGATCCTGGCCCTGGACACCGACGTCTTCCCGGCCGACATCGGCTGGCGCCTGACCTTCGCCCTCGGCGCCGTACTCGCCCTGGTCATCCTCCTCGTGCGCCGTCACGTGCCCGAGAGCCCTCGCTGGCTGCTGATCCACGGCCGTGACGAGGAGGCGGAACGCATCGTCGGCGACATCGAACAACGGGTCGAGGCCGAGCGGAACGAGCCGCTGCCCCGCGTGGAGGGCGAACTGACGATCCGCCGGCGCGGGAACGTCACGTTCACCGAGATCGCCCGCACCGTCTTCGCCAAGTACCGCAGGCGCTCGGTCCTGGGCTTCTCCCTCTTCATCGGCCAGGCGTTCCTCTACAACGCCATCACCTTCGGCTTCGGCGCGATCCTGACCACGTTCTTCGACGTCCCGTCCGGCGACACCGGCTACTACTTCGCCGTCATCGCGGCCGGCAACTTCCTGGGCCCGCTGCTGCTCGGCAAGCTCTTCGACACGGTCGGCCGCCGGATGATGATCTCCGGCACGTACCTGCTCTCGGGCCTGCTCCTCTTCGGCACGGCCTGGCTGTTCGACCGCGGTTCGCTCGGCGCCACCACGATGACGGCCTGCTGGTGCGCGGTCCTGTTCTTCGCCTCGGCCGGTGCGTCCAGCGCCTACCTCACGGTCTCCGAGGTCTTCCCCATGGAGACCCGGGCCATGTCCATCGCCTTCTTCTACGCCATCGGCACCGCCGCGGGCGGCATCAGCGGCCCCCTGCTGTTCGCCGAACTCACCGACACCGGCAAGGTCGCCGACACGGTCCTGGCCTTCCAGATCGGCGCGGGCCTGATGTGCGCGGCGGGCCTGGTCGCCGCGTTCCTCGCGGTGAAGGCGGAACGCCGCTCCCTGGAGGACATCGCGGCCCCGCTGTCGGTGGCGAAGGCGGAGACGGCGGGGAAGTGACCGAGCCGCCGGGGCCGTGGCGGCGGCCCTTGTCGGACACCGGACGGCGACATCAGGCCACAGGTCCTTGAATGTACAACTACTCCCTTGTTCGAGGGGTGTTGCGCGAGTGACACTCGCTGACGGTGGCCGGCCCTTCAAGTCAACCGGGCCGGCAGGAACGTCGTACCGCCTCATGCGTCCCCACGCCCTCGATCAGGAGGTACCGATGAAAACAAGCCGCCGCGGGGCCGGATTACTCCTCGGCCTGTCCTCGGCCCTGACCCTCTCGCTCCTCGGCGCGTCCCCGGCGTCCGCCTCGACGTCGACATGGACGCTGGAAGCCGAGGGGCAGGAGATATGCGTCCGGGGCGGGTTCTCCTGGACCTACGCCTTGGCTCCGGTGTCCGGAAGCTGGTCGGACACCATCAGGACCGGCATCCGCGACCTGCCGGGCAAGGACTCCGCCGACCTGGGCCGCTACACCATTCCCCCGGGAACGAACGAACGCGACCCCGCCGACGGCAGCCTGACCGTCAACGGCTACGTCTTCATGTCCCTGGGACTGGCACCGCTCGGTGAGTACACCGCCGAGATCTACGCCACCGACGGCAAGCGGACCGAGACCGACTCGCTGAAGATCGTCTACAAGGAGAAGTGCTGGTAGGTCCCGCGGAACGCTCACGAACCACGGTGCCCGGGCGGCCGGCCCGGGCACCGTGACGCGGACGCCGGGCTTTCCTGCCCTCCTCATCCCCGCCGGTCGGCCACCGCCCACGAGGCGAGCGCCACGGCCCCCGCCACCCCGAACACGGCGGGCCAGGCGCCCACCTTCTTCGCCAGCGGATGCGACCCGGCGAACGCGGCGACGTACGCCACCGACAGCGCCCCCGCCGCCCCGCCCCCGGCCCGCTCCCGCCACTGCTGCGCGGCGGCGGCCCCGGCGGCGGCGAGGACGACCCCGCCCAGCTGCCGCTTCCGGGTCCAGCGGGCCACGCCGTACCCCCCGACGAGCCCGCCCGCGGCCACCACTGAACTCGGTACCTTCGCCATGCCTGCTGCCTCCTGCCACTGCGCCGGCCCACCGGGCCGACGTCGTCCGGACTCCGAGGCTAGCGCTCTCGGGAGACGCCCCCCGCGCCCAGGCCCGAAGCCGGTCGTGTGACACAACCTGAGTCCCGGCTTGTCAACTTTCCTCCTCCGAGCTATATAAGAAGGCGAGACCGTAAGGGCATCGCAGATGACACCCACGGAAGGAGATGACCGTGATGCTCATGCGTACCGACCCGTTCCGCGAATTCGACCGACTCGCGCAGCAGGTCTTCGGCGCCACCCCCGCAGGCCGTCCCACGGCGATGCCGATGGACGCCTACCGGTCGGGGGACGACTTCATCGTCCACTTCGACCTCCCCGGCATCGACCCGGAGACGATCGACCTCGACGTCGAACGCAACGTCCTCAACGTGCGCGCCGAGCGCCGCTCCCCGGCGCCCGAGGGTGCGGAGACCGTGGTCGCCGAGCGTCCCACCGGCACCTTCACCCGCCAGCTGTTCCTCGGCGAGACCCTGGACACGGAACGCATCGACGCCTCGTACGAGGCCGGCGTCCTGACCCTGCGCATCCCCGTCGCCGAACAGGCCAAGCCGCGCCGCATCCAGATCACCGGCGGCGACAGCCGCAAGCAGATCGGCGGCTGACCCCCCGCACCCACCACACGTCCCGCGGACCCCGTCGGTCCGCGGGACGCGCCCCGTGCCGTCCGGATGCCGTCCGGTCCGAAAGGGGCACATGCCCGGGAGGAACCGGGGCACTGGAGAACCGGAGACCGGGGCACTGGAGAAACCGGAGAAGGAGAGAAGGACCGGATGACCACGCTGACACCGCAGAAGCCCGCGACCCCGAAGCAGGCCGGAGGGGTCCCGGCCCCGGCGGTCGCGCCCCGTGACGACAGCTGGCACCAACTGATCGAAGCCGTACGGGAGTCGGGCCAGTACCCGACACGGTCGCAGGCGGAGAGCGTCACCCGCGTCGTCCTCTCCGCCCTCGGTGGTCACGTCGTCGGCGACGAACGCGTCGACCTGGCCCGCGCCCTGCCGGAAGAGGCGGCGAGAGCGGTCGCCTCCCAGATCCCGGTGACCCGCGAGCTGACCGCCGCGGAGTTCGTCGACTCGGTGGCCGCCCGCATCGAGGGCGCGACCCCGGCGACGGCCCGCTGGGACGTCAGCTCGGTCCTGAGCGTCCTGCCCGGCCTGGTCGGTGACGCCCTGGTCACCCGCGTCCTGGCCCAACTGCCGCCGGGCTACGCCCTGCTCTTCGGCCGGGCGGAACTGTCCCCGGCGTGACGGCCGGGCCGCGGCCCCCGCACCCGTGAGAACCGCCCGGCGTGATCCGGCCCCGGACCCGCGTCCGGGGCCGGATCACGTCCGGATCTCGTCACCGCCCGGCAAACGGTTCGACGACACCCCTCCCCGCGCGCCATCCTGCGGGCCGGAAACCACGCCGGCCGACCGTCCCCGGAGGACCGTTGAACCCCACCATCCGCCACATCACCTTCGACTGCACCGGTGACCCCTACGACCTCGCCACGTTCTGGAGCGCGATGCTGGGCAACCCGCTCGCCGACGACGACGAGCCCGGCGACCCGGAGGCCCTGATCGCGGACCCGTCCGGCGGGCCCGGCCTGCTCTTCGTGCGGGTGGCGGAGGGCAAGACCGCCAAGAACCGCCTCCACTTCGACCTCCGGCCGACCGGCCGCACCCGCGCGGAGGAAGTGGCCCGCGCCATCTCCCTGGGCGCCCGCCAGGTCGCCGACCACACCCGCCCCGACGGCAAGGGCTGGGTCACCCTGACCGATCCGGAAGGCAACGAATTCTGTATAGAGCGGGGCGAACTGGACTGAACGATCCCGCTCGGGGTGTACGTTCGTACGCTCGGGAGCGTACGATCGTACGCATGCCGACGGACGACCACTTCGCGAACGACCCGCGCACGAACCTGGAGCGCATGCTCGCGGGCGACCTCTACATCGCCGACGACCCGGAGATCGCCCGCCGCCAGCAGCGCGCGATGCGGCTCGCGGCCCGCTACCAGGCCGCCTACCCCGAGGACCCCACCGAGGCGAGGCCGATCCTGACCGAGCTCCTCGCCTCGGTGGGCGAAGGCGTCGACGTACGCCCCCCGCTGTACGTCGACTACGGCAGCAACATCAGCATCGGAGCCCGTACCTTCGTCAACTACAACCTGACCGCCCTGGACGTCGCCCGGATCACCATCGGCGAGGACTGCCAGATCGGCCCGAACGTCCAGCTCCTCACCCCCACCCACCCCGTGGAGCCACAGCCCCGCCGCGACAAGCTGGAGGCGGCCCTCCCCATCACCATCGGCGACAACGTCTGGCTCGGCGGCGGCGCGATCATCTGCCCCGGGGTGACGATCGGCGACAACTCGGTCATCGGCGCGGGCGCGGTGGTCACCAAGGACGTCCCGGCCAATGTCGTGGCCGTGGGCAACCCGGCCCGCCCGGTCCGCACCATCTGAACCCCGACCACGGACCATGGCCACCGGACACACCGACCCCCACCGCCGCGAGCGCATCCTCGCGGCGGCGCTCGACCTCATCGCCGAGGAGGGCGTCGCCGGCGTCTCCCACCGCAAGATCGCCGCCCGCGCCCAGGTCCCCCTGGGCTCGATGACGTACCACTTCACCGGCATCGAGGACCTCCTGCTCCAGGCGTTCACCGGCTACGCCGACCACGTGGTGGCCCTCTTCGAGCACCACCTCAGCGGCGCCACCACCCCCGACCAGGCCCGCGAAGCAGTTGCCGACCTGATCCACACCCTCTCCGAGGGCACCCGCCGCGACCTGATCCTCACCCAGGAGCTCTACACCCTGGCGGCCCGCCACGAGCCGTACCGGGACCTGTGCGCCCGCTGGATGCGCCGCAGCCGCACCCTCCTGGAACACCACTTCGACGCCGCCACGGCCCGCCAACTGGACGCCCTCGTCGAGGGCCTGACCCTCCACCGCGCCCTGGACGACACCCCGCCCGACCGCGCACTGACCCACGAGGCGGTCACCCGCATCACCGCGCCCCGCGACGGGGTCCCCCGAGCGCGCCGCACGCCGCCCTGACGGGCGCCGATACGGCCGGGCGCGGTCGGGCACGGCCCATGTCCTCGCCGGCCGCCCGCGGGTTCACCCGCACTGCCGGCGAAGCGATCACCGCACCAAGGCATCGGGCCCTACGCGTCGTCCTCACGGCCCCGGAGGCGCCGGACGGCGAGCAGGTACACGGCGGG
The DNA here is from genome assembly GCF_055585405.1 of Streptomyces sp. NPDC053426. Lineage (NCBI taxonomy): Bacteria > Bacillati > Actinomycetota > Actinomycetes > Kitasatosporales > Streptomycetaceae > Streptomyces > Streptomyces sp. NPDC053426. Next base: position 302,848 of record NZ_JBVJKE010000006.1, on the reverse strand, counting down.
GAACACCACGACCGGCACGAAGCCGATGCCCTGGAACAGCGGGGGAACCCCCTCGCCGTCCCAGTCCAGTACATCGCCCAGGACGAATCCGCCGAGCAGGAGCACGAGGAACGACCCCACCGTCAGGAAGACGGCCAGCACCATCGCCGACGACCGGGCCGAGGCGCGCTCCCGCGCCGCCAGCACGAAGGCCTCGGACGGCGCCTCCCAGCCCTCGCCCCGCGACCGCTCCCACACGTCCCGGATGGCGCGGACAGCGTCCGGCCGCGCCCCGACTCCCCCCGGCAGGGCGAACAGCCGGCCCTCCCCGTCGAGCATCAGCGTCCTGGACGACCCCGGGTGATCGTCCACCTCGATGCCCAGCACATCGGACCAGGCGGTCCTGCGGGTCCGGAACAACTGCCGTACGGCGATGTGGTCCTCGTGCACGACGGTCGCCGCCCGCCAGAACCAGACGATGGCGAGATACACCGTGCTCATCAGGACGAGCATCCCGGCCTTGAACATCACTGGCAGATCGTCCTCCGGCACGATCGTGCCCGCCAGCGGGATCCCGGGCAGCCCCAGGACGAGAGTGACCAGCCCCAACTGGGCGGGCCCCAACCGATACGTACGCAGCACCCCGCTGCCACCGCCGCTCGACACATCCCCTCCCAGCAGGAGTTGGGCCTTCGCCCGCCAACGGTACCGACGGGTCAACGAGCCCGGCGCCCGTCACGTTGCGCTGTTAGCGTTCCCTCCGGACGAGGGGGAGAAGACACCACATGACATCGACCGCGTTTCCCGTCGGCGGGGACTTCCCCGTACGGCGGCTGGGCTTCGGAGCCATGCACCTGCCCACGGAACCGGGCCCGGCCCGCGAGACCTCCCTCGCGGTCGCCCGGCGGGCCGTCGAGCTGGGCGTCACACTGATCGACACCGCACATCTGTACGGCGGGGGAGCCAACGAGGAACTCCTGGCCGAAGCCCTGCACCCCTACCCCGAGGGCCTGCTGGTCACCACCAAGGTCGGCGTCGCCCGGACGGGCCCCGACGGCGAGTGGAAGCTCGACGGCCGCCCGGCCCTCCTGCGCGACCAGGTCGAACAGGCCCTGCGCCGACTGCGCGTCGAGCGGATCGAGCTGCTCCAGCTGCACCGCGTCGACCCCGACACACCGCTCGCCGACCAGGTGGGCACCCTGCGGGACCTGCGGACCGAGGGCAAGATCGGCAGGATCGGCCTGTCCGAGGTCACCGCCGCCCAACTCGACGAGGCACGCCGGATCACCGACATCGCGAGCGTGCAGAACCGGTACAACCTGCTCGACCGCGAGCACGAGCCCGTCCTCGCCGCCTGCGAGGCGGCGGGCATCGCGTTCCTGCCGTGGCGCACCGTCGCCTGGGGCGAATCGGGGGCGAGGGCGGAGGTCACCGAGGTCGCGGCCGAACTCGACGCCACCCCCACCCAGGTCGCCCTCGCCTGGCTCCTCGCCCGCTCACCGGTCATCCTCCCGATCCCCGGCACCGCCCGCATCGACCACCTGGAGGAGAACCTCGCGGCAGAGCGCCTCGTCCTGCTCCCGGAACACCGCGAGCGCCTCGACCGCCTGTCCGAAGCGGTGACGTAGGGCCCCTCCACAACCGGACGACGCCGTCGCGGCGTTCAGGAAATGACTGGGCGGACGAGGAAGTTGACCACGTCATGACCAATCGACCCGCACCGCGCACCCTGTCCGACGAAGCCCTCTCCGACCTGCTCCGCACGCAGCGGTTCGGCACGCTCGCCACCGTCAAGCGCAGCGGCCACCCCCACCTGACCACCATGGTGTACAGCTGGGATCCCGAGGCCCGCATCGCCCGCTTCTCCACCACGGCCGACCGCGTCAAGCTCAAGCACCTGCGCCACGACCCGCGCGCGGCGCTGCACGTACAGGGCGGCGACGTGTGGTCGTTCGCCGTCGCCGAGGGCGAGGCGGAGGTCTCCGGCATCACGACGGCTCCCGGCGACGAGGTCGGCCGCGAACTCCTCGGAATGCTCCCGCAGGCCGCGAGGCCCGAGGACGAGGACGCGTTCCTGGAACAACTGGTCGCCGAACGCCGGGTGGTCGTCCGCCTGAAGGTGAACCGGCTGTACGGGACGGCGCTCGACATCACGGGCTAGCCGTACGGCCCCGGGTCCGCACCGGTTCGCCGGGACGGCGCTCGACATCGCGGGCCGGGCCCGGCCGGCCGTCCTTCCTGTGGGTGAGTGACGTGTGCCGCGTCGGCGCTCGTCCGGGTGAACGCGTGCTCTCCGCGCCGGTGCTCGGCGCGGCTCCCCGTAGGGGCCGTGGGCAGCCCCGTCACGGGACCACGGAACGCCCGGTGGCCACGCGGAGGCGCGGACGGCCCGCGGCGGAGGTGCCGGACCCTCCGCCCGGCATCACTACGATCTGCGCTGCTGTGGGCCGATGCGTCCGCGCTTACCGCCATGCACGCGATCGACCTGCTGTTATGCAGCGATGCAGGCGGCGTGGACGCCCGGCCGTTCCGCGAGACGACGGGGAGAGACACATGGCGCACGAGCCGGAGGCGCAGGACCGGGGGCAACGGCCGGGGGAGCGGCTGGCGCGGCTGCTGCGACGCTGGTGGGAGGAGGCCGGGAGCGCGTCCGGCGGCACCCGGCCCACACAGCAGGCACTGGCCTCGCGCCTGGGCATCGACCAGACGACGCTCTCGCGCTACCTCAACCCCAAGCACGCGTCGACCGCTCCGCCGAGGGTGGTGGAGGCGCTGCACGCCCACCTGCGCGCCCCGGCGGCGGAGCTGGAACGGGCACGGGAGTTGTGCCGGGCGGTACTGGAGGAGAACCGCGGCCAAGCGGCCGCCGTCGACGGCCCGGAGCCCGCCGACGCGGCATCCGCAGCCGACGCCGCGGGCGGCACGGGCGGGCGCGACACCCCGGGCCGGCCGGGGCGATCCCGGTGGGCTCTGCCGGCACTGGTGGCCGCGGTGACGGTGCTGTCCTTCGCCGCCGGGGCGGTCGTGCGCGACCAGTACGCCCCCCACCCCCGGACCGCGCCCGACGGTGTGGCGGCCGGCGCCGTCCCGGCGAGCGGCGCACCGCTGGAGTGGCCGCTGCTGATGAAGCGGGAGGGGGACCAGTTCACCCGTGGCCGCGCCCTGCAGCACCTGCTGAGGGCGCACGGCTACGAGGTGAAGGCGGACGGGTTCTTCGGCGCCGGGACCCGGGACGCCGTCATGGACTTCCAGCGCCGTAACAACCTGCCGTCCGACGGCAAGGTGGGCGAGGACACCTGGCCCGAGCTGGTGGTCCCCCTCGGGCGCGGAGCCGACGGGCACGCGGTCCTGGCCCTCCAGGAGCTCCTGCACAACGCGGGCCAGGGCGGCACGGAGGTCTCGGGGGAGTTCACCGCGGCGACCGCCGAGGACCTGAGGTTCTTCCAGAACAGCCACGGCCTGCGGCCGAACGGCAGGGTGGACGTCGACACCTGGCTGGCCCTGCTGGTCTTCCAGCGCGCGCCGGCCGGCGCCCCCGCGTACCAGAGGTCCACGAGCCCGCTGCCCTCCACGCCGGCGTGAGCGGACCGCCCCGGCCACCCGCGTGAGGCGCCCGCACGGGGGCGGGCGGCCCGCACGCACGCCGCCCGCCCCTCGTGCCGCATGATGCGCGAATCCCTCTCCCGGCAGGCATAACCGCAGGCCAGGCCCCCGTACCGCGAATTGCACGACGGCTGCATGGATGCGCCTGTGCAGACCCCCCGGAATGTCTTCCCGCACCCCGCTCCCGCGGTCAGTCTGGGTGCAGCGCCCGGCGCTCCCCGGCCGGCCCGATCCGCCCTCGTCGGCGGACGACGTGCCCGGGGCGCGGCGCCGGTGCGCTTTCCGAACCACTCTCCATCCGAAGGGGTACCTCCATGTCCGCTGTCCGCAAGTCCGTCATGTCCGTGCTGTCGACGATCGTCCTCGCCGGCGGGCTGGCCGTCGGCACCGCCGGCACGGCGAGCGCCGCCACCTGCCCGTCCACGGCGTCCCCGAAGATCGACGGTGCGATCGCCAGTTGGTCCCTGAGCTGCTCGGGCGGTTCCGTGCGGGTGTCCGGCTGGCTCGAGGACACCCGCATGGACGGCAAGTGCGCCGTGGTCCGCGTCGTCGGCGGCAACGGCGAGTACCGCACGAAGCAGGCCTGCGGCTCCGGCGTCCGCGAGCAGTTCGGCTTCACCTTCGCCGGGACGAACGAGGCCCAGGTGCGCCTGGCCATCGTCTGAACCCCGTTCCGGGGCGGGCCGTGAACGCCCGCCCCGGAACGTCCGGGGTGCGCACCCGCCCGACGGGGAGCCCGGGCGGGTGCGGCATCCCGTACCGGTACGACGGGCGGAGCCGGCCGCGAGGAGAGAACGAGGAACGAGGCAGCCACGTGAACGCGGACAAGGGTTCCCTGCGCGACCTCATCACGGCGTGGGCGGTGATGACCGCCCTGACCCTCACCCCGGCCACCCTCACGGCCGACCCCGCCGGCTCCGGAGCCGAGGCCGAAGCGGCGGCGCCGACGGCGACCACCCTGGTCTTCGACAAGAACCCCGACGACCCCACCGACTCGACGCTCTCGGTCCACCGGAACGGGAAACCCCGGGCCACCTACCGGGCCGGATCAGGTCTCGGCGTCCAGGACGACTGTGCCCGCGCCAAGGGCTGGCTCCCGGACGGGAACTGGCGGATCCGCGCCGGCACCCGCACCTACGACGGCGACCTCGTCAAGGGGTACGCCGTCCGCCTCCAGGACATGCCGTGCTCCCGGGGCACGGTGACACGCACGGAGATCTTCATCCACTCAGAGACGAACCGCGACGGCAGCGAGGGCACGTCCGAAGCCCGACGCTGGGACGGCCCCGGCGACTACAGGTCCAACGGCTGCGTGAAACTGCACCCGGCGGACATCAAGGCGATGTTCCGCCTCCTCGACCGCGTCGGCTGGCCGACCCACTTGCGGGTGGTTCCCTGATCCGGCGGGAGGCCCCGGGCCACGCGCTCCAGCAGGGCGGAAGGGGTGGCCACGGACATGGTCGTCGGGGGGCGGAGGCACCCGGCCGGGGCACCGGGGGATCAGGCGTTCCAGGTGCGCGAGCTCAGGACCAGGCGGTAGGCGTCGGGGTCCGCGATGGTCACGCCGTACTGGTCCCAGTACGGGTTGTGCGCGGCGACGCGCGTTCCGCCGGCGGCCACCAGGCGGTCCAGCAGGGCGTCTTCGACGGGAGTGCCCAGGTAGACGACGAACAGGTCGTCGGGCGTCGGGGTGGGGTCGAGGGGTTGCCGGGGGTCACGGGTGAGCTCGAAGTGCCAGGCGGCGTCGGGCGGGCCGACCATGAGCAGGTCGTGTTCGCCCGGCACCCGCGCGGTGGTGCGCCAGAGCACCCGCAGCCCCAGCCCTTCGACGTAGAAGCGTTCCGCGGCGGCGAGATCGCGCGAGGGGCGGGCGATGCGGACGTGTGTGGTCCCTCCGACCGGGGACGGGTGGCTCGGCCGGTCCCCGGGTCCGGTCCGCTGCGGGGCGGTCACTTCGGACCCTCACCCTGGCGGAGGGCGGCGGGATCGCCGGTGCTCCAGGTGCGGTCGAGGAAGCCGGCGATCAGCGGGGCGATCTCGGCCAGGTGTGTTTCCAGGGCGAAGTGGCCGGTGTCGAACAGGTGGAGTTCGGCGTCGGGGAGGTCGCGCAGATAGGCCCGGGCGCCGGCCTCGGTGAAGAACGGGTCACCGACGCCCCAGGTGATGAGGGCGGGCGGGGTGTGCGTGCGCAGCCAGGACTGCCACCGGTCGTAGCGTTCGAGGTTGGACCGGTAGTCGAAGGCCAGCGCCACTTGGGCGTCCTTGCGGCCGGGGAGGTCCAGGAAGTGCTGGTCGAGGGTCCAGCCGTCGGGGGCCAGCAGCTCCGGGACGGGGACCCCGGTCTCGTACTGGCCGCGGGTGCCGGGCAGGGTGAGCAGGTCGCGGACGGTCTTCTCGGCACCGGGGGTCTCGGGGCGCAGCGCGATGAAGTCGCGGGCCGCGTCCGACAGGCCCTCCTGGTAGGCGTTGCCGTTCTGCACGACCAGGCCGGCGATCCGCTCGGGACGCCGCTCGGCGAGGCGGAGGCCGACCGGGGCGCCGAAGTCGAACGTGTACATGGTGAAGCGGGTCAGGCCGAGCCGCTGCACGAAGCCTTCGGTGATGTCGGCGAGACGGTCGAAGGTGTGGACGAAGCCGTCCGGGGCCTGGGTGTGACCGAAACCGGGGTAGTCGGGGGCGACCAGGCGGTAGCGGGAGCCGAGGACGTCGATCAGCCGGCGGAACTGGTGCGATGCCGAGGGGAAGCCGTGCAGCAGCAGGAGCACGGGGGCGTCCGGGCGCTCGGGAACCGACTCGCGGTAGAAGACGCGGACTCCGTCGACCTCGACGTGGCGGTGAACGGTGCGAGCCACCGGTAAGCGAACCATGACTAATCCCTTCTCTGGCTACTGATGCATTAGATCTACCGTCCGACTGGCTAACGCGTCAAGTGCTGGTAGTACCATTAGGAACATGAGTGGTCCCGCCCCCCTGACCGGGGAACCGCTGGCTCTGGACCTGGTCAACACCCATCCGTCCGTCGGCGACCTGCTGACCGGCCCGGACGACCTGCGTGCCTGGCTGCTCCTGCAGGCCGAACGATCCCCCGAAGCACGGGAGTTCGCCGCCGCCGAACTCACCGACGCCGACCTGGAGGCCGCGCGTGAAGTCCGCGCGCACACGGCCCGCGCGCTCGACCGTGCCCGTGGCGGCGAACGGCCCCCACCGGAAGCGCTGGACGCACTCACCCGAGCCCAGGGCGCCGCGCCCGCCGTCCGCGAACTGGACTGGAACGGCACGGCCGTCACCGCCACCCCCCGCCGCACCGGTCCGACCGCCGCGCGGTTGGCGGCCTGGCTCGCCGAAGCCGCCACCGACCTGCTCACCGACCCGGCGGTCACCACGGTCCGCCGATGCGCGGCCGAGGACTGTGTCCTGCTGTTCCTGCCCACCCACCCACGCCGCCGCTGGTGCTCAGCCGCCCGCTGCGGCAACCGAGTCCGCGTCGCCCGCCACTACCAGCGCCACCGCACCACCTGACACCCCGCCGACCGGATCGGGGAACGGCTCGCCGAGTCCGACGGAAAGACCGTTCACCGGGTGGACGCCGGAGCGGTCCGGCACGGGGAAGGCGACGGCCGGCTGACGCAGCCGCTCGCTGTCGGTGACGATGCGCTGCGAGACGCCCCGGGCCCCGCTGATCGGCTGCTCTTGATCTGCTCCCGGCCAGGGCGATGAGTTTGCCCGCCGCTCGGAGTCTTCCTCTTGACATTCCCGTCCATACAGGACGAGAAGCGAAGCATTCCCACGCTATGGAGCAGAGATGGCGGCCAAGAAGAGCAATCCGATTCGGCTGTACATGTCGATGTCGCTCGACGGCTACATCGCCGGTCCGGACGATCGCCCCGGCCAGGAGCTCGGACGCGCCGGGGGACGTCTCTTCAACTGGCTCGACGACCGGGAATCCGACGGTCCCAGCGGACAGGTCCATCGCGAGGCGCTGGCGACCGGCGCGGTGATCTCCGGCCGTCGGACCTTCGAACTCGCCGGGCGCTGGCAGGGCGACCACCACGCCGGCGTACCGATCCTCGTCCTCACCCACCACGTGGACGACGGGGACGTGCCACCCGGCCATGCGCGATTCGTCACCGACGTCGACGACTGCGCCCGTCAGGCCCGCGAGGCCGCCGGGGACCGGCCGGTCATGGTCCACGGGGCGGGCGCGGCCCGAGCGCTCCTCCGAGCCGGACAGATGGACGAGATGGAGATCCACCTGGTCCAGGTCCTCCTGGGGGACGGCCGACGCCTGTTCGATCACCTGGGTGGTGATCACATCGAACTGGACCTCGTCCGACGGCTCGACGACCGGGACGTGACGCACCTCCGCTACCGGGTACGCCGACCCGAGGAGAAAACCCCGTGAAGACGCTCTTCGTCTCCTACCGCGTCACCGACCTGACCCGCTCGCTCGACTTCTACACCGCCCTGGGCTACGTCGAACTGGGCAGGGTCGACATCGGCGACGGGAGTCACCTCGTGATCCTCCATTTCCCCGGCGAACCGGCGGCCTCGCTCGAACTGGTCCACCGCCCCGCGGACGGACGCGTAGACGTGGGCAGCGGCTTCGACCACCTCGCGATCCAAGTGGACGCGCTGGCCGCCACCCTGGACCGGCTGACCGGCGCCGGCCTGGACCCGGGACCCGTCCAGTACCCGGGCGGCCCCCACGGCCCGAAGACGTCGTGGCTGACGGACCCGGACGGCTACCGGATCGAACTGGTGGAATGGCCGCCTGGACACCCCGACGGCATCACCGCCACGGACTTCTCCTGAGTGCCGGCGGTGACCACCCTGCCGGCACGAGCACGCCCGCATCCGATGCCCCGTGCTCCCCGTCGGCCAAAAGATGTTGCCCGGGCCGGCCGCGTTGGAGAAGGATCCCCTGCTGAGGACGCAGAGGACCCACACCCGGTCACCCGTCACCCCGGACAGGTACGTGTACCCGGCGATGAGAGAGGACGGGATGGAGCCATCGGAACTCCAGCGGGCAGTCGAGGCGGCACGGGCGACCGCTTCGGAGCTGGGCCTTCGGGTCGACGAAGTCGTCGTCATCCACGACTCGGACCGCGTCGCACTGCGCCTGGTCCCCTGCGACGTCCTGGCTCGGGTCGCACCGTCGGGACAACTGGCCGATTCCGAGTTCGAAGTGGAGGTCGCTCGCCGTCTCACCGACACCGGCGCTCCGGTGGCTGAGCTCGACCCGCGGGCCGCCCCCCAAGTCCATGTGCGTGACGCCTTCGCGATCTCACTCTGGACCTACTACGAACCCGTGGGATCAGAGATCGCGCCGGCCGACTACGCGGACGCGTTCGTACGGCACCACGCCGCCCTGCGCCGGACCGACCTCGACGCACCGCATTTCACCGATCGAGTCGCCGCGGCACTGAGAGAGGTGAACGACCGGGAGCGGTCCCCCGACCTGCCCGACCCCGACCGGGAACTCCTCGTCGACACCCTCACCGACCTGAGCGCCGCGATCAGCTCCGACACAACCGACGACCAGCTGCTGCACGGCGAACCGCACCCGGGCAACCTCCTGAACACAAGGCGAGGCCCGCTCTTCGTGGACCTCGCCACCTGCTGCCGCGGACCGGTCGAGTTCGACCTCGCCCATGCGCCCGAAGAAGTGGGAGCACACTACGCGGGAGCCGACCACGACCTGATCCACCGGTGCCGCGCCCTGAACTGGGCGATGTTCTCGGCCTGGCGCTGGCGCCGAGACGACCAGATGCCTGACCGGGCCCACTGGAGAGTCCAGGGGCTCAGCCACGTCCGCGCCGCCCTTGATCGCTGCGGCCCGGACTGAACCCGAGACGGAGGGACTGCCGGCCGGACCCGCCCCGGTGCCGGGTGCCGGACTTCCCCGCCCGGAGCGGAGCCCTGACACGGGACGATCCCGGCTCATGAGCCCCGCCAGGACGGGAGGGCGCCGAGCTGACGCAGCAGCGAGAGGACGTCCACGACACCCCGCACCTCGGCGATCCGCCCGCCCGTGAAGCGGAAGATGAAGATCTCGCTGTAGGAGACGGTCTTCCCGGTGGGCGGCACACCCTGGTACTCGCCCCGATGGGTTCCGGTCACCGTGTTCCTGACGGCGGTCCTGTCTCCCTCCGAGATCGTCTCCTCGGCGGTGACGCGGATGTCGGGGAACGCCCGCAGAAGCACTTCCCACACCCGCTTCAAGGCCTCCGCACCCGTCAGCCCCATCGGCACCGGCGCGTGGAAGAGCAGGTCCGGCGCGACGAGATCGTCGATGGCCTTCGAGATGACCTCCGGATCGCCGCTGTTCACGGCGGAGTGGAAGCGCTGGAGCGTCGCTGCGTTGCTCGTGGTCCCGGCTGCCGACACGTGCTCTCTCCTCTGCGTCCGTACGGGGTGTCCCAGCAATACGACGACACGGCCGCCGGGAATGTGACACGACACCCGGCCAGGGCGTCGTGACCGCCACCGTGAGGCGATGATGTGCGGGTGTTCCACGAGGACCTCAGCGAGTACGACCACCTGGACGACGACACCTTCACGGACCCGGAGTCGGGCTTCTACGGGACCTGGTACCGCCCCGCGTACACCCGCCTGAACGTCGGCTGGCTGGAGGCCAGCGAGCCGTACCCGACGGGCCCGGTCCCCGACGGGTTCGTGGAGAAGCTGAAGGCCGTCCAGCGGGTCCAGTGGATGAACGTCTGCCTGGGCGTGCACGAGTGCGACCTGTGCCCGGCGGGGGACGAGCCGCCCCCGGAGGGCAACGGGGAGCTACGCATCCCGGGCGAGCCCGGCATCGCCTACGCCGCCCCGTCCCTCATCACGCACTACGTCACCGCCCACGGCTACCGCCCGCCCCGGGCCTTCATCGACGCCGTCCTCGCGGTCGACGCCGACGCGTGGGCCTCCGTACGGTGGCCCGACGTGCCGTTTCCCTGGGTTCCTGGGGACGCGGAGCGCATGCTGGAGTAGATGCCGGGGCGCCGCCGGCGATCAGTGCGACCAAGGGCCGCCTTTGAGGGCTTGGACGAAGGAATTCCAGGCGTGCTGCTTCACAGCGACCACAGCAGCTCCCGTGTTCTTGGAGTCGCGTACGAGTGCGCGGTCCTGGACCATCGCGCACTCGACGCACTCGCCTCCCGCGCCGTTGCTGTACGACGACGTGAACCACATCGGGGGAGCCCCCATGGGCTCGGTGGCGTTCACCTTGAGTGCTCCTTGACGACGGACTCGATCAGCTGGGCGGAGCGTTGAGGGCTCAGGGCCGCGGCGCGCAGGCCGTCGAACGCTCGCGTGTACTCCCGTACATGATGCTCGCCCTCCAGGTAGACCGCGTCCGTGATCCCGTCGCGGTACACCAGATCCGGGTCTTCCGGGGCGGGGAAACCCAGCATGGTGAAGGAACCCGTCACCGGGTAGGTGCCGGAGTCGAAGGTGAGGACCTGCAGGGTCACGCTCGGCAGCTCGGTCGTCTCCAGTATCCGCTCGAGCTGTTCCCGCATGATCTCCCGGTCACCGATCACGTTGCGCACAGCGCCCTCGTGCACGATGAACCAGGCGTCGGGGGAATCCGGCCGAGCCAGCATCTCCTGGCGTTCCAGCCGTACGCGGACGGCCCGGTCGATGTCCTCGGCCGACATGTGCGCGCCCGTCGTGTGCAGCTCGCGGGCATAAGCCTTGGTCTGCATGAGGCCCGGCAGCACCTCGCACTGGTACTGGCGGAGCGTGGAGGCGTCCTGCTCCAGGCCGATGTAGATGTTGAACCACTCGGGCACACCCGCACCGTGGACCTGCCACCAACCACGCGTCTTCGCCTGTCGTGCCAGTGACTTGAGGAACTCACGCAGCTCGTCACTCGTGTCGTAGAACCGGCACAGCGCGTCGATGTCGGACGGTTGGACCCTGCCGCTGCCCGTCTCCATGCGGTTGACCTTGGATCCGCTCCAGTCCAGCGCCTCGCCGACCTGAGCGCAGGTCAGTGCGCTCTTCTCCCGGAGCTTCTTCAGCTCGATCGACAGACGCCGTCGGCGTGCCGTCGGTGAACCGGCCATCTCGATCCTCTCAAACCCCGGGCTCGTAACGAGTGTTCAGTCTCGTGCCAAGAGTGCGGCTTGCCAATCACACGGAAGTGGGAATCCCGCCGTGCACATTGCACAACGGGATACGCCGACTCCATGCTGAACACCGGCGAGAGACGCAGAGTGATGACTCGTGACGCTCCGCTGGTGAACGGCAGGTGTGAACACAGATGGGAGAGCCCTCTTGATCCAGGAAGCGTGCCCGACGCGAAAGCCGTGGAGCGTGGAGTTCACCGCCCACCCCGAGGAGGTGGCCGCACTGAGGCGCGTCGTACGTCTCTGTCTGGCGGCCTGGAACCTGCACGGGCTCGTCGACGCGGCCCAACTGTGCGTCAGCGAGCTGGTGTCCAACGTCGTCACCCACGTCGGCCTCGGCACGCCGGGCTCGCTCGCGGTCTCGGTGGACGGCGCGTACCTGCGCATCGAGGTCCACGACCCCGACACCCGGGCCCTGCCTACCCTCGTCGCCGCCGACATCGAGGCCGAGGGCGGGCGGGGCATGGCACTCGTCGAGGCCCTCACCGACCGCTGGGGCGTCCAACTCCACGAGGACCACAAGGTGACGTGGTGCGAACTGGCCACCGGGCTCACGCCACCGGCCGACCACACGGTGGACCCGTCGGTGACACGCGCCGAGGCACTGCTGGACATGTACGCGACGCTGAGGCCGCCGACCTGCCGCTACGAACCCGGGCTCGGCAGGGTGGGCCGGACGGTGGCGGAGGAGGCCGTGATCGACGTCATCACGGACTTCCTCCGCTGGCTGCGGGCCCACGGGTGCGACGCGGACGAGGTGCTCGATCGCGCGCAGAGCCGTTACGAGGCTGTCCTGTCGGTGAGCGGGCGGTGAGGCTTGCTTCAGCCCGTCAGTACCTGCCGGAAGAATCCCACCGAGGGATCCTCCAGAGCGCCTACCAGCAGGGCGCGGTCGAGCAGGATGTTGTTGTGCTCGCAACTCGTCTCCGGGAGCATCACGCAGGCGTGACAGGCAGCGAGATTCGTCCCGGTCGAGCCAGCCACCTCGGCCTCCATGCAGAGTGGGTCGGAGGAGCACCACTCGGCCCGGCGGATCGCTGAACGCACCGTACGGTCGAGAACTTCCGGTTCGCCTTGAGCGACGAGACCGCCGAGGCTGCCCGCCGAGTCGCTCGTCGCCGTGTAGATGAGCACCCCGGCCATGTCATCCGCTGCGTACAGGCGCTCGCGCAAGGAGGCGGACGGGTAGCCCGACTCCAGGCTCCACTCGTTGACGAGGACATGGGCCAAGGTGTGCAACAGCACCATGCGAGGCGTCGCCGGAGACGCCACGGCCTGACTCGGGTCGTCGGCCCGCTGCTCGAGCACCCGCTGGTGAGCGGTACGCATGCGTTCGACCCGGGCCGCCACGGCCGGCGCCTTCTCCCAGGCGTCCAGACGGTCTTCGTCCAGACGCAGGAAGACCCCCTCGCCCTGGACCTCCATGGCCGGCAGCCAACGCAGGGGCTTCTCGGAGAGCGACATCTCCTTCGCATCGGTCGTCGACTCGGCGTCGACGAGGCGGGTGAACGCCTTCAAGGCCCGCACCTCGCGAAGCTTCTTCACCAGCATCGGACCGGTGATCCCGAGCGGCTGGAGCACGCTCGGGTCACCGAGCGGCGTCTCGCAGACGAACTGCTCGTCACGGGACTGCTCGCTCTCGTCGTTGCCCGAGCGCAGACGCTCGTACTCCTTGTTGCGGAGGGCGCGATAGCGGTGGTCGAAGCTGGACGCCTTGTCGTCCTCCGGGTCCTCCTCGCGTTCCGCGTCGAGCAGGGCCATGACCTCGTCCAGCGGGACCGGGCAGTTGCCCCGGAACGCTCCCTGGAGGTAGATCCGGATGTGCTCACGGTCGTCGAACTGGCGCAGTGCGGCCCAGTGCTCCGCGAGTGGATCGGCACGGCTGTTGCTCCACGGAGGGATGGAGAGCGCCGACTTCAGCACCGGCTGCCACACCGACGAGGAACCGCGCTGCAGGGTGCGCAGCGGGAGCCCGCACCCCGCCGGGTCCGTCGCGGAGGAGCCGAGCCACGGGCGGGCGCCTCGGCAGGTGAGGCGCAGGTCCTTCAGCGCGTTCCTGCGGAAGGAACCCTCCATCGAGACCTCGGGCACCTGACCACAGGTGCAGGAGATGACGATCGAGCGGAGCGAGGAGGTGCGTCCGGTCGTACGCATCCTGAGCTCGCCGCCGCACTTGCCGATCCTCGCGGAGTCACGGTCGGGCGAGCGGTGCACCCACTGCCAGTAGGGGAACTCGTCGAGGTGCCCGGCCTCGCAGGCGACGACGAAGCGGGAGGGGACGAGGTCCACCTCGCACGTGCCGCAGACGCTTCGACCGGCCGGCGGGGAGAAGTCACGGTGGGGCTGCAGGTCGTTGCACTCCGGACACGAGTGCATCAAGGGGAAGCGGCGGACCCGAAGGCCGTCCTTGCTGGTGTCGTCGGATGCCGGCGGCAGCCGGAAGAAGTCGACGTCGAGCAGCCGGGCCAGCCGCCGCTCATGGACGACGGGCGACTCGTCCCTGCGCCAGGTGCGGTCGGCCTCGTCCAGGCCCGAGACGACGAAGGACTCGTGGTCGACGGCGATGAGCGACCCGACACCGTACGTGCTGATCGCCTGGGCCCGGCGGACCGTGCCGCGACGGGGCAGGTTGTGGGCCGGGGCGGTGCCGTTCGCCGCGGTCCGACGGCGGCGGGCGGGAGGCGGGGTCATCGGTTTCCCTCCAGGAACAGGGCGGACTCGGCGTCGACGTCACGCAGGCTCCACAGGGTGGGCCACGCCTCGCGGTCCTCGGACTCGTCGTCGTACGACTTCAGGATCGAAGGGGCACGGCTGCCCCGCTTCGGCTCGAAGAGCAAATCGCCGTGAATGTCGGCCTCCTGGCACCACCAATCGACGAACTTGTCGAAGCCCTGCTCCACGGCATCGGCCTCCGAGGGAGTGACCGCGAGGACACGGTCTAGGAGCAGGGACCTGATGCGGCCCCGAAGGGTGTGCTCGTAGGACTCGACCTGACCGGCGCCGGTGTTCGGGCGGGCGGCAGGGATCAGGATGCGGGCGAGAGCGACGATCACCGCGTGCAGTCCACGTTCACGCGCGCGGGCGGAGAACGGGGTCACGGACGTGGACTCGACCTCGCGGTAGAGGGCCGAGTGGTAATGCTGGAAGTTCTCGTAGTGCGAGCGGTCCCGAGCTCGTGCCGAGTTGAGCATGACCGCGACCAGGCCGGGATGGGCGCGTCCGACGCGGCTCGTGGCCTGGATGTACTCGGCGGTCGTCTGCGGTTGGCCCATCACGGCCATCAGTCCGAGACGGTCCACGTCCACACCCACCGCGATCATGTTCGTGGCGAGCAGGACGTCCACGGTGTCCTCGTCCGGGAGCCTCTTCTCGATGCCCTTGAGGCGCGTGGGAATCTCGCTGGCGTCGATCCGGCTGGTCAGCTCCGAGTAGTTGGCCACCGAGCGCACCGCCACGCCCTCGCGGTCGGCGAGCAGCTCCAGGTACGCCACCACGTCGTCGTGGACCTGGAGTTCGGCCGCGGAGAGCAGCCGCAGGCTGTTGAAGTAGCCGATGAGACTCCAGTAGGCGTCTCGCACCTTGTCGTCGGTGTCCGCGTGCATGGCCCGGTGCAGCAACGTCGCGTACGTGCGGATCAACAGCGTGGACTGACTGGTGCCGGGAGCCAGGAGGCCGACGTAGCGGCGGCTCGCCTTTTCCTCGCTCGGGGTCTCCACGGCGAACCACGAGTCGCGGGAGTCCAGGCCGGCGGGCGGGAACTGCCGCACATCGCGGGCGAAGAGGTGGCGGCCCTGGTCGGCGGCGCGGCGGATGGTCGCCGTGGAGGCGATCACCTTGGGCCGGTCGGCCAGCGCGTCGACAGCGGTCTCGTAGAGGCCGGTGAGAGTGCCCAAGGGGCCGGAGATCAGGTGGAGTTCGTCCTGGACGATCAGCTCCGGAGGAGGGGTGCCGTCGGTCGGGTCGTCCAGGTTGAACAGTGCGGAGGTCGCGGGACGCCACGGCATCGAGGCGAACTTGTCGACGGTGGCGATCACCAGCGTCGGACGCGCGTCGTACACCGCCTCGTCGATCAGGTGGACGGGAAGGCCGCCGGAGAAGTCGCAGTCCGCGCCGGAGCAGCGGATGTACATCCGCTTGGCGTCCTCGTCGGCCTCGTAGTCCCGGGCGTCGAGCCGGGTCCCGCACCAGGGGCAGGCGTGCAACTGGACGGGGTTCTCGGTGGCGAGACGCTTGTCGAGGTCGGCGCGCAACTCGTCGAGCCTGGCGGCGGTCTCGGCCAGCGTGTTGGGGGTGGCCGAGCGTCCCACCCACATGCCGACGGAGAACGGCTCGTCGCCCAGTCCGGGAGTGCGGCGCCTCATGTGTTCCATGGCGCAGAGCAGGATCGCCGCACGTTCGAACTGCTGCAGAGTGAGCAGTCGCAGCGTGTAGCGCATGAGGACGGTGACACCGCCGCCGTTCGCGCCCTTGCGGATGCGGCGCAAGAAGGACGTCAGGGCGATCAGACCGAGGTAGGCCTCGGTCTTGCCACCACCGGTCGGGAACCAGAGCAGGTCGGAGATCTTCCGATCGTCGTGCCTCGGGTCGTCGATGCCGGCCATGCAGAGCAGGAGGAAGGCGATCTGGAAGGGACGCCAGCGGCCGGCGGTCGGATCCGGGCTGCCGACACGTCCGCTCTTCACCCAGGCGCTGCGGGCGCGCTGGTCGGCCATGGCACGGTTGGCGAGCCGGAACGCCCGCATCAGGTCGGGCTTGGTCCGCAGCAACTCGATGCCCTCGCGGATCCGGCCGAGCGCCTCACGACAGGCGTCGACCTGGTCCCGCGCGGGCTGCTCGTGGGGGCCGCCCGCCAGCGCGTCGGCTTCGTTCGACTTGCGCGCGATCCAGTCCTCGTAGCCCGTGGCCAGTGCCTCCAGGGCGGCCAGCACCTCGGCATCGGGCTTCTCGGCCAGCCCCAGCATCGACAACGACGAGCTGTCGATCTCCGGATTGGAGTCGGTCAGCAGCACCTCCACGCTGGGTACGAACTCGCTGCGTACCTCGGGGACGGCGGCCTTGCGGGTGTCGGTCATGCCGATCGGCGACGGAACCCAGTCCCAGGCGGCGGCACAGCCGTGGCCGATGGCGAAGGTCGGGGCATGGCGGTGCAGCAGCCGGCTGGTGGCGATCTCCGGGTCGTGTGCGGCGTCCGGGGCGGGGCGCTCGACGAAGGCGCTGGAGCCGTCGGCGGCCCAGACCATCAGGCCGCACTGGAACAGGGCGAAGGCGTCCTGGAGGTCCCGCTCGCCGACCTTCTGCCTGTTGATCAACGTGACCGTGACGGTGACCGTGCCGGTGACCGGATCGGGTCGCCGGACGATGATGTGCAGGGCGACCTTGTCCGGGACGAGGTCGATCAGCTCGCCCGGGGTGGGGGAGGTCACGTCGATGGTCTTCTCGGGAAGCTGGAGTTCCTTGCGCCGCCACCACTCCCGCTGCTCCGCGACGGTCCGGGCCTCGGCGCGGCGGGCCGGGACCGGGTTGCCGTCCGCGTCGGTGGGCTCGTAGACCGCCGCGCTCGTCGAGACCACGATCGTGTCGCTTATGACCGGGTCGACCGCGAAGGTCAGGCCCATGGAGGACGGGCGCTTGTCGCCCGAGGCACCGGCTTCCTGCGCGGCGCCGGCCTCCTCGGCGTCCTCCCGGGCGAGTACGGGCGCGGCGTCCAGGCCGTCCTGCTCGGCGGCGTTCTCGGCCCTCCGCTCCCTTGAGGCGCGGGGATAGAGCACCCCGGTCAGGTAACGGTCGATCGGTGCGTCGTGAGGGAGCACCTCGGCTCGGTCCTCCGGCTCGGATTCCTCGGTGGGACCGAAGAGTTCCCTGCGCAACCCCGCAAGGAGCTCCTCGTCCCGCACCCGATAGTGCTCGGAGTGCCGACCTGCCACGTACGTCATGCGCCCTGCTCCTCTTCGTTGTCAGCCCGTCGAAACATGCCGATGCCGGTGATTCGCGGCACGATCCACACACCTCGGTCGCCCAGGCCGGCGTTGGCGCCGGCCGCGACGCTGCCTGTCACCGTCTCCAAGGTGTCGATCCGCAGACCATGGATCTCGTCGGGCCACCACGGGTCCCAGGTCCGGTTCACCTTCTGCACGCGGAACAGCTCCTGCCGGAACCGCTCCGAGGCCTCGCCTATCTCCCGTCCCCGGTGCAGCAGGGCGTACGGAGGACTCTGGTCCTCGCCCGTCGGCAGATCGTGGCGCTTGCGCAGCAGCACTTCCTGACCAGGATCTACCTCCTGCAGGAGGTAGGTCTGGGTCGCCACGGCGTCGGTCGTGCGGCCGGGCGGGTTGTCCCGGCAGACATCACCGGCCTCTGCCACCACGCCGAACCTGTCGTACGACCGCCACCCGCCGACGAACCGCCGACCGTTCTTGCGGTTCCCCGCCCTCTTGATGATCGGCAAGTCGGGGGAATGGACGTGGTAGAGGTCTTGTCGGGCGCGAGTCATCGCCACGTACAGGGCGCGGGCCTCCGCGGGGAGGTCCGCCTCGGTGCCGTACTGCTTGTGGAGTTCTGCGACGGTCGGCGGAGTCAGGAGGATCACCCGGTCGAACTCCAGCCCCTTGGCCCGGTGCACGGTGGAAACGACGATCCGCGCGGTCTCCGGGTCGGCCGCCTCGTCGGGGAAGCGACCGTCTGCGACCAGGCGGCGCAACCGGTCCAGATCGAGCGCGGTGCGCCCGGGGGAACGGGTCGCGCGTCGCAGCACCGTCCACAGGGCGCCCGCGTTCGGTTCGTGGGGCAGCGGGATCTGTTCCAGCAACGAGCGGAACCGCTCCTCGGAGAGGCCGGTCGCCTCGGTACGACGCAGCAGCTCGGCCACCCAGAAGGGCACCGGCCGCTCCTCGAGAGGGCGGCGCAACCGGTGTCCGATGCCGTTCTCGTGGAGCAGCCGGGAGACCACCAGGGCCTGCCGGTTGTCGCGGGTGAGGATGGCGCAGGTCTCGTCGAGATCCCGCAGCCCCTGCAACATGTACTCGTCGGTGAGGTCGCCCAGGGCGTTCACCGGGTCCAGGAGGAGGTCGCGCAGTTCCTCGTAGAGTGTGGCGGCCTTGTCCGTGTCCCGGACCCGCTGAAGCCGGGGGCCGTGCGGCAGCGCGATCCGTGCCTCCGGGGTGACGGCCCGGAAGTTCTCGGTGAGACGGAGTTCCACCAGCTCGTCGGGGTACGAACGGCGCAGCCACTCGAAGAACCGGCCGGTCTCGTCATTGCGTTCGGCCGGGTCCTCGATCTGGAAGCCGTACACGGACTGGGCGGCGTCACCGACCACGGTGAAACCGCAGGTTTCCTGGTAGCGGTCGAGCAGGGCCTCCACCAGTTCACGGCGGTCGCCCAGCAGGTCCTGCACCTCATCGATCACCACATGGGAGGGCGGGACCGAGTCGCCGGCCTCCAGCGCGCCCTCTTCGACGGCTTCGGTCGCGGCTTTGATCCGCTCGTCGAAGGAGGTCGTGGCCCAGTCACGGTCCGGGTACGCCTGGAGGAGCACCCCGTACGCCCAGGCGTCGAAGGTCTGGGCGCGCACCCGGCGGGCCCGGTCCCCGTGCCGGGTGATGCGCTCGCGCAACTCGCGGGCGGCTGCTCGCGAGAACGTGAGCACGAGGATGTCGGTGGCCTCCAGCGCCTCCTCCGGGTCTTCGTGGCCGCACAGCGCGTCGAGCCGACGCACCAGTGTGTGCGTCTTCCCTGCGCCGGCCCCGGCGGTGACCAGGACCCGTGCGTCCCAGGGCTGCTCGACGACGTCCCGCTGCTCGGCGGTGAGCGGTGGACTGTCGAGGTAGACGTCGGTCACGTACGGCTCCAGAGGTGCTCGAACTGGGTGAAGGCCAGCGAGGTGTCGAAGTTGGCGATGTTGTCGTCGACGTTGAGGATCAGGCAGGTGTCCTTGCCGCCGTTCTTGGGGCCGCGCAGGCCGCGGCCGATCATCTGCTGGTACACGTTGGTGCTGTAGACCGGCCGTGCCACCACCACGACCCGGGTCGCGGGCGCGTCGAACCCCTGGGTGAGGACTCCGTAGTTGGTGAGTACACGGATGCGTCCGTTCCTGAAGTTCTCGATCCGCGTCCGACGGTCCTGCGTACTGGTCGTCGAATCCACGGCGGCGGACCGGACACCGCGGTCGTTGAGCATGGCCGCCAGGTACTTGGCGTGGTCGACTGAGGTGGCGAAGAGCAACGTCGGCCAGTCCGACGGAAGGTCGGTTACCGATTCGACGATGCGTAGACTCCGCTCGTGGTCGTCGGCGAGTCGCTGCTCGGCGGCACGGGACAGCATCGCCATGCGCTCGGCGTGGGTCTTCTCGTCCTGGTCCAGCACGATCCGACCGCCCTCCAGGGTGCGGTGCTCGACCTGGGCGAGCATGCCCCACTCCTGCAGGTCGCGGTACGGGTCGCCGGACGGGAACACGCCCTCGTCGAGCCGTCGGTTGCCGAAGCGGGTGATCAGCCGACGGGTCTCGTCCTCGTTGGTGTTGCGGAACGGGGTGGCGGTCAGGCCGAGCAGATGCCGGCGTGTCTCGTACTGGGTCAGGCCCAACAGGCCGAGAACCTCCGTGTACCGCTTGGAGATGGCGGTGTGCGCCTCGTCCACGATCACGAGCGCGGGCTCACGCAACCACGCGTACTGGTCGGTGCCCAGGCATCGCTGCAGCTTCGCGTCGGTGGCGACCACCAGGTGGGGGTGATCGACGACATTACCGACTTCGTTGCTGCTCCACAGTCGGCTGATGGTCAGCGGCCGCTCGGCACCGACCTTGCTCCAGACGAACTTCCAACTCTGTACAGCCTGTTCGCACAGCTCCTCGGTCTGCGCGATCCACAGCAGGGGGCCCTTGAGATCGCCGACTCGCTTCACCCAGCGGATCACGGCCTCGGCGGTGACCCGCGTCTTGCCGGCGCCGGTGGGCAGGGACAGCATGCCGCGCTGCGGGGCGAGCCGATCGAGCAGGGTGGAGATGTTCCGGACCAGGTCCTCCTGGTAGTCGTGGAGCCTGGGGAAGTCCCGGGGCCCCTCGATCGTCTCGTAGGAAGGCGGCGACGGAGTCCTGGAGCCGGCGAACGTCACCGGCAGGCGCAGGTCGGAGACGAACGCGATGGCGGCCGACGAACCCCCATAGGCTACCGGGGCATTGGGGAAACGGGACTGGATGTCCCGGGCGTGCTGCTGGAGCACCCCGTCGCCGTGCGCGTTGAACGCCATCTGCGCGATCCGACGCCCGGACGGCTCCACGCCACCGGTCGCCTGCAGCTCGGCGTCCATCAGCCCTTCGGGCAGACCGGCCCTGAGCGCCTCGGCGCCGATCAGCAGCTCGAGCTTGATCACGACGTCCTCGGCGTCGCGCACGGCCTTCTGTGCCGCCTTCAGGGCGCTGTCCTTGGCCATGCGGTCCTGGTGCTCCAGCACCGCGCGGCAGCCGGCCGCGCCCAGACCGAGACCGAGCTCGCGGTCGATCAGCCGCAGCATGGGCTCCGGCTCCCGCGGCACGCGGATCTTGACCGTGCCATCCTGGCGCACGGCGTCCAGGGGAGAGGCATGCGTGCCGTTGGGGGTACGCGTGACCTCCTCCAACTCGGTGCACCGCTGCACCGTGCTGTTCCGGTTGCCGCTGTTCAGGCGTTGTCGCAGGGCGGGGAACAGCTCGACGAGGGGCACGGGGTCCCCCTCGGGCACCTCGCGGGTCTCCCGACTGATCACGTCGGCGTAGCGGAGCATGCCCCACTTCTCGACCATCAGCTCGGCGTCCTCGGCGCTCGGCACGAGCAGGGCGGGGAGCTGCTCGGCACGCAGGGCCCGGTACTCGGCGGCGCCGACCGCGAGGGTGATCTCGTCGTCGGGACGGGTGCCCCAGGTGTCACCGATCCGACAACGGGTCAGCGAGTCCTCGGGGAAGTCCGCCCCGAACCGGGTCAGCATCACATAGGTGGCGCCGACGAAGGCGTCGTCCTCACTGCGGGACACCTCGTCGAGGAGCGTGTCCCAACGGTCGGCGGGAACCTCCTCGACGGTGATCGGCAGCCGCAGCTTGCGGGCCTTCTCGGGGGAGATGTCGGCGACCGGCAGTACATCGCGGTAGGCGGCGAGCTGGGGACCGACGGCCTCCGTCAGCGGCTTGATCCCCTGGGAGGTGGCGACCCTGCCGTACTTGCGCAGCAGCCATCGGATCGGGGACATCACCGCCTGCCGAGTGCTGGTCTGGGCGCCGAACTGCCGCGTCCAGTTGTCCACCACGGCATCGTCGGGCAGCACCTTCAGGAAGGCGGCGCGGGACTCCTCGGACAGGTCGCGGAAGAGGTGGAGGGGACCACCGATCGCGGCGCCCTCGACCTTCATCCGGTTCAGGGCGGGACGGGGTGCACGGCTGTCCAGAGAGCGCAGGTAGGAAGCGTGGACGGCTGCTCGGTACTCCTCGAACCAGGCCTCGTCGGCCTGCGGCTGCACGCCGCCGGCCGGCCGCTCCCGCAGGCCGATCAGGGAGAAGAAGGACGCGTCGTCGGAGTGGAACGTCATGTCGACGGCGACGCTCGGATCACGTTCGGCGTCGACCACGACACCGGGCAGCATGCAGTCCGCGACAGGTCGGAAACGCTTGTCGGCCGTCCGCACCCGAAGCGTCGCGCGCGGGTCGGGCACGCGCTCCAGGACCTTGTGGGCCAGCCGACGGATGCCGGCCTGACGGAACAGTTCCCAGAAGCGCTCCCAGTCGGACTCCCCGTAGTGGTCGAAGCCTTGGTCGAGGACGCTGGCGAATCGTCCCTCGACGTCGGCCTCGCGGATGCCGAGCACGTTGAGCGCCTGTGCCAGCGACGGGTCCTGGGCGAGCTCGTCGACGATGTACACCGTGGACTCGCGCAGCCCGTCCTGGTGCTCGGCCCGACGGAACACCTTGCCGTGGACCGGGGCGACCAGCCCGTGTTCCTCGGTCAGCACGACGCGGGCCTTGCGGGCCTCGGCGGCGAAGGAAGAGCCCCTTTCGATCATGTCGGCCAGGATGCGGACTGCCACCGCCGAGGCCTCAGCGGTGCCGTTCGCGACGAGGGCCTCCAACCACTCACGGACCCCGGCCCGCTCGTGTCCGGCGGCGGTGAGGATGTGCTCGACCTTGCCGGAGCGCAGGGTGTCGGCCTCCACGCTCGGGTGCAGCCAGTCCGAGGGGCGTCCAGGGCACTCGTGCCACATCCGCAGCCACCGCGTCAACTGCTTCAGGTCCTTGTCCAGCCGCGGGTGAACGCGCAGGTGCTTGGGAAGGCGCAGGACGCCGTTCTGGTCGGGCAGTGAGCGGCTCGTGGCGGTGCGAGCCCAGATCTCCCTGGTCAGGAACTCGTCGGCCCAGCTGATCGACTCCTTGACACGGCCGGGCAGCAGGGGGAGGTAAGCGGCCGGGTCCTCGGTCGGGGCCAGCCGGGGGAGGGAGTCGACGACCAGCTTCGCCGACACCCTGATCATTTCCTGGTTGAACGGGGAGGAGTCGAGCAGGTTCTGTCGGTCCTCGTTGGTCTTCCACGCCCCGTTGAGGATGCCGCTCAGCGACATCTCGTACTTGGTGGGGAAGAAGGACCAGAACTTGCCGCGACCGCGAGACCGAGGGCTGACGTACAGGCCGCTCTCCGTGTCCCGTTCCAGCGCGGGGACGGCCCAGGACAGGTCGAGCGCGACCCGGTCGTGCAGCTCTCCGGCATCCGCGCGGGCCGCAGGCCCCGGCTCGTGCGTAGTGGTGAACACGCGCCACCGCTCCGTGGAGAGAGCCTTCCCCGTGCGCTCCTCGGTCACGGTGTGCAGGTCACCGGACTGTTGGGCGGTCAGCATCCGGCGCGCCATGGGCCTGGGACGGTGATCCTCCAGCACGACCTTGGCGACGTGCGGCGAGAAGAGCTGGAACCCGACCGGGAACTCCTCGCGAGGTTCACCGTGGTCCTTGCCACGGTTGCCGTGCATGTCCTTTCCCAGCCGATCGTCGGCCTTCGGGAGCAGTGGGAGCCGGACGACCGTGGTCGCCCAGGTCAACAGCTTGTCCAGTACGGGGTCGGAAGCGCGCTCGGCCATCATGTCGAGCGGGCGGGCCATCCGCAGGACGGGGGCGTCGAACTCCGGGCCGTAGCGCTCCGTCACACCGGGCACGGCCTTGATCTGCTCGTAGGACCAGGCACGGTGGAATCCGAAACTCCCGGTACGGCTGAAGAATTCCGGAGCGTCGGTCACCACGAGGACCGACTTCACCCCGACCCCGAACCGCCCGATCTGCCCACCACGCTTTTTCGACATGCTCATTCGAAGGATGGTTTCCGCCCCTTCCGGGGTGACCGGACTTCCCTCGTTGGCGCAGTACAGGTGGGTATCCGTGAGGACAACGTGGACGCGTCCGCCGGGTTCGTTCGCGATTTCGTCGGCCGCGTTCTGTACAAGTTCGAAAAGTTGACGATCGCCGTATCCGCCCTGCGTGATACGACGCTCGCCATTGGCATGTTCGGCCACGAGGCCGGGGTCCACGGCATACGTCTGCAGGACACGGGAGGACTGTTCGAGAACGGTATCGATCACCGCTGAGGACGAGGACGGCACGCTTGCTGCTCCTGGTGTCGAAAGTGGATAGAAGTCTGGGTGGCGGGCCGGCTCGCCGGTTGGGCGCGAGCCGGCCCGCGGTTCAACGCACGCCGATGGTGGACGCGTTCGGCGGACGGCCGATGACGCCGAGTTCATGCGGGTGAGGGCGCTCGAAACGTCAGGTGGCAGGGGGACTCTCGTCCGGCAGCTCCTGAACCGCCTTGGCCAGGCCGGGGAAGCCCGCGACGAAATCGTCTTCGGACAGGCCGTACCAGTTCAAAATGCCCGCTACTTCGGCCTTGCTGGCCGACATTCGAACTGGGAGAGCAGTAAGGGAAAACAGTCGTCCTCGTTCAATGAGTCCCCACCCCTGTCGATTCATTCAGCATTTTCCGGAAACGTTTCTCCGTACGGTGATTTACCGCGCACGGGCAGAATTCTCCCCCGGTCGCCCGATTCCCGGATTTTCGGTTCGCAAGCGAGTTGGCTATTCCAACAGTGGAAACGTACCGAGTTTCCGCGGTGTTGGCAACCCAACTCCCGCACCTGCAAGTGGAGTTCAAGGCTCCGCTTGCGCAGAGTGGGTAAATGGGTACATCTCCGAGCGAATCGGACCATTCGGGCGGAGGGGTAAAGCTGCCAGGCCTTCAAGCCCGGTTAACTATTGGTTGACATGATCGCGATCGTCAAATTAACCTCCCTCGTACGACCCGAGGAAGAGCAGGTGGCGCGTGGAGACAGGTGAGGAGTTCGGGCCGTGGCTGGCCCGGCAGCTCAAGCTCACGGGGAAGACGCAGGCCGAACTGGCCAAGGAGCTCGGGTTGACCCGAGCCGCCGTCTCCGCGTGGATCGCCGGGCGGTCGACCCCGCGCCCGACCGTCATGACGGAGATCGCCAACGCGCTGGGTACGGACGTCGGCACGCTGCACACCCGCACCACCGACACCCAAGCCGGCCTCCCGGTCACCTGGTACCACCGCCCCGGATACCCCGATGGCGGCCGTGACCTGGGCAATGCCGCAGCCTTCGCCTTCGACGCCGACGTCCAGGTCCTTGCGCGCGAGACATGTCAGAACAGTCTCGACGAGCGGTTGACGGAGAACGGCCGTCCCGTACGCGTCCGCTACACCCTGCACGAGCTGACCGGCGAACACCTGGAGGCCTTCCGCGACGCGATCCTCTGGAACGATCTCTTCCCGCACTACTCCGCAGTCTCGGAGCTCGCCGGTAACCAGAAAGTCGGTCGGGTCGTCGACGCCGGTGTGCGCGACATGTATGAGAAGGGTCGTCTGGTTCTTCTGCGGGTCGACGACTACAACGCTTCCGGGCTCATCGGCGACGACTACGCGGACGGCAAGTTCGCCGCCGTCGTCCGGCGGCAACTCGAGAGCCTGAAGTCCGGTCCTGCTGCCGGTGGTTCGTACGGCCTGGGCAAGGCCACGCTGTGGGCCACCAGTGCTCTCGGCCTCGTGCTCATCAACTCCACCTTGTCCGTGCCGCACGAGGGGCGTACCGAGCGACGGGTGATCGGCCGTCTCGAACTGCCTTGGCGGGAGGTCGACGGACGCACCTACGCGGGTCCCGCCTGGTTCGGGCGCCCCGACCCCGACACACCGGGCGCCGAGGTCGCTCGTTCCTGGTGGGCGGACGAGGAGACCGTGGCCCGCCTGCATCTGAACCGGGACAGCGACGAACCCGGTACGTCCTTCCTCATCGTGGGCGCGCACGATGTGGCCAGCCTCGAGGACCCGTCCGACTACGACGACATGCCTCGTGACGAGGAGGGGCCCGAGGACACACGCGACATCAAAAGGATGCACGGCCGCTTGGTCGAGGCGCTGGGCCGCGACTTCTGGGCGGCCATGATCGGTGGGGGTGGTCGACTTCCGCTGCTCGAGGTCTCCGTCCGCGCTCTGCGCAACGGCGAGGAGGTCGTGGCGGAGACGAAGGTGGACCCGTCCGTCGAACAGCCCTCCCGTACTCGTGCTCTGCGGGCTCATTACGAGGGCACCACGGTGGACCGGCTCACCGAGGCCGGGCAGGTGGCGATCCGAGACGTTCCGCTGAAGCTGCCGCTGGCCGGAGGCGCCCGCGGGACGCTCGGCACTCATCAGGCAGTCCTGCTGATCACCGAGGCTGCCGGCGACAAGGACACCCCCAAGAACCAGGTGCACTCGCTGCGCGGTAACCGCATGACGGTCAGGAAAGCTCCGGTTACGAACCTGCCGCTCGGCACCAACCCCTTCCAGGCCGTTCTCTTGGTCGGCGAGGCCGCCGGCGAGTCGGCCCCCTTCGCGAAGGAGGCCGAGGAGTTCCTGCGTGCGGCGGAACCGCCCGAGCACGACCGCTGGGGTCAGACGGAGGAGCTGACCCTGCGTTGGTCCCCTTCCGCATACCGGCGGATCCAGAATCTGACCACCGAGGTCAACAGCGCGGTCAGGGAACTCGTCGCCCGCCCGAAGCGTGGCAGAGGCGAAGGCGGCGAGGCGCTGCGCAAGGCGCTGACCGTCAAGAGCCGGCCCAAGGCCAAGGTGCCCTCCGGCCCGGTGGTGCCGGTGCTGGACGCTCTCGAGGCGACGATCGGTGATCAGGGGGAGTGGCTGATCACGGCCGAGGTGAAGATTCCACGCGGTGACGAGATTGCCCCGGTGGTGCCGGTCGCCCAGTTGGACGTCCGCTCCGGAGGACGTCCGCGCCTCGACTGGGCGGAACTCGTCGCCGTGGAAGGTTGTGAGGTGGAGAACGGGACCCTGCGCTTCCCGCCCGGCACCCGCCGCGCGAAGTTCCGAGGAGCCACCGACGTCTCCAGCCATCCGGTGAGGACCATGCTCACCCGCCTCGTCCTCGAACTGCGCGCCGGCAAGGGGCGTGACGCGTGAAGATCTACCCGTACAAGCGACTTAGCCGTCCGATCACGCTCAGGGTGACGTCGGTCTCCCTCAGGCTGTCCGATGGCACCCGTGACCCACTGGACACCAGCGCCTACTCGACTCAGGAGCAGGCCGTCGCCCTCGGTGTCGCGGGACACACGGATTGGGTGAGCGCCACGATCGGTCTCTCGGCCACGCTGCCGCCCGGCGCCGATGCTCCGGACGCGGCCTGGTCCGATCTGTGTGTCCTAGCCGTGTTGACCGACGGGGAGACCAACGTCCGCACCTCGACGGCCCTCACGCGGGACACGGAGAACGGCCGTGATTGGTCGGGCTCTCTGGAGATGCTGCGCGACGACCACCTGAGACGTGCCTCCGTCAGTGCGTACGCTGTCGGGACGGTCGACGGAGTGCGGGGACGGTCGATCACCGAAACCGACCGGAGTTGGGTGGTCGACACCGTCTCCGACGAGCCGGTCAGAGGGCTGCGGCTGGAGGTCCAGAAGGCGTCGTTCAGCAAGAGCTCCAGGGAATGGTTGCGCGCCTACGCCGACGCGCCATGGCTCGTGGACACCACGGCACGGGTCCCCACGGTGTTCGTCAACACCGACATCGACGGCATCGTCGGACTGTTGGACAGCAACGGCTCCGGTGTGGACAGCAAGGTGCGTGACCTCCTCGTCGCCCAGATGGCCACGGACGTGTGGACGGCGGTGTTCCATGGCGCCATTGGCGATCTGGAGGTGGAACCCGGCGGTGGCCCGGTCTTCCCGACCGACTGGCAGGGCGAGGTGCTGCGGGAGATGCTCCCGGACGTCGTCCCCGGCGTGCACGTCGAGGAGGCCTTGCGCCAAGTCCACCGCCGACGCACCGGTGACTCGGGCTGGGGCGAGCTGCAGACACGCATCCATTACGCGGCGGTTCGGCGTGCCGAGGCCGCCAAGGCGGTGGGCTACGTCATCCGCGGCCTGGAACGGACGAACAGGGAGAGCGAGACGTGATCACCCAGCCTCACCACGTGCCGGAGCGCCTGGCCCTGCTTTCCAACTCGGCTGCGGACACTTTCCTCACCGAGGGCCTGCTCAGAGGCGAAGAGGTCCACAGTGGCATCGACCTCGCCAAGGTCGTCGAGCCTCTCCCCGAGGACGACGCTCGATGGTGGGTCGAGCCGATCCGCAGCCTGGTGGACGACGCGATGTTCGCCTTCGACAAGGAACGCACCTCGGCCGATGCGTGGCTCGCGCCACGGCTCCACGCCACGCTGCGTCTGACGCGGCAGGAAGCGGCGGACAGAAGACTGTGGAATCACCTGGCGTTGGCTGTCGCCCCTGACTATGTCGTGTGGCGTCATCTGTCGGATCCGTCTCGACGCGTAGCTGCGGCGCGTTTCCAGGGTCCTGCGGACCGGCAGTGCTTCTCCCGCCTGTGGTGGGCGGCTGAACTCTTCCGGAACGGGCCGGACTACGGGCCGGTCGAGGTCGCCTGCGGCAATCAGGACCTCATCCACACCGTGCTTCGGAACGACTTGATCGACCACCGCCCTACAGCTCAGGCCTTGGTGCGTCTTCTGCAGAACGGAAAGGTCACCACCGGACGGGAGGTCAACGGCCTGAGCGCCGCTATCAACGCGGCCGGAGCAACCTTGATCTACGACATCCTCGCACCGGACGAGCCCAGGGACCCCGCCCATCTGCGGGACTGGATCGAGGAGGCGCAGACAGCCCCACCGGTCTCGCGCCACGTCCTCCCGGAGGGGCCCGACGAGGACCCCGCTCCGGAGAGGTCCGTGACAGCGCTCACCGACTACTTCACCGAGCTGTTCGAGACCGCCCCGGTCAGGGGCCGGAAGAGCGAGGACTGATACGTGGCGTCGAGCTACTCGGGGCGTGGGCAGCGGGCGGTGCAGTCGTCCGCCGCTCCGCAGCCGTGGCTCCGCAGCTTGGCCCGCTGCTCCTCCGTGGCCGGCACCCACGGCTCGCGCATCGCTTCCGGAGTCGGTGCGGGAAGACCGAGCGCGGTGCTCAGGAGGTGTGCCCCGAAGAGGGGTGGTACGGCGTTGCCCACCTGCTGAGCCTGTGCCGTACCGGACCACGGGTAGTCCGGCGGGAAGCTCTGCAGCATCCCCGCCTCGTTCATGCTGAACCGCGGCCCCTCGCAGACGACGTCGGTGTGGTCGTCGAGGTGCTCGAAGACCACGAAGCGGGAGATGCGGCCGGTGACGGTGGCGGCGGGCTGCTGGTCGGTCCGCACGCCGCGTCGTCCAGGATTTCCGGAGCTGCCGTAGTTCGACCGGACCAGGAAGGGCCTCTTGCGGCCCGGATGCGTGCCCACCTTTTCGGCGAGAACGTCACGCATCGACAGCCAGTGCTTCGGTTCGTCGTCCTTCCCGGGCCGGGGCGGGAGTTCCTGGGCGAAGACCTCGTCGAAGGTCGCCTGGGTCTGAGCCGGGATGCCGCTGTTCCTGCGATTCCACTCCCTGGCCTCGTAGGCGCGGTGGGTCGTCTTGGGCAGGGTGGGCTCACCGAGCCCTTCACGACGGGCGATCAGCACGGCTCGGGACCGGGTCTGCGGCACGCCGTAGGTCTCGGTGGCGAGGACTCCGAAGTCGACCTCGTACGTCGTCCCGTCGGGAAGGCCTGTGTCCCGCAGCGCCTTGGCGTAGTGCCGCCAGACCTCCACGACTGCGGGGACCTGCTCCAGGACGATGACGTCGTACGGCCGGTGCCCCCGGTTGGGGCTCCTGGTCGCCTGGATCGCGTACCGGAGAGGCTCGAGGACCAACGCGGTGCGCGGATCACTGAGCTCCTTCAGCTTCTCGTCGATCTCCTTGTCGGGATCACCCGCCATGAGCCGCTTGATGAAGTCCTTGACTTCCTCCAGCGCCTTGCGCCCCGCCCCGTGCCCGGCCACCGAGTACGTCTGGCACGGCGGCCCGCCGGCGAGCACGTTGATCTCCGGCGGGAGCGACTCGAAGGACTCCCTGCGGATCGCGCTCACGTCGGCGTGGAGGGTGTCCAGGCCGGCTGCGTAACGCGTCAGGCACGCGCTCCTGTCCCACTCGATCCCGAGACTCGGGATACCCAGCTTGTGTCCCGCGACGTCCAGCCCGCCGGGCCCTGCGAAGAGGTCCAGGACAAAGGGCTTGTCGAGGATGGACTGGTGGGGCGGCGTGCTGGTCATGTGGCGGAAGTCTAGCCGGCAGCGGGGGCCACCGGCTCCCCGTGCAGCGCTTCGGCGACGGCCCGTCCCAGAGCCTGGCCGACGGGCGGCGGTGTCGCATGCCCGATCTGGCGATACCGGGCGGTCTTCAAGCCCGTGACCTCCCACGATCCGGGGAACCCTTGAAGGAGCGCTGCCTGCTCGACTGTGATTTTCACCATGTTGTCCCTGCCGAGCCGGGGGTCCCACACGAAGTCGGGGCCGGGAACCTCGTTGCCCACCGTGTGGGCGTTGACGCCCATGGTCGCCCACTTCCGCTTGGCTCCGGTCGGCCCGAGGTCGGCGCCACCTCGGTTCTTCGAACCGCCCACCAGGGTGGGAGCCGGCTGATCGGCCTGGGCGGCCCACCGGGCGGCGTCCTGCCACCCGCGTGACGCCATGGACTCGCCCAGGGCGTCACCGACCGTCCTCGGCACAGGCACGGTGGGGGCAGGAGGACGGAACGCCGCGGCTCTGGGCCCTTCCACAGCCAAGAGGACGCCCTGCTTGCGCGTCTGCGGTACACCGAAGTCGACGGCGTTGACGACGAACCAGTTGAACTCGTAGCCGAGGTGGGAGAGTTCCGCACGGGCGAAATCACGGAACCGCCGGTACTCGTCGGAGTGGGCGAGCCCGGGGACGTTCTCGATGAGTACGGCCCGAGGCCTGATCGCATGAACCAGGTAGACCGTGGCCTCCAGCAGCCGCTCCTCCACATGCGAGTCCGCTCGCCTGACGGTGGCACTCGACTTCACCCGCGGCAGACCCGCGGACAACAGGTCCACGTCGTAGCTTTCGGGATGCTCGCCCGGGTCGAAGTCCAGCAGGTCGGCCTGGAGCACGTTCCAGTGCGGGCGGTTGGCTTCAAGGGTCCGGCAGGCGTCGGTGTCCTCGTCCAGCAACAGACGAGGCTCGAAGCCGCTCCGCTCCAGTCCCAGGGCCAGGCCACCCGCTCCCGAGCACACATCCACGAAGGTCAGTGGACTCACTTGTTCCTCCCCCCGGACAGTTCCGCGCGGCGCTGCTGCACAGCCGCCTCCACCCGCACGGCCACTTCCTCGGCAGCCTCATGTTCCCAGAACCGCAGCACTGTCCAACCTTCCGCGATCAGGTGCTCCGTCGTCTCCCGGTCGCGGGCCATGTTCCGGTCCAGCTTGCTCCGCCACCACTCCGCGTTGGCCTTCGGTCGCGTGGCGTGCTGGGGGCAGCCGTGCCAGAAGCAGCCGTCGATGAGGACGGCGACCTTGGCCCGAGGGAAGGCCACGTCGAGCCGTCGCCGGGGCATGCCCGGCACGGGGTACTCCACCCGGTAGCGCAGCCCGGCCGCGTGCAGCAACCGCCGTACGGCCAGCTCGACCCCAGTGTCTTTGCTCGCCTGCCTGCTCATGCGGGCCGATACGCCGGGAGAGGAAGGCGTCATGCTGTTCACTGTCATCAGGCCTCACGCACGTACGTCGTCACGGTCGATGATCGCAGCTTCCGCCCTGGTCGAGTCGATCGCACGGAACCGCACCAAGGCACGGTCACCCCGCGCCGTCGACGGCGGGGCGACGAAGGCGAAGGCCATGACCAGGTCGCGCGGATCCACCGAACCGTCGGACAGGACCCGGGGCTCGGATTCCACCACGGGATAGAGCACCAGCGCACCCCGACGCGGGCGGACGTGTTCCTCGACAGCGGTGTTTCCGGTCAGGCGCGAGGCCCCTGCCAGGCGCGTCACCGCGGCGACGTGCTTCGGGTCACGGATCGCGCCGAACAGCGGGCCGCGGCGGCGCTTACGGCGGGCGAGGGAGAAGGGGCCGTGTCCCAGAATGCGGGCCTCGTTCCGGCGGGCGGACGTCTGTGTCGGAGCGATCACGACCCAGTCGTCGATCGTGCCGGATTCCCGCCCGGCGTCCAGCAGGAACTCCAGGTGGGGTGAGAACTGCCCCGGGACGGACCAGCGCAGGTCGCACAGCACCGTGAGCAGGTCCTGGTGCGACACCGTGCCCACCCGTGCGTCGTACTGCGGACCGCCGTCCACACCGAGCGAGACGGGAGCGTGCGACAGAGCCCCGAGGACCGGTGCCCAACACTCCGTGTTGTGACGCAGGGCGTCGGGGTCCTCGGGGTAGGCCGTGGGCTCCTCCCAGACACCCGGCGATCGCACCTCCACCAGCTGCGCGTTGAACATCTTGTTCCGAGCCGACGGCCTCACCCACGGCAGATGCTGGGCCACCAGTGGCGGTATCTGGGCGGGGGTGACCTGGGGGCGGCCGTTGACCAAGGGGGCATAGCGGGCCAGTTCGGCGCGGAAGAGTTCCTCGTCGCGGCAGATCGCCTCGAAGGCCTCGTACAGGTCGACCGTCTTGGCGTTGCGGCCGCGGCCGAGAGTCTCCTCCCGGCCGATGTAGAGGCGGACGAGGTCGCGGTAACCGGGCCGGAAACCGAACCATCGGCCCATCTGCATCAGGGTGTCGGCCTGCTGCGTCGTACGGCGGTAGTACGTGATCGTCAGGCCCTCGACCGTGAAGCCGCGGGACAGCTTCGTGCCACCGACCAGGATCTTCCAGACGTTCGGGGTGCGGTCGAAGTCCAGGTCGGGCTGGGAGTAGTCGCGTTCGCTGTCGCCGTTGACGACGATGACCGGTGTGCCGCCCTTGTCGATGAGGCGGCGGGCCTCGGAGACGTACGGCTTCAGATCGGCGTACGTCGTGGGGGTGGGCAAGGAGCCGGCCGCGTGGGCCTGGAAGTCCTTCTCGAAGAGGGACGCCAGGCGTGTGTGACCCTCCCCCCTGTACGCGGCGTTGTGCCACATGGTGTTGATGCGCAGGGCGAGCGCGGTGTGCTCGGCCATGCGGACCGACTCGTGCACGAGCATCGTGTGGTGCCGGAACGGACCCTCGGGGATCCCGTGATCGGCGCGGTAGAGCTTCAGAGCACCTGTGAGGACGAAGGCGTCCAGAGCTTCCTGGAGGCGGTCCCCCGTGGAGTCGTAGATGCCTCGGACGTGCTTCCTCTCGGCCTCGCCCTCGCTTTCACCGTCGTCGACGCCGTCCAGGTCGTGGAAGTCCTGGACGCCCATGTAGCCGGTGGGGCGAGGGAGGGAGATCAGGAAGTCCTGCGGGAAGATGTCCTCCTCGTCGCCCGGATCGATGAAGACGTTGGCGAAGGGGGTCGCGGTGTAGCCCACGTACTGGGCCCGCGGCAGCAGACCCAGGAGCTTCGAGATCAAGCCGTTGATAGCCGTACGCTCGGTGCTTCCCTGCTCCCACTTCTTCGGGTCCGAGGTGTTCACGGAAGCCTGGTCGGACTCGTCGTCGATGATGAGGGTCGGCAGCTCTCCCAGGATCCCGTGGATCTGCTTGAGGTCCTTGACGAGCTTCGTGAGGACGGCCTTGTTCTTCTTCACCACGAGGATCCGCGCCGCGGCGTGGTGGAGGTTCGCCGGATCGTGCAACGGGCGGGTGGGGACGCGCTTCTCGAACTCCAGCGCCCGGATGCCCTGGGCCAGGCTCTTGTAGTCGTTGTCGCGTGTCGTGAGGCGTTCGATGTCGAACGCGCCGAGCGTGGAGGGACGGCCGCCGTGCCGGACGAACTCCGGCCAGTCCTCGTCGTCGCCCACGTAGTCCACACCGACCAGGGAGTCGATGTCCGTGACGTCGGCGCCCCGCAGGATGTTCTCCTGGCCGATCAGTTCCATGTCCAGACGTCGCTGGGTCTGGGCGCGCAGCAGGTTGAGGGTGCCTCCCAGCACGATGACGAGACGGTATCCGGCGTCGATGGCCTTGGCGGCCACCCCCGTGAAGTTCGCCGTCTTGCCGGACTGGACGTAGCCGACGACCAGGCCCTTCGCCTGGCGGGCTGCCGGCTGTTCCGGGTCGGTGAGACGTTCGACCACTGCCCGGCTCGCCTGGTCGAGGCCGGAGACGGCGGCCTCGGACCACCCCTTGTCACGAAGCTTCTGCTCGTACGCCGTCCAGTAGAAGGGCCGGGCGGCCGCACGCTCAGCGGTGTACCACGGGGTGAAGTCCCGGGTGATCACCGTTGCGCCGGGCACCTTTGCCACGGGTACGGCCTCGTCCAGGGCTTTGCGCAGCTCGGTCCCGAACCGGAGCCGCTCGTACACCACGGCGCGCCGTTCGTCGGTGCGGGCTTGAGAGCCTGCTCCCCACTGCGGTTCCTCCGCGAAATCCCAGGTGGTCAGGTGGCGGCTCCAGAGAGCGGCCAGCGCGTCGTCACCACCGACGAGGAGGGAGCGGAACAGCTCCTCGCTCAGATCCGCGTCCGGGTGGAAGTCGTCTGCGGCGAGCGCCGCCCAGCGTTCGAAGTGACGCGGCATGCTGCCCATCCCCGCCAGCGCGGAGGTGTGGATGTCGAGCAGTGCGCTGGAGGGGGTGTCGGTCATCTCTTGATCCTCAGTCGGGGGCCGGAGCGAGAGCGGTACGGGGGTCAGTCGGCCGTCTGTGTACGGCGCTCGCGGTGCACCCCTGCCGATGCCAGGAGGATGGTGTTCCAGTAGTCCACCCGGTCCTGGCGGCTGCGCTCCCAGCGTCCGAGGCCGAAGCAGTCCTCCAGCAGCAGGTACAGCAGGGCCTTCGTGACCGGCGCGTCGTTGCTCCCGCCGCGCCTTCCGTCGTTGAAGTCGTTGCGGAAGGCCTTGTTGAGGAGGACGACGTTGTTCTCGCGGTCCAGGTCGAAGAACTTGTCCTGGGGCAGCGTGGCCCAGGTGAAGGCGATCGGCTCCTCGCCCGGCTTCTCGGGCAACTCCTCCTTGACGACCCGCTTGATCTTCGGGTCCATGCCCTTCCCCGGAGGCGTGACCGGCTTGCGCACGATCTCCGTGCGCTTCGCGCCCTCCCGGTACGTGGCCTCGGCGTCACCGAGGTACTGGTGAAAGGTGTGTCCGGACGCGTCCACGGCCTGCTCGACGCCGAGCGTGAAGGCGGGCGTGACGGTGACGCTCTCCTTCTTGACGTCGAGGCTCAGGACGCTGTTGCCATGAGCCGGAAGGTCCACGGCCACACGGGCCAGGGCCAGGTGTCCCTCGGGGTTGCGGAGGCCGTTCCAGCCGCCGGCCTGGACGAGGCGGTCGTTGCGGTAGAAGTAGAAGCCCTGTCGGTCGGCCAGGGAGCCGATCTGCCGGAACCCGGCCTGCTTCGATTTGGCGGGCCAGATGTGTGCGGTCAGCCGGACGTCTCCGAGGCCCTCCACGGGGGCCGTGAACGTCCGGGGGTAGCGTGCCTTCCCGGGCACCTTGTAGCCGAAGGGGTCCAGCGCCTCGACAGCGATGTGGTCCACTTCCTCGCCGAGCCGGCCTTCGCCGCTGCTCACGTCCCACACGGCGATGTCGAGCTTGAGGCCGTTCTGAAGGAACCGGTGCAGGTAGAGACCGAGGTGCGTCTCCAGCC
Organism: Streptomyces sp. NPDC053426; assembly: GCF_055585405.1. Taxonomy (NCBI): domain Bacteria; kingdom Bacillati; phylum Actinomycetota; class Actinomycetes; order Kitasatosporales; family Streptomycetaceae; genus Streptomyces; species Streptomyces sp. NPDC053426. The sequence continues at coordinate 267,097 of NZ_JBVJKE010000006.1, read as the reverse complement.
GGGCGATCGCCTTCGACAGGTAGTGGTCGCTCTGCCCGGCCGTCACGGTCTCGAAGGCCCGTACCTGGTCCCATCGCACGATCGTGCCGTGCCACTCGATGACGCCGTCGTACCGGTCCACGAGTTCCTGTGCGTAGCGGTGATCGACCGTGTCACAGCGGAAGCCGTCCTCGATGCCCTCCGCCGTGAGACGGCGTCCTGCGGCACGGCTGCGCTTGGTGCGGCTGACCACGGTCAGCGAGGAGGCGTGGGACAGGGAGGCGGCCTTCAGGCCCGTGCCGTACATGCCGAGGGCGCTCTCGCCGTAGTCGCGGCGCCGCCCCACCGTCATCGCGGCGTTCAGGCCGTCATCGTCCATGCCCTTGCCGTTGTCGATGACCAGCAGGGTGAGGATGCGCTTGGCGTCCCGCAGGAAGTGCACGACGATCTTGTCGGCGCCGGCGTCGATCGAGTTGTCGACCAGGTCGGCGATGGCGACCTCGAAGCCGTACCCCTGGTTCGTCAGAGCCTTGGCGTAGCCGGCATCCGGCGGCAGGTGGGTGCTGCCGGTCGTGGGGACCTCGTACTGCCAGACAGTGCCGGGCTCGTAAGGCATGTGCTTCCTCGTATACACAGGTCCGGGCCTTGCCAGCGCGTGACGGCCCTCCGGTTCGGTCAGTTCGTGTGACCGTACTGCAAAGGTCGGACATAGGGACGGTTGGGTTGTGAACTGGGGGGATTGGTCCCGAATCTGCCGCCGAGCTGCTGTCCTGGCTTACGTCGCGAGCAGGTACTTCACGAATGCGTGAACGCTTGCCGGGAAGGTGTTCGCGCTTACGGAACCCTCTCTCGGCTTCCGGTCCTTCGCGTCCCCAGCCCTTGCCCGGGGACTGCCCCGAGAGGTCGACCCGGCCGTTGAGCAGAGTCGGTGTCGGCCTCGGGCAGCCGTTTCATGTGAGTCCGTGGTCGGCCGCCGACGTATGCGATAGACACACCTCTTGTGGATCAAGGATTAGCAGCACTGCTCGGAGCGACAGTCGGCGTGGCAGGCACCGTCCTCGCCTCGGCGATCACGGGGTGGTCGGCACGGCAGCAGGTGCAGGCCCAGGCGAGGGCCGAGCACGCGCACTGGCGTAGGCAGGTGCGTCGGGACGCCTACAGTGGCTTCCTCGCTCCCGCGAGCGAGGCCCAGCACGCGCTGAAGATGGCCGGCCTTGCGTTCATGGGCGAAGAGGACGTGGAGGAGGTCGATCGCAGACTGCAGCATGCGCAAGGTCAACTGGCATTGGCGCAGGCCGCTTGGGCCAACCTCGCTGTCGAAGGACCGGAGACAGTGGAACAGGCCTCGCGGAACGTCTACACCACGCTCAAGTCGATGCAGACGACGCTCCTCGCCATGCGTGACTCCCCGGACAACGGCCCGAACGGGGACGTGCTTCTCGTGGAACGCCATGCCGTCGAGGTGGCCCGGCTCTCGGAACGGATGGGCGAGTTCACCGTGGCGGCGCGGTCGGCCCTGGACGACATCGGAGATTGAGTTCCCGGATCGGCCGGGCCGCCGCGTCGACGGACCGCCGCACCGCCTGCGGTACGGAGCGGGCAGTCCGAGGGGCTAGATCACGGCTCTTTCCTCGGTGACCATGACCGCCACCGAATTCATGTCGATGAACTTGCTCTCGTCCGGGTTCACCAGTTCCTTGTAGTTCTCGGACGCGAAGAAGGCGTCGTGATCCGCCCAGCTTTCGAACCAGATCTCGGTGAGGCCGTCGTAGGCGGGGTCCGGGTAGCCTTCGGCGGGGACCGGGTGGGAGACGGTGTACTTCTTCACGTACCGCCGAGCTTCCGGAATGGAGGTGAACAACGGGGCGTGGCGGTCCCGGTGGTGCTCGACGAATTCCTCGAAGGTCATCCCGTCGATGCGGTTTATCATGAAGGCGAACTTGATCACGGGCTTCTCCTTTTCGTGTTCACGGACGCGAGGGAGGCGGCCGGACGCGCCGGCGGTGGGGCGTGAGCCGTGGGGTCAACCTAGGCGCTCACATCGATGTCAGGGGCAAGTCGCTGTGACCCGGAGCACACGGGGGTGGGATGCGGATCGGTGAACTGTCCGCCCGGACGGGAGCGAGCCGTCGATCGCTGCGCTACTACGAGCAGCAGGGTCTACTGGTCAGTGCGAGGTCCCCCAGCGGCCAGCGGTGCTACGACGACGATCACGTCCGGCGGGTGGCGCTGATCCAGACGTTCCTGGCCGCCGGGATGTCCAGCAGGACCATCGCCCAGTTGGTCCCCTGCATGGCGCGGCCCGACGCGGACAGGGCCCGGCAGGCCTTGGCCGTCATGGATCGGGAGCGGATTCGTCTTTCGTCCGCGATCGACGGCCTGGCCGCCGCCAGAGAAGCGCTTGATCGCCTGATCGGCGTCAATCGGGACTTCCTGGCGGACGCGGCGGGTGATTCGGCCCCGGGGCAGCCGGGGCAGCCGGAGCAGTCGGAGCAGCCGGGTCGACAACCTGGTTCTCCTCCGGTGAGATGCTCCGGGCTGCGCGGTTCGCGTTCAAAGGCTTTCCCCGGCTGACGTCTTCCGTCGGCGCCGCCGCCTTCCCGACGGTGATATGGGTGATATCTACCGTAAGCTCTCTTTGATTCCTTCGTGCCACCCAACGCACCGAAATGCAATCGTCGGTTGATCCCCAACACCGTGGCGGGGGATACTGCCTGGCGGATGCGCGTTCCCGGTCGAGTGGCACTCGCTTCAATATCCTCCCGTGCGGCTCATCGGAGGCCATCTACCCAAAGATTACTGGGCAGTTGACCTCGGGATTTCGTGGTAGCGTTCTTGTTCGGAGGGACAGTGCAACCTGAAAGGGAAATCGTGAACACGGAGAAGATCGCCGCTCGCCGCCTTTCGCTGGAAGAGGTGACGAAGCTCGGTGTGAAGGACAGGATCTTCGTTTCCGCCGACACGGCGGAACTCAAACTTCCCGACTGCTATGTCCCTGCTTTTCTGACCAAGTCCGGTGAGGCTTTCGAGGGCGGCTCGGTCACGGCGAGAACCGTATTCCAGGAAGAGGTCTCCTGCCTTCCCGACGACGAGAACGAAGCCGGAATCTACTTGGCCGACGAGAACGGCTCGGTGACCATCGAGGTCCTCCAGTCCGCCGGTGTCGTGCTGGACCTGGCGCTTTTCGTCCCCGGTGGGGACAAGGGGTCCCTCACGGCCCTTTACGCCGCGGCCCGGCAGGCGTTCGGCGCCGACGTCGTGCAGATCTGGCGCCAGGGCCTCAAGGAGGTTCCCGACGTGAAGGTCGACATCTTCGAGGAGCAGATTCCCCGGGGGCGCAAGGGGGGCGACAACCCCAAGCGTGACCGTCGCGCGATCGACACCTACCCCACCCGTGCGGACTTCATCGAGTTCTCCGCGGGGTGGAAGCCGGTCGTCGAGATCCACAAGCCGGTTGTCGACGACACCCCGACCATCTGAGGCGACGTCACCTCCCGTCTCGGCCTGAGGGAACGTCGAGAACGCACGCGTCGGACCCGGCCGGCCGGATCCGCCCGACGGTGCGTGGAGACGCGGACCACCGAGGCGCAAGGGACATGAGGCGGGAACCGTCCGCCCGCGCTCCCTTCACCGCGAGTGGTCACGGACGAGTGGTCACGAAGCGGACGCCCGCCGACTGTGCCGAAGCCCCGAGGGGACCGGTTCGAGACGGTCGGCGTCCGGGTGCCCGGCCCCCAGGTGGGAAGTGAGGAAGCGGGCGGCGCGGTCGAGTGCGGCGTCCGCCTCGTCGAGGTGGCCGTAGTGGTGCTGGAAGACGTGGGGCAGGCCGGGCCCGACTTCGAGCGTGACCTCGACGCCGTCGGCGCCCGCGCGGCCGGCCAGCCGGACCGCGTCGTCGAGCAGTATCTCGTTCGCCCCGACCTGTACGAGGAGCGGGGGCAGTCCGGTGAGGTCGGCGAGGACCGGGCTGGCCAGGGGATGCGCCCGGTCGCCCGCGCCGGCGTAGAGATCGGCGTAGGCGCGCACGTCGGCCTCGGTGAAGATGGGGTCGGCGTCCTCCTTGGACCGGATGCTCGCTCCGGAGAGGGTGAGGTCGGTCCAGGGGGAGAAGACGACCACGGCGGCCGGTTGCGGCAGCCCGGCCTCCCGGGCCGCGAGCAGCGTGGCGATGCTCAGGCCGCCGCCGGCGGAGTCGCCGGCCAGGACGAGGTCCCGTGGGTCGGTGCCCGCGGCCAGCAGTTCGCGGTAGGCCGCGAGCCCGTCGTCGACGGCCGCGGGGAAGGGGTGCTCGGGCGCCAGTCGGTAGTCCACCGACATCGCTCGCAGTCCGGCACGGCGGGCCAGTTCGCCGACCAGTCCCGCATGGGTGTCCGGTGAGCCGATGACGTAGCCGCCGCCGTGCAGGAAGAGCAACAGGCCGTGGTCGGAGGCCTCGGCCGGCTCCAGCTCCAGGGTCGAACGCCCGCCCAGGACGGTCCTGCGGGTGACCACGTCCTCCGGCGCGGGGCGGGTGAGTGCCGCGCTGAAATCGCTGCGCTGCTGCTCGGGAGTGGGTCGCGTCTCGCTGCGCGGGGCGGAACGGAGTACGGCGTCCAGGGCGTCGCGCTGCTGTCGGGACATGTGGGGCCTCCATGAGTCGGATGCGAGGATGGATTCCTGGGAATCCATCTGTCCGATCCCAACCGGATTCCGGGGAAGATGATTCCCGGGAATCTATTGGAGGCTGGTGTGAGTCACATCACTTCGATCTTCACCGATCTCGTCCGCGTCGAGACCCGGCTCTACAACGCCGTGAACGCCCGGCTGCGCGCCGAACGAGGACTGGGGCTCGGGCAGTTCGAGTTCCTGGAGATCATCGACCGCGTGCCGGGGTGCCGCGTGCTCGACATCGTCGGCGAACTGGCGATCACCGTGGGGGCCGTCAGCAAGGCGGTCGACCGGCTGGTGGCCGCGGGCTGGTGCCTGCGGGTCGCGCACCCCCAGGACCGTCGCTCGTCCGTCCTCCGCCTCACCTCCGAGGGCGAGCGGCAGCTGGCCGCTTCCCGCCCCCTTGTCGAAAGCGAACTCGTCTCCCTGGCCGAGGCGGTTCCCCCTGACGACCTGACCCGCATCGCCTCGACCCTGGCCGCCCTTCGCGCGACCTTGGAGGCGGGCTCCCACGGCCGGCCGGGCTGAGGGGAGGCGACGAGGAAGGGGGCGCGGCGGCAGGGGAGAATGAGGCCATGGCGAAGTGCAAGAAGTGCGGTGCTCGGAAGCGTGGTTGGCCCCGTTCCTGCTCCCGGTGCCGCTCGAAGTCCGACTGGACGGAGTCTGCCGCGGACGCCGCTGACCTTGCTTCGGAGGCAGGGCTGTTCGGCTGGCTCTGGCGAGGGGTCAAGGGGGTCGTGCGACTGGTGCTGCGCGCGGTCGACTGACCGGACCCGGCGGACGCGTTCGGGCCATGGGGTCTTTGCCGGGACGAACCGGATGAACCAGGCGAGAGCGGCCTCCGGGTGACTCCGAAGCCATCGACGTCGATCAGGGCGCGGGGACGCGCTGCGACTCCGGGAGTCCGGCGGTCAGCCGGGCCCGCGTCCTGGACGCCTCGCCCCGAAGCCGCCACAGGAACGCCACCGCTCCGAACACGGGGCGGGCCCGGACCGCACGCTCCGGGAGGTGTAGAACCGCCCTCACCGCTCACCCGGCCCCCACGGGACTCACGTACGACGGAGGGAGTCGGCCGTGCGGCAGAAACCGCCCGAGGGCACTGCGGAGATCCTCTTCATCGGCAACGCCACCCTGCTGATCCGCTACGGGGAACTGACGCTGCTGACCGATCCGAACTTCCTGCACCGCGGGCAGTTCGCCCACCTCGGCTACGGGCTCCGCTCGCGCCGGCTGACCGAGCCCGCCGTCGACGTGGCGGACCTGCCGCACGCGGACCTGGACGCCGTCGTGCTGTCGCATCTGCACGGCGATCACTTCGACCGGGTGGCCCGGCGCGGGCTGGACCGGGGCCTGCCGTTCGTCACCACCCCGCACGGTGCCCGTCTGCTGAAGGGGCTGTACGGGTTCCGCCGTGCCACCGGGCTGCGTACCTGGCAGAGCCGCACCCTGCGGCACGGGGACTCCTCCGTGCGCGTCACCTCGTTGCCGGGCCGCCACGCGCCCGGCCCGCTGCGGGCCCTGCTGCCGCCCGTGATGGGCAGCCTGCTGGAGTTCGGCGACCGCTCGGGGGAGATCCGGCTGGTTCTCTACCTGTCCGGCGACACCCTGATGTACGACGGGCTGCGTGAGATCGCCGTGCGGTACCCGGACATCCACCTGGCCGTCCTGCACCTCGGCGGTACGACCCTGCCCGGCGGCCTGGTGGTCACCATGGACGCCGGGCAGGGCGCCGACCTGCTCGACCTGCTGCGCCCGCGACGCGCGCTGCCCGTGCACCACAGCGACTACACGGTCTTCCGCTCCCCGCTGGAGGACTTCCTCGCGGAGGCGGGGCGCCGGGGCCACGAGGCGCGCCTGGTGCGGTGCGCCCCCGGGGAGCGGGTGACCGTCGGCGCCCGGGCCACGGCCTGACCCGCACGTCTCCACCCACGGGACGGGTCAGTGCGACAGCACGGCCGTGAACGTCGGGCGATGGTCCGCCGGTCAGGCCCGTGCCCGGTCCCGGCGTTCCCGTCCGCCGCGCTCGGCCAGTGCCCGGAGGCAGGCCGGGTCCTCGTCGGCCACGCGGCTCCCGCGGGCCGTCACAGGAACGCCCCCACCCCCATGGCCATCCCGAAGAGCACGAAGAAGACGCCCCAGGCCAGGTTGGCGGTCGCCGAGTACGAGACGTTTCCCGGGCGTCCGTCCTTCGTGTGGACGACCACCACCCTCCTCGGGTCCCCCGGGTCGTAGCGCAGGACGACCGGAACACCGGCGTGGAGGGGGTGGGACTCGTGGTTGAGGGGGACGCGGCGGTAGGTCTGGGTGGGTGGGGCGTCGAGGTTGTTCACGGGTGGGGCCTGGTAGCGGACCTGTGGGGGGTGAACGACCGGGCCCTCGCGGCGGGCGCTGCGGGCGACCTCGCCGCGGGTGCGTCTGCCCCGGACGCCGAGGCGGCCGAGGGCCCGGCGCAGGCGCAGGGCGCCGCGCAGGATCGCGATGCCCAGGGCCGTCGCGCCGATGGCCGTGACGAGTGTGATCGTGAGCCATGGCTGATCCATGTGGCCTCCCCCGGAGCCGACTTCAGCTCTCCTCGGAGACGGATGCGGTCATGCGGTGGTTCCCCGGGGCGGGGCCCCGTCCTCCCCGCCGTGGACTCACACCGGTCCGGCGCACGGCGAACCGGCATCGGTCCGGGACAGCGCGATCACATGATCCCGGTCGTCGAAGCGCAGGGAGACCGTGCAGTCCTCGCGGCGTGCGTGAACGCCGTTCCGGTCGTCGTCTTGGACCTGGAAGCCGTGGTGCCTGAGGTATCCCTCGGCCACCAGCCGCGGGAAGGAGGCGAAGAGTCCCAACGCCTCATGGAACAGGGAGGACAGCACTTCGCGGCGGAAGGGTGCGCGGGGCACGGTCTCGTCGTCGATCAGGAAGTACGAGCGGGCGCCGGTCTCCGTTTCGATGCCGCAGTAGCCACGGGCGCCGAGTACGCCCATGGCCGTGAGGGCGAGTCGCTCGGCGGCGGGGACCGGTTCGGGGAAGGAGCCGAGTTCGAGACGCGGTGCGACGAACTCGTAGACCTCGTGCAGCTCACCGAACTCGGCCAGTCGGAGGGAGAGTTCACGTCGCTCGGAGCCGACCGGGTGGGTGCCGTGGTTGGCCCAGGCCCACAGCCAGCTGTTGTCCGTGCCCAGGGAGCCGATCGGGGACTGGTGCACGGTCCTGTCGTCGGACAGCCAGGTACTCGCCTCGAAGTCGAGACACCACCGGCCCTTCCGGGGCCGCTGGTACTCCTCGTACGTCTTCAGTTGTTCCCACGCGGCGGCCGCGTGGTAAGAACCCACCTGGTGGAAGTTCTTGCTGAACTGGGACGCCGCGATCGGCATCGGCACGGCCCACACTCCCCTTTCACGGGCGAACCGGCCGCGGACCGCTCCCGTTCGTCGCCGCACTCCACCGGCCCCGACCCCTCCGAGCACCGTAGCAGCGCTCACGGTGGCCGGTTCGAAGCGCGGGGAGGGCGGGACGACAAGGGGGTGTCGGCGCGGTCACCGGTTCACACCGCGGGGGGCCGGGACGCCCGCCGGAGACTCACGCCCGCGGCACCCGCCTGCCGCGGGCGGCCCAGCGGGTGAGCATCGCGGTGGCCTCGGAGCGGTCCGCCGCGGGGAGGGCGGCGATGCTGGTGTGGTGGTTGGCTCCGGGTACCCACAGGACGCGGGAGTCGCGGGGGCCGGGGCGGAAGGGTTCGGCGACCGAGGGGTCCCGCGTCCCGTTGACGAACAGCAGGCGGCTGCCGCGGCGGCGGACCCAGCGGTCGATGTCCGGCATCGCGCCGGTGTCGAAGCGCAGGGGGATGTCGCGGGGGACGAAGGTGCGCGGTTCGATGGCGCCCGGGTGGCGCAGCAGGTCGGCCAGGTGGGCGGTGGGGACGCTGAGGTAACCCAGTTGGGTGCCGAGCTGGTACCAGTACGGGAGGTAGGCGCGGGCGTTCGTGTCGGCGTACAGGGCCAGGCGCGTGGTGCGGTCCAGCCAGGTGTACAGCTCGTCGGCGGTGGCGTCCGGGCCGGGTACGGCGGCGAGGTCCGCCGGGCTGCCGCCGTTCTGCCAGAACATGAAGGGGATGCGCAGGACGGCGACCTCGAACGCCTTGTCGGCGCTGCCGACGATGCGGAAGCCGTCACCGGTGGCGGTCGTCGCGGCCTCGTAGCGGGCGACCAGCTCCGTGCGGTGCAGCAGGAGCCGGCGCTGGACCGTGCGGAGCGCCTCGCGGTCGGCGGCTGTGCCCACGGTGTCCAGGAAGCGGAGGTAGGCGGAGTCGTCGCGGTCGTCGACGTTGTTCGGGGCGGCGTAGGCCACGGTGCCGTCCACGTCGTGGGGGTGGAAGCGGCGGTGGTACACGCTGGCCATGCCGCCCTTGCTGCCGCCGGTGGAGATCCACGCGCCGGGGTAGAGCCGGCGGAAGGCGCGGACGACGCGGTGGTGGTCGTCGGCGGCCTGGCGGATGGTCAGCTGGGAGTAGTCGTGGGGCCGGGGGAGCGAGGTGCCGAAGCAGCGGTGCTCGACCTGGAGCTGGTTGCCGCCCAGGAGGACGGTCGGTTCGGTGCGCTGGGGCGTGAGCGTGGCCGCGTAACCGGTCGTGAACAGGACGGTGGGGCGCTCGGTGGAGGTGTGGAGCAGGGTGAGGCGCTGCTCGAACGTACCGGCCGAGGGGTCGGTGTGGTCGACCGGCTGGCGCAGCCCGAGCACGAAGAAGCGGTACCCCGGCTCGGCGCCCGGCCTCTCCTCCACGATCCGCACACCCGGCAGGGCGCCCAGACGCCGTACGAAGGCGTCGTCGGGGACGTCGGATGCGGGAGGCGTCCCGGTCACGGCGTGGGCCGGTACGGGGACGGAAGCCGTCGCGGCGAGTCCGGCCGTCGAGGCGGCGGAGAGCAGCAGGCGTCGTCTCGTCCAGGTGCGCATCGGGTGCCCTTCTCTCGGTGTCGGCTGCGCCCAGTACAGCCGCCGGGGCGGGTGCGGGAGATCCCGTGCGCGGGGGAACCGCCTCCCCCGCGCGGGGGAGACGTCGGACGCTGGTACGGCCGCGCCGCGCCGAAGAGGGGACGTGACACCGGGTGCGGTGAGCCGCCCTGCACCCGAGAGGAGTCGCTCCTGCCCGCGGCGACGTGCCGGGCGGTCGGCTCCGGGCGTGTGATCAGGCGGAGTTCTCCCCGGGGCTGGGACTGTGGTCCAGGCAGCAGCGGACGAAGTCCTGGACGACGGGGTCGGTGTCGTCGGCGGGGGACCACGCGACGCCGACCTGGCTGGGGCTGATGCCGCTGACGGGGCGGTAGGTCACGCCGGGGCGGGCGTAGAAGCGGGCGGCGGACGCGGGGGCGAAGGCGATGCCGTAGCCGTTGGCGATCGCGCTGAGCCAGTCGTCCGGCTGATCGGTGACGGCTCCGATGGTGACCGGGTGGCCGTCGCGTTCGTCGACGGCCAGCCAGTGGTCCCGCCACCAGCCGGACTCGGGCGGGGCGGCCACGAACGGTTCGTCCCGCAGGTCGTCGAAGGCGATCAGGTCGCAGGCCGCCAAGGGGTGCCCCGTGGGGAGGGCGACCCAGCGGGGCTCGGTGAACAGCACCGCCGTCCGCAGGGCGTCCTGGCCGGGGAAGGGCAGCCGCAGCAGGGCGACGTCGACGTCCCCGTCGGCGAGTCCGGCGCTCGGGTTCGACCAGGTGGCCTGCCGCATGTCCGCCCGCCAGCCCGGCCGGCGTCGGGCGAACTCCGCGATGATGCGCGGGGTCGCCTCGTTGGCGGCACTGGCCAGGAAGCCGACCCGCAGCACGCGGGCCGCCCGGCCGGCCGCGCTCTTGGCCTCCCGCAGCACCTGGTCCCAGTCGGCCAGCAGGCCGGGCACCCGCTCCGCCAGGGCCCGGCCCGGCTCGGTGAGGGCCATGCCGGTGCGGGACCGGGTGAACAGCCGCACTCCGAGCCGGGTCTCCAACTGCTTGATCTGCTTGGTGAGGGCCGGCTGGGACACGAACAGCCGTTCCGCGGCACGGGTGAGGGTCCCCTCCTCCGCCACGGCGACGAAGTAGCGCAGCAGCCGGGTGTCCACATCCATGCCGTCAGGTTATAGGTGCAGGTATTGGCCGTCGCTCCGAGGCTCGGGGAGGCTTGACGCGACGATCGGGCGGCGGCCCGCCCACGCCCGCCGCGCGGTCGGCCGAAGGGGGAGTCCGTACCGAAGGGGAGCCATATGTCCACCGCCTACGTGATCGTCACCGTCATGGCGGTCGTCGCCAACGCCGCGATCTCCGTCGCGGACTTCACGAGGGCCGGATTCGTCCTCACCAACTCGGCCGAGGCCGGTGTCCCGCGGTCCTGGCTGCCTTGGCTCGGCGCGCTCAAGGCCGCGGGAGCCGCCGGGCTTCTGCTCGGGCTCCTGGGCGTCCGGTTCATCGGCGTCGCCGCCGCGGCGGGGCTCGTCCTGTTCTTCATCGGCGCCGTCGCCGCGCACATCCGGGCCCGCGTCTACCACAACATCGCGTTTCCCGGCGGCTACCTGGGTCTGGCCGCCGCGTCCCTCGTCCTTGCCGCCGCGCGGTAGACGCCGCCGTGCGGTAGACGCCGCCGAGTGGTCGGCAGCGGCAGCGGCAGTGTCAGCACCTGTGTGCCCGTACGCCGGGATCTGGCGGACGGGCGCAGGGTCCGTCGATCCGGCGGTCCGTCAGTCGGCTCCGTGGCATTCGCCGTACGTCCGTCCCGAACCGCACCAGCACGCCGCCGACCGCTCCGGCGGCCACGCCACCGCCCGGCCCCGGGCCGCCAGCGTCGTCGCGTACTGCGGGAGCAGGGCCGGGTCGGCGGGGGAGGCGAGCTCCGAGGCGGCGAACGCCTCGTACGACGGGACCGTGCCCGTGACGACGCCCAGGTTCGGGGTGCCGGACGCGGCCAGTTCGCGCAGGGCCGCCTCTATCGAGGCCAGGTGCTCCTCGTGCGTCGGGTACTCCTCCGCGAGCGTCGGATACGCCGACAGCAGTTCCGTCAGTTCGCCGGCCGGCCAGTGGAGCACCGCCACCGGGAACGGGCGGGACAGCGCCTCCCGGTACGCGCCCAGCTCCGCGCGCAGGCGGACGATCTCCGCCTCCAGCTCCATCGGGTTCTCCGAGCCGAGCGACCACACCCGCTTCGGGTCGTGGAGTTCGTCCAGGGTGATCGGCAGGGTGTGGACGGTGTCCGCGAGCGCGTCCCACTCGTCGTGCGCCGCGCCGAGCATCCTGCGCACGCGGTGGCGGCCGAAGAGGAGCGGGTGGGTGGCGCGCGGGGGTGCCTCGACGCCGGTCAGGAGGAGGCGTACCGCCTGCGTGAACGTCTCGTGCGCCTGTTCCAGCTCGTCGTGCGCCTCCAGGGACTCCGCGACGATCACCCAGGGGGCCGCGTCGCGCGGGGCGGCCGTGCGGATGCCGGTGATGATCGCGCGGGCCTCCGCCTCGTGGCCGTACTCCCAGAGGTTCGAGGCCTTGAGGGCCCGTACCAGGTACGGGTCGTCCAGTTCCCGGGAGGAGGCCAGCAGGCGGTCGTAGAGGGCGGTCGCGGCGGGGCGGTCGCCGGAGAGTTCGCGGTGGGCGGCGGCCCGCAGGAGCAGGGCCTCGGCGTCCTCGGGGTAGAGGTCGGCGGTCCGCTCCAGGCGGTCGGCTTCGGCGGCGTGGTCGACGTTTTCGGCAGGCGTGTCGGGGCGCATGGGTGACACCGTACTGCCGACGGGTGACAGAGGTGAGGGAGCAGGGCGGGCGCGGGTTGTTCCCGGCCCGCTCGCGGAGCCCGGAGATCCGTACGGCGAATGTCCGGCCGGCGGAACCGTCGCGCCGTGCCGGACGTTGTGATGGTGCGGTGGCCGGACTCGATCCGGTACGAGCGGTGATCCGGTACGACGCCGGTACGGTAGGTGCGACGGGACGAGGGGGAGGGGGCGGCGAGTGATCCGTCATCGGGTGACCGTGCGTTCCGCCTTCGCCGTGCTCCTGCCGCTGCTCCAGGCCGTCCTGCTCCTGCTGCCGGCCGCCGGCGGGCTCTCCGTGGTCGACGTCGCGCTCGCCGCGACCGCCGCGGCCGGTGCCGCGCTCGCCGTCTGCGCGCTCATCGCCGCCCGCTGCGTGCCCGCCGTGGCGCCCACGCGGGTGCGCACGGCGATACGCGACCGCGACCGGCGTACGGCCTTCCTGCCCCAGCGCGATCCCGACGCCAAGGGGCGCACCAGACCCCGGGCACCCGGACACGCCCTCCCGGCGACCGCCGCGTAGGGCGCTTCCTCCGTATCTTCCGTACGTCCACCACGCCCTGCCGCGGGTCGTCATGCCGTCCTTCTCCGTACTTCCGGCACGACGAGACCCCCGGAGGGCTCACCCATGTCCGTCTTCGCCAGCCTGGTCGAGCACCTGGCCGACCTGCTCCAGCCGCTGTTCGGCGTCTCCGCGGCGGCTGCCGCGATCGTTCTGTTCACCGCCTTCGTACGACTCCTCGTCCACCCCCTGTCCCGGGCCGCCGCGCGTGGACAGAAGGCGCGGGCGGCGCTCCAGCCGCGCATCGCCGAGCTGCGGCGCAAGCACCGCCGTCATCCGGAGAAGCTGCAGCAGGCGGTGATGGAACTGCACGCGCGGGAGAAGGTGTCGCCGCTGTCCGGGTGCCTGCCCAGCCTGCTCCAGTTGCCCGCGTTCTTCCTGCTGTACCACCTGTTCTCCAGCGAGACGATCGGCGGGCGGACCAACGAGCTGCTCGGACACCGGCTGTTCGAGGCGCCGCTCGGCGGCCGGTGGGCGGACGCGCTCGGGGACGGCGGGGTGTTCGGCGGGGCCGGGCTGGTGTACGTCGGGCTGTTCGCGGTCGTCGCCGTGGTCGCCTGGTTCGGGTACCGGCTGTCCCGGCGGATGATGGCCGCCAGTCCCGCGATGCCCGCGGCCGGTGAGGGGGAGCAGGTGCCGGGGCTGGGGGCGGTGACCAAGGTGATGCCGTTCATGTCGTTCTTCACGCTCGTCACCGTCGCCGTCATGCCGCTGGCGGCCGCGCTGTACATGGTGACCAGTACGACGTGGAGCGTGGTGGAGCGGGCCGTGCTGTACCGCTGAGCGCGGGGCGGGCGCGGTCCAGTACGTGAACGGGGTATTGCGGAGTGGAGCGCGGGATTGGAGGATCGAACAGTCCTCCGATGGCTGCGTTCCGCCGCAACCGGGCCGTGCCCATCGGACGGGCCCGCGATCGAGGGAGACGGGAATCATGAAGCTGCTGCGAGTCGGCACGGCGGGACAGGAGCGGCCCGCGCTGCTCGACGACGAGGGGGTCCTGCGCGACCTGTCGGGTCTCGTCGCGGACATCGACGGGGCGCTGCTCGCCGACGAGGCCGCGCTCGGACGGATCCGGGCCGCCGCCGACAGCGGGGAGCTGCTCGCGCTGGACGGGGAAGGGCTGCGGGTCGGGCCGCCGGTGGCGCGGATCGGGAAGATCGTCTGCATCGGGCTGAACTACCACGACCACGCCCGCGAGACGGGGGCCGAGCCGCCCGCCGAGCCGGTGATCTTCTTCAAGGCGGCGGACACGGTCGTCGGGCCGAACGACACGGTGCTGGTGCCGCGCGGGTCGGTGAAGACCGACTGGGAGGTCGAACTGGCGGTCGTGATCGGGCGTACGGCGCGGTATCTGGAGTCGGCGGAGGACGGGCTCGCGCATGTCGCGGGGTACGCCGTCGCGCACGACGTCTCCGAGCGGGAGTTCCAGATCGAGCGGGGCGGGACCTGGGACAAGGGGAAGAACTGCGAGACGTTCAATCCGCTGGGACCGTGGCTGGTGACGGCGGACGAGGTCGGGGATCCGCAGGACCTGTCGCTGCGGCTGTGGGTCAACGGGGAGCTGAAGCAGGACGGGACGACCGCCGAGCAGATCTTCCCGGTGGGTGAAGTCGTGCGGTACGTCAGTCAGTTCATGACGCTCCATCCCGGGGACGTCATCAACACCGGGACGCCGGCGGGGGTGGCGCTGGGGCAGCCGGAGCCGAAGCCGTTCCTGCGGGCGGGGGACGTGGTCGAGCTGGAGATCTCGGGGCTCGGGCGGCAGCGGCAGGAACTCATGGGCGCGTAGCGCTTTGCTGGGGGCGACTACGGGGTGGGGAGTTGTGGGTCGTTGTCGGCTGCGGGTGCGTTGTGGTTGATTGCGCCCGCGCGGCGGAGCCGCATATGGACACAGTCCCGCGCCCCTTTAGGTGGGTCGACTCGCGTCAGTGGGGAAGTGGGGCGGCGACTGGCTTCCCGCGCTCCCTTTTCCCGCATCCATAGCACTGTGTTATCGCCAAGTGTTAGTACCCCGTTCGGGGTTCCTCCGGGATTCTGGGCGTGCTCATGACGAACTTGCCGTCGGCGGGCGGCGGTTCGTCATGGGCGCGGCCCATGGGGCCGTCGACCCCCACACGCACACGTCCAGGCGACGTGTCTCCCCGAATCGAGGAACCTTGCGCATCACAAGGCTCGTTCCCGCTCTCGCCGCGGCGGCGGTATCCGTCCTCGCGCTTCTCGTCCCCACCGCGACCGCCACCGCGGCACCGGCACCCCCGACCACCAAGGCCCCGCAGCCCATCATCGGCGGCGGATACGCCTCCAGCGGTCCCTGGGCCGCCCGGCTGTTCTCCAACGGCAGGGAGACCTGTTCGGCCACGATCATCGCCCCGACCTGGATACTCACCGCCAAGCACTGCGTCACCGGCGGCGGACTGTCGTTCCGCATCGGCAGCCTGGACCAGCACAGCGGCGGCACCGTGGCCAACGGCGTCCAGACCTACACCCACGGCGCGGACCTGGCGCTCGTCCGCCTCGACCGTTCCGTGTCGGCGACCTACGCCACGCTCGGGCAGCCGGGCACCGTGCGCGTCGGACAGAACGTGCAGGTGTACGGCTGGGGCGCCACCTCCCGGTGCGGCTCGGAGGCCAACTGCCAGTCCCGCTACCTGAAGGTCGCCAACGTCACGGTCACCAGCGGCTGCACCGACGCCTACGGCGGCTCCGCCATCTGCGCCCGCCGGGGCGACGGCATCACCGCCGGCGGCGACTCCGGCGGCCCGATGATGGCGAACGGCGTCCAGGTGGGCGTCGCCTCCACCAGCGACCGCCAGACGACCACGGCGTACACCAACGTGACGGCGTACCGCTCCTGGATCCAGTCGATCGCCGGAGTCTGAGCCGTCCCCGCCCCCTTCCCGCCCCTTCCCCGTCCCGGGCGGGCACCGGGCCCTCACCGCGTCGCGGTGAGGGCCCTTCGCGGCATCACGGCGGGGCGGTCCTCAGTCCGACGCGGCGGGCCCGCGGTCGGCCAGGAACCGCTCCAGGGCCTCCACCACGAAGCGGTGGTCCTGGAGTTGGGGGAGGCCCGAGACCGTCACCGCGCCGATCACGCCCACGCCCTCGACGGTGATCGGGAACGAACCGCCGTGCGCCGCGTACGTGTCCGGGTCGAGCCGCGAGGAATCCTCGAACGTCGTGCCCTTGGCGCGACAACGGGCGCCCACCAGGTAGGAGGCGGAGCCGTAGCGCTCGACGACCCGGCGCTTGCGGGCGATCCAGGCGTCGTTGTCGGGGGCGGAGCCGGGCAGGGCGGCGTGGAAGAGCTGCTGGCCCGCGCGGTGGATGTCGATGGCGACGGGGGCCTGGCGCTCGCGCGCCATCTCCACCAGCAGGGAGCCGAGCGTCCACGCGTCGTCGTACGTGAACCGCCGGAAGACCAGGCGCCGTTCCTGCGCCTCCAGCTCCTCCACGCCCGGGGTGAGTTCCGGGTTCTGCTTCGGGGTGGTCACAGCGTCACCGTCACCTTCTCCAGGGCCGAACGCCGCGCGGCCTCCAGTACGTCCAGGGCGGCGGCCGCCTCCCGCGCGGTCACCGGGTTGGGGGCGCCGGCCAGCAGGGCCTTCGCCACGGCCGCGTAGTAGGCGGGGTAGTCGCCCGGGAGGGTCGGTACGGGGCTGCCGCCGCCGGTCACCGGGGACTCGCCGACGCCGACACGGCCCCACAGCTCCTCGGGTTCCACGCCCCAGCCGGCGCCGGGGCGCAGGCCGTCGCGCAGGGCGGCCTCCTGGGGGTCGAGGCCGTGCTTGACGTAGCCGGCCTTCGAGCCCAGGACGCGGAAGCGGGGGCCGAGCTGGGCCGTGGTCGCCGAGACGTAGAGGTGGGAGCGGACGCCGTTCGCGTGCGTCAGGGCGATGAACGTGTCGTCGTCGGTCCGCGCGCCGTCGCGCCGGATGTCCGCCTCGGCGTAGACGGCGGTCACCGGGCCGAAGAGGACCAGCGCCTGGTCGACGACATGGCTGCCGAGGTCGTAGAGCAGACCTCCGATCTCTGCGGGGTCGCCGGACTCCCGCCAGCCGCCCTTGAGCTGGGGCCGCCAGCGCTCGAAGCGCGACTCGAAACGGTATACGTCGCCGAGTCCGCCCTCGTCGATCAGCTTGCGCAGGGTGAGGAAGTCGTTGTCCCAGCGGCGGTTCTGGAAGACGGAGAGGAGCAGACCGCGCTCCTCGGCGAGGTCCGCCAGCTCACGCGCCTCGGCCGCCGTGCCGGAGAGCGGCTTGTCGACGACGACCGGCAGACCGGCCTTCAGGGCGGTCGTGGCGAGCGGGACGTGCGTCTTGTTCGGGGACGCGATGACGATCAGGTCCAGTTCGCCGGCGCGGGCGAACAGCTCGTCCGGGGTCGCGGCGACGCGTACGTCCGGGAACTCGGCGCGGGCCTGCCGCTGCCGCTCGGGGTTCGAGGTGACCACCGTGTCGAGCGCGAGGCCCTCGGTCGCGGCGATCAGCGGGGCGTGGAACACGGAGCCCGCGAGGCCGTAGCCGACGAGGCCGACGCGGAGGGGAGTGCCAGTCATGGCTCTACTTTGGCAACGCTGTTGCCAAAGTGCAAGCAGCGGAGAGAATGGGCGGGTGAACAGGACGAACGACGGCATCGGCGGGGCGCACGGGGCGCTCGGGGCCCCGCTGGGGGTGAACCTGCTCGCCCTGCGCAGCCACAACACCGCGCTCGTGCTCGACCTGCTGCGGACCGCGGGAGCGGAGGGGATCAGCCGGCTGGAACTCGCCGAGCGGACCGGGCTCACCCCGCAGGCGGTCAGCAAGATCACGGCCCGGCTGCGGGCGGACGGGCTGGCGGCCGAGGCGGGGCGCCGGGCGTCCACGGGCGGAAAGCCGCGCACGGTACTGCGGCTGGTCCCGGAGGCGGGGCACGCGGTGGGCGTCCACCTGGACCGGGACGAGGTGCGGGCGGTGCTGGTCGACCTGGACGGGACGGTGGTGGACCGGAGGCGGGCACCGCTGGATCTGGGCGCGGGGGAGGAGGCGGTACTCGCGCGGGTGACCGGGGTCGTCGAGGCGCTTCGGGTGCCGGGGACGGCCGGAACGGCCGGGGCGGACCGGGTGCCGGGGGAGGGCGGGGCGGACCGGGCTCCGCTCGGGGTCGGGGTCGCGCTGCCCGGGCCGCTCGACCACGAGAAGGGCGTGCTGCACCGGGTCACCGGCTTCCCCGAGTGGGACGGCTTCCCGCTCCGGGACGCGCTGGCGCGGCGGCTCGGTGTGCCGGTGGTCGTCGACAAGGACACCAACGCGGCGGCGTTGGGGCTGGCGGTCGGCGGGGAGGGGGGCTCCTTCGCCTATCTGCACCTCGGTACGGGGCTGGGGGCCGGACTGGTGATGGGCGGGAGTGTGTACCGGGGGGCCAGGACCGGTGCGGGGGAGTTCGGGCACCAGGTCATCCAGTTGGACGGGCGGCTGTGCACCTGCGGGGCGCGTGGGTGCGTCGAGGTGTTGTGTCTGGACGCTGTCGCCCGCGGCGATCTCGCCGAGGCGGCGAGGGTGCTGGGGGCGGGGGCGGCGAACCTCGTCGGGCTGCTCGACATCGATCTGGTTCTTCTCGGCGGGCGCACCGTCGCTGCCGCGCCCGAGGCGTTCGTGCGGGGGGTCGGGGCGGTTCTCGCCGCGCGGGCCCGGCGGGAGGGCGGGGGAGACGGGGGTGTGCCGGTGCGGGTCGCGCCCGGTGGGGTGCAGGGGGTTGCGGAGGGGGCGGCTCAGTTGCTGTTGGCGCCGTTGTTCGGGCGGGGCGATGCGTGACCGGAGGGGGCCTCGGCCCCCTCCGGTATCAGACTCGGTTCGGCCTTGGCGCGGCTGACGGGCGCAGGTGCCACTCGCCGGCGTTTGCCAGGTGCCTCCCCCACTCTCGGCTTCTCCCCCACTCTCGGCTTCGCTCGAGCGGGAGGGACCCCCATGAGCGGGAGGTACCCCCACCGCCCACCCGTGCCGCCCTGGGGGTACCTCCCAGGCCCTTGAGGCACTGGGGGAGGCACGACTGCCCGCAGCTGCGTCGCCCGCAGCTACGTCACCGCGCAGGCGTCGCCGTTCAGCATGAACCGTGGGGGTGTCGTCGTGTCGCCCGTGTGTTCCGCGAGGTAGCCCAGCGTGATGCTCGCGCCCGGCGCGATGGTGGCGTTGTGGGGGGCGTTCGTCGCCGTGACCGTGTTGCTCAGCTGGGTGAGGGTCGTGTTCCAGTCGGAGATGATCGTCTGCTCCAGGGTCAGCGGGAATTCCAGTGTCCAGCCGTTCACCGGGGTGTCGCCGGTGTTGGTGACGGTGAGGTCGACCGTCATGCCGGTGCCCCAGGCCGTCACCGTACGGTCCACCCTGCAGGTGGGTTCCTCCCGCGAGAAGGACACCTTGTGCAGGCCGCCGGGCAGGTCGTTGACCATGTAGAACTCCCCGTCGACGGTCGTGCCGACCGTCGTCACCTGCGTGGGCGTCTCGCCGATCTCGGCCTGCTCGTAGCCGCCCCGTCCGTCGGGCCGCAGCGCCCAGACCGTGGACGAGCAGTAGTCGGTGGCGATGTACGTGCCGCCCACCAGGTCGGCGTACTCCCGGCCCCGGTACACGTGCCCGCCGATGACCGAACATCCGCCGGTGTAGGGGGAGTAGGTGAAGACCGGCTCGGTGTACTCCCCGCCGGGACCGCAGTCCCCGTCCGTGAACTTCTCCAGGCCCTCGTAGCAGGACCAGCCGAGGTTCAGTCCGCCCCGGCCGGGGGCGAGATGGTTGATCTCCTCCCAGTGGCCCTGGCCGACGTCGCCGATCCACATCGAGCCGTCGGCCCGGTCGAAGGAGAACCGCCACGGGTTGCGCAGTCCGTACAGCCAGATCTCCGCGCGGGCGCCGGGCGTGTCCACGAAGGGGTTGTCGGAGGGGACGCAGTACGCGAGCGAGCCGCACGCGCGGCTCACGTCGATCCGCATGATCTTGCCCAGCAGGGTGTCCAGCCGCTGTCCGGAACGGAAGGGGTCCCCGGAGCCGCCGCCGTCGCCGATGCTCCAGTACAGGTTGCCGTCGGGGCCGAAGGCGAGCTGGCCGCCGTTGTGGTTGCTGTACTCGGCGTGCTCCTGGGAGAGCAGGGGCTCCAAGCGGGAGTCGTCGAGCCGGTAGCGGGCGAGGGTGACCGCGCCGTCGGGCAGCGCCGTGTACGCCAGGTACAGGTCCTGGCTGTCGGCGAAGTCGGACGGGATCGCGATGCCGAGCAGGCCGCGCTCGTTGCCCGACTCGTCGATGGCCGAGGTGATGTCGATCAGCGGGGTCCGTTCCAGGCCGGTGTCCGGGTGGTAGACGCGGACGGTGCCGGACTTCTCGGTGATGAACAGCCGGTCGGTGCCGTCGTCGGGGGCGGCGATGGCGGTGGGCCGTCTCAGCCCGAAGGCGACCTGGGTGGTGGTCGCCTTGAGCGAGGGCAGCGGGACGGTGGACGCGTCCTCCTCCGCCGCCGCCGCGGTGGCGGACGGGACGAGGGCCGGCAGCACCGCGAGCAGGGCGCACAGGACGAATGCCAGACGGAACCGCACCCTAAGAGCATGTATATGACAAGCCACGATCTCCTTCTTTCCGCGTGCTGTCGGCGGCCGATGAACGGGCTGTGGGGGCACGGGCGGTCGTGGGAGCGCTCCCGCCATCTCAGGCTGCGACGCATACGACACAGCGGCAACACGTGTTTGCGCCACTTTCGCGCCGCCTGGCGCGAACACCGCCCCTGCCGCCGGCCGCCGAACCACCCGCCCGTCCGCCCGTCCGCCCGCGAGCCGAGCCGTATCCGGCATTCCCTCAAGATCCGGGTCTGTTTAGGCTGAGGCGCACGCAGGACCGCGTACGGCAGGAGATCCCGCACATGGCAGACCGCAAGCCGATCGAATCGTGGCTCACCGACATGGACGGGGTGCTGATCCACGAGGGCGTACCGATCCCCGGCGCCGACTCCTTCATCAAGAAGCTGCGCGACTCCGGGAAGCCCTTCCTGGTCCTCACCAACAACTCGATCTACACCCCGCGCGACCTGCACGCCCGGCTGCTCCGCATGGGCCTGGAGGTGCCGATCGAGAACATCTGGACCTCCGCCCTCGCCACCGCCAAGTTCCTGGACGACCAGCGCCCGAACGGCTCGGCTTACGTCATCGGCGAGGCCGGACTGACCACCGCGCTGCACGACATCGGCTACATCCTCACCGACCACGAGCCCGACTACGTGGTCCTCGGGGAGACCCGTACGTACTCCTTCGAGGCCATGACGAAGGCGGTCCGCCTGATCAACGACGGCGCCCGCTTCATCTGCACCAACCCCGACGAGACCGGCCCCTCCACCGAGGGCCCGCTCCCGGCGACCGGCGCGGTGGCCGCGCTCATCACCAAGGCGACCGGCAGGCAGCCGTACTTCGCGGGCAAGCCCAACCCGCTGATGATGCGCACCGGCCTCAACACCATCGGGGCCCACTCCGAGAGCAGCGCGATGATCGGCGACCGGATGGACACCGACGTGCTGGCCGGCATCGAGGCCGGGATGCAGACGTTCCTGGTGCTCACCGGGCTGACCCGGACCGAGCAGGTGGAGAACTGGCCGTACCGGCCGTCCAAGGTCGTGGACTCCATCGCGGACCTCGTCGACCTGATCTGACACCGACGTTCACTCGTACGGAGTAATCGCCGCGCTCACGAGGATGCGGCCCCGGACCCCGCGCGGGACCCTCCAGATGTCTGGAGGTGCACGATGGGTTCCGACGAGGAACGCTGCCCGTCCGGCACCGGGCGGCTGCTCGCCGGCGTGGCCTGGGTGGTGCTGCTGCTCGGGCTGTGGCTGTGGGGCCGCGAGCGGAGTGACGTACCCGCCGGGATGTCCGGGACCGCCACCGGTGACATGGCGGCGGCCGGACGGCCTCCCAGGGTCGAACTGCCGCCCGCGCACCGCCCCCTGGCCGCCGCGGTGCCGCGGCGCCTCGACATCCCGGCCCTCGGCCTCCACGTACCGGTGGTGGCCGACGGGCACGGCCGGCCGGGCACGGTCGGCCGGCCCGCGGGCGGGGTGACACCGGGGGAGCCCGGCACCGCGCTGCTGGTGGGGTCGGCCACCCTCCACCCCGTGGACGCGCTCGAACCCGGCCAGGAGATCCGGGTGGCCCGCGCGGACGCCGGGGCCGCCGAGTTCACCGTGGAGGACGTCCGGGTCCTCTCCCACTCCCCCGAACGGTTCGACACCCGGCAGGCCCCCGAGCCGCGCCGCGAGGGACGGGCCGAACTCCGGCTGGTCGCCTGCGCCGGGCCCCCCGACCGGACCACCGGCGGCTGCGCGGCCGACGTGATCGTCTCGGCGTATCTGACCGCGACCGGACCCTGAGCGCAGGTGCCCGCCACCCGGCCCGGCCCGCGGGCCGCTCCCCGGAGGCCGCCGGCCGGGCCGGTCCTCGACCGCGCGGGGTCCGGGCCGCGGGAGTGACCCGGCGACCGGCGCGGGAGGCCGCGACGCCCGTGGTGCGCACGGCTCCGGAACGAAGGACGGGCCGGGCCCAGGGGCGACCGACGCCGAGTCCCGGTCCCGTCGCGGTTCGTGATCCCCGCAGGTGATCCCCGCCGGTGGCCCCGCCACCGGCCCGTACGGCACGACCGGGAGTGCCTGTGCCACCACGCTGTAACAGCTGGCGGACAAGGTGGGGTTCGACCTCGTGGGCGTCGCGGGACGTATGTCAGGATTGGGGCTCGGAGCACATGGAACAAGTGCACCCAAGGGGGGCTTGATGTACGGCAGCAGGGGGGTCGGGGCGTTCACCGGGGGGCGGGCGTCCGCCGTGGTGCTGGGGGCGGCGCTACTGATGACCGGGTGTTCGTCCTCGGACGACAAGGGGGCCGCGGACGCCGGCGCGGGGATCACCCAGCAGCCGAAGGAGTCCGACCCGTTCTGGGTCAACCCGGACGGCACCGCCGCACGGCAGGTCGCCCGACTGGTCGAGGACGGCAAGAAGTCGGAGGCCGACCAGATCCGCAAGATCGCCCAGCAGCCCGTCGCCGAGTGGATCAGCCCGGAGAACCCCGAGGAGCAGGCCCGCGGCTTCACCGAGGGCGCGGACGAGGCGGGCCGCACCGCGCTGCTGGTCCTCTACAACATCCCGCACCGCGACTGCGGCCAGTACTCGCAGGGCGGCGCCGCCGACGGCGACGCCTACCGCGACTTCGTCGACGGTGTCGCCAAGGGCATCGGGGACCGTCCGGCGACCGTGATCCTCGAACCCGACGCGGTACTGCACCTGGTGGACGGCTGCACCCCGGACGAGTTCCACGAGGAGCGCTACGACCTCCTCAAGGGCGCCATCGCCAAGCTGAAGGGCCTGAAGAACACCAAGGTCTACCTGGACGCGGGCAACGCCGGCTGGGGCAACCCCGACCAGATCCACGAGCCGCTCAAGTGGGCCGGCATCGACCAGGCCGACGGCTTCTCGGTGAACGTCTCCAACTACTACTCCACCGAGGACTCCATCGCCTACGGCAAGCAGCTCTCCGCCAAGATCGGCGGCAAGCACTTCGTCATCGACACCAGCCGCAACGGCAACGGCCCCTACACCGAGGGCGCCGAGGACGAACGCTGGTGCAACCCTCCGGGCCGCGCCCTCGGCGAAACCCCGACGACGAAGACGTCCGACCCCCTGGTCGACGCCTACCTGTGGGTGAAGCGACCGGGAGAGTCGGACGGCGAGTGCAAGGGCGGCCCGAAGGCCGGCGAGTGGTGGCCGGAGTACGCTCTCAAACTCGCCCAGGGATCAACACCCTAGGGGCGCGGGGAACTGCGCGAGAAACCACAGCGCTCCCGCACCCATAGAGCACCACCTGCGGGAGCGCTACGGCACTTGCACCCACTGAGCCTTGCTGGGCACACCGTCCCCGTCATTGACGAACAGCATGTACCACCCCGACTGCACCAGGTTCTTGCTCTCCGGCACCGTCACAGTGATCTTGTCCCCGTCCGCCTCGAAGTCCAACGCGATGGACCGCTGATCCACATCAGTGACATGCGTGGACGCGCTGGGCCGGATCAACCGCACGCTCTTCACCGACGCCGCGTCCGCCGAGGTGAACGTCCCGGACTCCCCGCGCTCGATGGTCTTCGGCCCGCCCGACAGATCGGGCTGCTCGTTGTCCCCGTACAGGTACGGCGGCGTGTAGATCTCGATGCGCTGCTCGAACTCGCCCGGCTTGGTGTTGGCCTTGTCGGCGTAGAGCGAGTCGGAGCCGAAGACCATCACGCGGCCGTCGGGCAGCAGGATCGAGCCCGAGTGGTAGTTGCGGCCCACCAGCGGGTCGGCGACCCGCTGGAACTCGTTCTTCTCCGTGTCGTAGATACGCGCCTCGAGGATGTTGGAGTCGCCGCGGCCCCGGTAGTCCTCCGAGCCGCCCGTGACCAGCACCTCGTCGTTCGGCAGGATCGACGCCTGCGGATAGCGGGTGCCCTTGTCCAGCGACGGCCCGTCGACGAACTTCGGATCGTCGGCCTTGAGGTCGACGATGCGGGTCTTCTCGCTGGAGAGCTGGGACTCGCCGACCCCGCCGCCGCCGATCACCATGTACTTCTCGTCCTGTGCCGGCGGCAGCAGCACCGTGCCGGACGTCTCCATCATGTTCGGGTCGCTCAGCCCGGGGATCTTCTCGAACTTGTTGGTTTCCACGTCCCAGACGCCCGGGTCGCGGCCCACGTCGTCCGGTCCGTAGCCGGCGTTCGAGCCCGAGTAGAAGATCTTGCCGTTCTGCATCAGGAACAGCGCCGGGTACGTCGGGAACTGGCGGACCTTCTCGGTGTAGGTCCACTCCTTGGTCTCGGGGTCGTAGACCTCGTTCTTGCCCGGGACGAGCTGGCCGATGTCGTCGAGGCCGGAGACGCTGAGGATCTTCCCGTCGCTCAGGGTGGTGAGCGTCGGGTACCAGCGGGACTCCTTCATCGGGTCGACCTTGATGTACTTCTCGGCGACCGGGTCGAACTCGAAGGCGTCGTCGATGCCCTGGAAGTCCTTCTTGTCCAGGGCGAGCTTCTCGGCGATGCCGTACGTGTTCTGCGCGTCCTCGCCGCTCAGCCCCTGCACGGTGTAGTTGTCCTGTGTGCCGGTGGCGTACTTGTTGCCGTTCTTCTCCGCCTCGACGTAGGTACGGCCGTAACCCGGGGTGTTGCCCAGGAACTCGCCGGTCTCCGGGTCGAAGTTCTTCTTCGCGCGCGGGACGAGCACCGGGTCCTTCGAGACGAAGGTCTTGCCGTTCTCCTTGCCGACGAACTTGGTGCCCGCCGGCAGGGTGATCGGCTTGTCAGGGTTCTCGTTGTGGACGACCATCAGGCCGCCCGCCTTCTTCACGTCACCCTTGAGCTTCTCGTACCGCTTGGTGCCGCCCGCGATCAGCAGATTGCCGTTGGCGAGCTGGGTGTGGCCGGTGCAGAACAGGTCCTCCGGCGTGGGCACCTTCTTGATGGTGCCCTTGACCGGGTCCCAGATCCGGGTGTCGTACTTCTTGGCGTCGAAGTTGTCCTGGTCGTTGCCCGACCCGGCGATGAGCAGCACCTTGCCGGTGCGCAGCAGCGCCGCGTGGATGGTGTTCTGCCGGTACTCCTCGGGGAACTCGACGATCTCCCACTTGCCGTTCTCGGCCTTGTACTCGGGCTGGTTGATCTTGTACTGGTGGTATTTCTCGGTGCTGAAGCGGTACAGCCACGGCCCGTTCATTCCGGCCAGCGCCAGCACCACCGCCGTGCCTATCGCGATCCGACGGGCGCGACGGCGGCCTGCACGGTCCTTCATTCCTTACGTCCCCCAAGTCCACCAAGGGCGATCTGCATGGTCTGGTCGTTCCCGGGGGCCGCGCCCCCGGTGCCCGCGGCGGGCCCGCCGTGCGAGGCGGCCCACTGGGGCCGTTCCTGCGGGGCGTGCTGCTGCTGCGGCATCTGCGGCAGCGTCTGCGTCCGGGGCTCCTGCCCGGCGTCCGGCTGCCCGCCCCCGGCACGGTCGCCGGGCTTCTTCCGGTCCTGCCGCATGCCGTGCCGCCAGGCGAACATCGGCGCGGCGGTGATCAGCAGGGCGAAGGTCGCCCAGATCACCATCGCCGGGTGCGAGTGCCCGTAGACGTAGCCCGCGGCGATGGAACCGGCGAAGATCAGGATGAAGTACCAGTGGTACCGGAAGGTTCCGAACCAGGTGTCCGGGCTGGCCGAGTCACCCTTCGGGGTGACCACGAACTTGCTCTTCTTGCGCAGGACGGAGTCGATCAGCGCCTTCGCGTACAGCGGCGCCGACAGCGCGGACATCACCATGCCGGCCACACCGCCGGAGCCCTCCGGCTCGTGCGGCGAGACGTTGTGGCGGCGGTTCCAGACGTACAGGCCGATCTGCAGGGCGGAGGCGTTGCCGTAGAGCATCAGCCAGACCGCCGGGTCGATGTTCACACCCGAGGCGCCCAGGCCCAGGAACAGCGCACAGCTCAGCGCCGCCAGGATCCAGTTCAGGGCCGACATCGGATAGAAGATGATCATCATCGTGTAGTTGAAGAGCTTGCTCGGCGGCAGCGAGTACCAGCCCTTCCAGTACTGCTTGAGGATCGTCTCGTACGTACCGCGCGACCAGCGCATCTGCTGGGTGAAGAAGTCGGTCCAGGCGTTGGGGCCCTCACCGACCGCGAGCACGTCCGGGGTGTAGACCGAGCGCCACTTCTTCCCCGTCGCCGGGTTCTTGTGGCGGTGCATCTCGAAGCCGGTCGCCATGTCCTCGGTGATCGAGTCGTACAGACCGCCGATCTGCTTGAGCGCCTTGATGCGTACGGCGTTGGAGGTGCCCACGAACATCGGCGAGCCGTAGCGGTTGCCGGCGCGCTGGATCAGCGCGTGGAAGAGGAACTGCTGGGACTCGGCGGCCTTGGTGACGAAGTTGTCGTAGTTGCCGTAGACCTGCGGGCCGATGACGAAGCCGACGTCCGGGTCGCGGAAGAAGCCGAGCATCCGCTCCAGGTAGTTCGGCAGCGGCACGTGGTCGGTGTCGACGGAGGCGAAGTAGTCGTAGTCGTCGCCGTGCGCGTCCAGCCAGGCGTTGTAGTTGCCGTGCTTGGTCTTCGCGCGGTGCGCGCCCTTCTTCTGGTTCCACTTCGCGACGCCCTTGCGGGAGAAGTGGTGCACGCCGAGCCGCGCGCAGACCTCCTTCACCTCGGGGTCGTCGCCCTCGTCGAGCAGCCAGACGTGCATCAGGCCCCGGTGGCGGATCTTGACGGCCGCCTCCAGGGTCTT
This sequence comes from Streptomyces sp. NPDC053426, assembly GCF_055585405.1. Taxonomy (NCBI): domain Bacteria; kingdom Bacillati; phylum Actinomycetota; class Actinomycetes; order Kitasatosporales; family Streptomycetaceae; genus Streptomyces; species Streptomyces sp. NPDC053426. The sequence continues at coordinate 239,888 of NZ_JBVJKE010000006.1, read as the reverse complement.
CGTCACCATCTCCAGCGGCTCCTTGCCGGGCACGAAGGAGGTGAGGAAGGCGACCCGGGTGCCGGTCTCGGGCACCACCGGGATCGGGTCGCGGGCGACCAGCGTGGCGTGCGCGTTCGACAGCACGTTCATACAGCGGAAGAACTCGATCAGACCGATCGAGACGAGCATGACGACGTCGAGGGCGGGCAGCCACTCGAACTCCACGTAGTCCCGCTCGGTCCAGTGCGAGGGCTGGAGCAGCCAGAACAGCAGCACCAGCGACAGCACCGGGGCGGCGGCCAGCATCAGCGCGATCCGGATGCGGTGCGGCTCCTGGCCGATCAGCGAGCGGTACTGCACCTTGTACGGTTTGTTCGGATCGGGCTGGGTGAGGGGGCCCGCGAGCCGGCTGTAGTGCTCGTAGTCGTATCTCGGCAGCGTCTTCCTGATCCGGCGGAACGCGCCCGTGTTCCAGTTCCGATGGCCGGGCACCCTGAGCTGGGTGGTCTGGGACGGGTCGTCGTCCCTCTGGGCGCCCGTCGGCGTCGACGTCATGAGTCATCCCCCCAACACACGGCTGCCACCGCGTGCTTCGTAGCTTCCGCACGTCCGGTCGGGTGCCCCTCGACCGTCACGGACGTATCAGTGGTGGACCGCTGTCACCACGTCACCCACACCTTATAGACACGGCACAGCGCTGTTCCGGTTGCATGATGCCCCCCTCGGCACCGCTTCATGATGCGGGACTCCTCGCCCCGCATCACCGGCAACCGGTTTCTTTCCCCCCAACCGCCGCGAACCCGCAGCAACTTGAAGAACCCAGGTTCTACGGTGCCCATCATGATCGCAAGATGCGAAACACGGTGTTCACCGGTCATACGGGATCATTGTGAACGGTGAGGGAGAGCCGTGGGGGCGATGTTGCATACGTGCGCCGAGTGGGTTGCGTTCAACGGTCGCGAGGGGGTATCAGGCCAAAAACCGACGGGCCCCTCGTGTGCACGAGGAGCCCGTCGGGTCGGTGCGCCGCCAGGGACTCGAACCCCGGACCCGCTGATTAAGAGTCAGCTGCTCTAACCAACTGAGCTAGCGGCGCCTGCTGACGTCGTAACTCTACAGGACCCCGGCGGGTGCTCCCGACCGCCGGCCGTCCGGCCGCCGTCCGCGGTCCACGCCCGGTGGGGACCGGTCCGCCGCCCGTACATCATTCGGACCGTCAACATGCGCGTGCGGGGGACCGTTGCGAAACTGACCGTCGTGCACGGACGTGGCGAAATCGACCGGGAGTGTGAGGGGAATCTCATGGAGTCTCCGGTATTCGAGGAAATCGATCCGGCGGACGACTGCGACTGCCCCGGCTGCGCGCTCTGGCGACGCGTTCTGCCGCATTCCCGGACCGGCCGCTTTCCCGGCCATCCGGCGGCGGCGCACCGGACCGCTCTCGTCGTGGCGGTCGCGGCGTCGGCCGCGGTCGCCGCGCCCGCGGTCGCCGCCCCCCAGGTCCAGCGGCCCGCCGGTCCGGACGTTCCCGCAGGTGACGAACCGGGCACCCCGCAGGGGGCGCGGGCCCCGCTGCACGGTCCCGGCGGTCAGGCGGCCCGGCCCGCGAGCCCCGCGCGGGTGCCCGCGATCACCCGCGCGGACATCGTCGAGCGGGCCCGGAACTGGGTCACCCGGAAGGTTCCGTACGGTGTGGGCTCCTACTGGTCCGACGGTTACCGGCAGGACTGTTCGGGTTATGTCTCGATGGCCTGGCGGCTTCCCGGGAACGAATGGACGGGCAGCCTCGGGAAATACGCCGAGAGAATCACCAAGGACGAACTCCAGCCGGGCGACATGCTGCTGTTCCACAATGCGGCCGACCCGTACGGCGGATCACATGTGGTCCTTTTCGGCGGCTGGACGGACACCGTCCGCTCCCAGTACGTCGCTTACGAACAGACCGCGCCGCACACCCGCCGGAAGACCACTCCGTACGCCTACTGGAACAACTCCGCGCGCTATGTCCCGTACCGCTACAAGGGGGTGACCGACGGCGCGGCGGGGGCGGGGGCGTCCCTCCCGACGGGCCGGACGCCGTTCCCCGGAGCGGCGTATTTCGGCCCCGGCGCGGAGAACGAGTACGTCGCCGAGCTCGGCCGGATGCTCGTCGCCCGTGGTGCCGGGCGCTTCTACCCCGCTCCTTCCGGGCTGCGCTGGACGGACGCGGACCGCAGGGCGACCCGGGCGTTCCAGGAGGCCCAGGGGTGGCGGGGCGCGGCGGCGGACGGGCTGCCGGGGCCGTTGACCTGGGAGCTGCTGGTGACCGGCGGGGGCCGGGACGTACAAAGCGGAGATTCCGCTTCCGGCTCGCACGGGGTGCCGGGCTATCCGGGCCGGGCGTCGTTCCGGCCGGGCGCCGTCAACGACCATGTCACGCGGCTCGGGAGACAACTGGTGAAGAAGGGGTTCGGCCGGTACTACACGAAGGGCCCGGGACCGCGCTGGAGCGAGGCCGACCGCCGCAATGTGGAGGCCTTCCAGCGGGCCCAGGGCTGGCGCGGCGGAGCGGCGGACGGACTGCCGGGACCGGAGACCTGGCGGCGGCTTTTCCTTTCATGACGTCCCATGACGTCCCATGACGCTCTGTGGCGTCCCATGATGTTCTGTTCACGTTGCACGACGTCCCATGGCGTCCCTGGAAGTGACCGATGTGACGCATCTGGCGCGGAGGCTGGAGGCACGCATGACCACGACGACATCCCCCATTCCCGAGAACGTTCCCGAACACATCCCCGAACGCGTTCCCGAGTCCGGGGGACCGGTGGACGGTGGCCAGGTGGACGGCGGTCCGGCGGGTGGCGCGGCGGGCGTTCGGCCGGTTCGGCTGATCCATACCGAGTCCACCACCGAGATCCCCGTCCACCTGCTGTTCCGCGACGCACCCGAGCCGGCGCCGGTGCGGCTGCGCCCGGCGGTCGTCGCCCGCCGGGCGGACGCGGACGGGAAGGTTCCCCAGGGACAGGGACAGGGACAGGGCCAGGGCCAGGGCACGGGGAAGCGGGCCCGGTCGGTCGTCCCGCAGGTCGACCCCGAACTGGTGGAGCGGCCCGCGCGGGTGCTGCCCGGCCTCGTGGGGGTGCTCGCCGGGGTGTGCGGGGCGGCCGGCTGCGCGGTCACCTCGTGGTGGGCGGGCGTACTGCCGCCGCCGGTGGTCCAGGCGCCCGGCGCGGCGGGGCTCGGCCCCGCGCAGTGGGCGGCGTATGCGGGGGCCGGGGCGCTCGGCCTGATCGGGTTCGGCGGGCTGGCCCGCGGGCGGACGGGGCGGGCCTGGGTGCTCGGCCTGTTCGGCCGCTACCGGGGGACCGTCCGGCGGACCGGGCTGATGTGGATCAACCCGCTGCTGCTGCGCCGCCGGGTCGACGTACGACTGAGGCACTGGCGGGGCGAGCCGGTGCGGGCGGCCGACCGCAGCGGGGTCGCACTGCGGGTGGCCGTACTGGTGGTGTGGCGGGTGCGGGACACCGCGCGGGCGACGCTGGGCGTCGAGGATCACGAGGCGTACCTGCGCGCGTGCGTCGAGGCGGCGCTGGTGCGGGTGCCGGTGGCGGCGCCGGGCGCGGGCAAGGGCGCGGTGGAGGCGACGCAGGACGCGCTGACCCGGCTGGTGGCGGCGGACACCGCGCCGGTGGGGTTGGAGGTGTTCGCGGTGCGGCCGGTCCGGGTGGAGTACGCGCCCGAGGTGGCCGCCGCGATGCACCGCCGCCGGATCGCCGCGCTGGACGCCCAGCACCGGGCGAGCGTGCTCGGCTCGGTCGTGGACTCGGTGGAGGACACGGTGACCCGGCTGACCATGCGGGGGCTGGTGGAGCTGGACGACTACGAGCGCAAGGTGCTGGTGAAGGACCTGACGGTGGCGTTCTGCGCGGGACGGGGAGAAGCGGGGCCGTGAACGGCGGGGGGAACGGCGGGAGAACAGGCCCTGTGATTGGTATGGACATGTTCAACGCACGGCAATAATCTCAAACTTGGTCTAGACCTACCTGCACGGCTCACGGAAACTCCCCCACGTTCACCAGGAGCAGCAGCATGCGCACAAGGACCAAGACGTACGCAGCCGCGGTGGGGCTGGCCACGACCGGAGCGCTTGTGCTCTCCTCCGGTGGTGCCAGCGGCCACGGCTACACGGATCTGCCGGTCAGCCGGCAGAAGCTCTGCCAGAACGGCTCGGTGGCCAACTGCGGATCCATCCAGTGGGAGCCGCAGAGCGTCGAGGGCCCGAAGGGCTTCCCCGCCTCGGGCCCCGCCGACGGGCAGCTCTGTTCCGCCAACAACACGCGGTTCGCCCAGCTCGACGGCCCGAAGACCCCCTCGGGCGGCGCCTGGCCCACGACCCGGGTGTCCGGCGGCCAGAACTACACCTTCCGGTGGCAGTTCACGGCGATGCACGCCACCACCGACTTCAAGTACTACGTCACCAAGCCGGGCTGGAACCAGAACCACAGGCTGTCCCGGTCCGACCTCAACCTCACCCCGTTCTTCACCGTGCCCTACAACGGACAGCGTCCGCCGCAGACCCTGTCGCACAGCGGCCGGCTGCCGTCCGGGCTCAGCGGACACCACGTGATCCTCGCGGTGTGGACGGTCCACGACACGGGCAACGCGTTCTACGCCTGCTCGGACGTGACGTTCTGAACGCTCTGAACGCGTGAGCGTCGCCTGGGCACGCCAAAGGGCCTCTCGCTCCCACGAGAGGCCCTTCTCGGTGCGCCGCCAGGGACTCGAACCCCGGACCCGCTGATTAAGAGTCAGCTGCTCTAACCAACTGAGCTAGCGGCGCATGACTCCCGCCGTCCGCTTTCGCGGTCGGCGACAGAGAAAATACTACCCGGTCCTCGGGGGTGGTCCGTACCACCCCCGAGCGCGCTAGATCGTCAGCGACAGCAGTACCGGGGCCGCGTTCCGGTTGAGGGTGTCGGCGGCCTGGCGCAGGCGGTGGGCGTGCGCCAGGGGCAGGGACAGCGCCAGACAGCCCACCGAGGAGCCGGCCGTGATCGGGACGGCCGCGCAGACCGTGCCGACCGCGTACTCCTGGAGGTCGAGGACCGGCACGGTGGGCGGCTGCGCCGCCAGCCGGGAGAGCAGCAGCGTGTCACTGGTGATGGTGCGCGAGGTGAGCCGGGCCATCCGGTGCCGGGCGAGGTGGTCGCGCCGGCCGTCGTGGTCGAGCTGGGTGAGCAGGCTCTTGCCCAGCGCGGTGGCGTGCGCGGAGTGACGGAAGTCCACCCACTCGTTGACCTTCGGGGTGGTCGGGCCGTCGGCGTACTGGGTGACCTTGACCTCTCCGTCGACGTACCGGCTGATGTAGACGGCGGCGCCCACCCGGTCGCGGAGCCGGTCCAGGGTGCCCTGGATCTTCTCGCGCAGCGCCTCCTCGTGTCCCTCGGCGGCGCCCAGACGGGCGAAGGCCGCTCCGGTGACGTACGCGCCGTCGGTGATCTGCTCGACGTAGGCCTCGCGGCGCAGCATCCGCAGGAGCGTGGTCAGCCGCTCCACGGTGAGGCCGGTCTCGCGGGCGATGTCGGTGTCGGTGACTCCTGTGGTGCGCCGCGCCACCGTCTCCAGGACGCGCAGCGCGTCCTGGACCGAGTGGTACGACGCGGTCGGCTCGTGCCTCAGCGCCACGGTTTCCCCCTGCGCTCGCTCTTGGGGCCGCAATCCGGTCAGCGAATCCCTTCCACGATAGCCGTCAAACGGCCTCGGGGAAGCGGGTGTTGACGAGATCGCGGCCCCCTCATCTGCGGCGCCGACCCCCTGGCATATGCCAAGGGGATGATCCAGGGTGCCGACCTCGGGTGATGCCCCGCCCACGGTCCGTGGCTACAGCACCGCGCTGAGGAATTCCCGTGTCCGGTCGTGCTCCGGCTCGCTGAAGATCTTCTCCGGCGCGCCCGCCTCGATGATCCGGCCCTGGTCGAACATCAGCACCTGGTCGGAGATGTCACGGGCGAAGTTCATCTCGTGGGTCACGCAGAGCATGGTGATGTCGGTGGAGCGGGCGATGTCCCGCAGCACGTCCAGGACGCCCGCGACCAGCTCCGGGTCGAGCGCCGAGGTCACCTCGTCGAGCAGCAGCACCTGCGGCCGCATCGCCAGCGCCCGCGCGATCGCCACCCGCTGCTGCTGACCGCCGGACAGCTGCGCGGGGTGCTTGTCGACGTGGTCGGTCAGCCCGACCATCTCCAGCAGCTCCCGGGCCCGCTCCTCGGCCGCGTCCTTGGACATGCCGAGCACGGTGACCGGGGCCTCGGTGATGTTCCGCAGCACCGTCATGTTCGGGAACAGGTTGAACTGCTGGAACACCATCCCGATCTTCTTGCGGACCTCACGGACCTGCTTCTCCGGCGCCGGGAAGAGCTGCTCCCCGTCGACGGTGATCGTGCCCTCGTCGGGCTTCAGCAGCGTCATCAGCAGCCGCAGGATCGTGGTCTTGCCCGAACCGGACGGACCGATCAGCGTCACGTGCTTGCCGGCGTCCACGGAGAAGTCCAGGTGGTCCAGGACCGTGTGGTTCCCGAACCGCTTGGTGACCTGCTCGAGGCGGATCAGCTCGCCGCCGCCCCTCGGGCTCTCGGGCTTCTTGTCGAACGGGGCGTGGGTGTCAGTGGACAAGGCGTCGCTCCAGGGCTCGCAGGGCAAGGGAGGCCAGGTAGGAGATGACGATGAAGGCGAAGCCGATCACCGTCAGGGGCTCGGTGAACTGGAAGTTCTGCTGCGAGAACAGCCGCGCCTCACCGAGCATCTCCAGCACGGTGATGGCCATCAGCAGCGGCGTGTCCTTCAGCATCGAGATGACGTAGTTGCCGAGCGCGGGCACCACCCTGCGCACGGCCTGCGGCAGGATCACCGCGGTCCACGTCCGGCGCAGCGGCAGGTTCAGCGCCGTCGCCGCCTCCCACTGGCCCACCGGCACGGCCTCGATGCCAGCCCGGTAGACCTGCATCGTGTACGTCGAGTAGTGCAGCCCGATGGCGAAGACGCCGGTGGTCAGCGCCGAGAAGGTGACCCCCCACTCGGGCAGCACGTAGAACAGGAAGAAGAGCTGCACCAGCAGCGGGGTGTTGCGGACGAACTCCGTCACCGCCCCGACCGGCCAGGTCACCCAGCGCGTCGGCACCCGCATCAGCAGCGCCCACACCAGGCCCAGCGCGAACGAGATCAGCGAGCCCAGGACCAGGATCTGCAGGGTGACCAGCAGACCGTCCCAGAAGTGCGGCATGAAGTCGGAGACCGCGCTCCAGTCCCACTTCATCAGACGGCACCCCCCACGTTGGTCGTCTCGGGCCGCTTCAGCTCCACGTCCGCCTTACGCGCGGGCGCCTTGCCGACGCCGGCCTTCAGCTTCTTCTCCAGACCGCGCATCAGACGGGTCAGCAGGAAGGCGATCACGAAGTAGATCAGCAGGACGTACGTGTAGATCTCCGCGCTCTCCTGCAGCGCCAGGCGCACCAGGTTGGCGCTGAACGCCAGGTCGCCCATGCCCATGATGGACACCAGGGCGGTGCCCTTGAGCAGCTCGATCAGCAGGTTGGAGAACGGCGGGATCATCTCCGGCACCGCCTGCGGCAGCAGGATCAGCTTCATCCGCTGCCAGGGCGTGAAGCTGAGCGCGATACCGCCCTCACGCTGGGCCGGGTCGACCGCGGCGAGGGCGCCGCGCACGATCTCCGAGCCGTACGCCCCGTAGGTCAGGCCGAGTGCCAGCGTGCCCGCCCACAGCGGCACGAGCTGCCAGCCGAAGGCCGGGGGCAGCACGAAGAACACCCAGAAGATCATCACAAGGGCCGAGGTCCCGCGGAACACCTCGGTGTAGAAGCCGGCGAGGAAGCGGACGATCCACAGCCGGTGGGTGCGCGCGACGCCCACGACGAAGGAGACCGCCGTCGCCAGCAGCGCGCTGAGCACGAGCAGTTGGATGGTGACCCAGACGCCCTCGAGTACGCGTTCCCAGAGTCCCGATGTCATCCGCCGCAGAGCTCCTTCGCGGTCATGTCCGTCATCTCGTCCTCGGTGAAACCGAAGGGCTTGAGGATCCGGAGGAGCTCGCCGCTGTCCTTCAGCTTGCGCAGTTCGGCGTTGAAGGCGTCCCGCAGGTTGGTCTCGTTCGGCCGGAAGGCGAAGCCGCCGCCGTCGACGTGCGGCTCCCCGTCGACGATCGGCTTGAAGGCCTCCGTCACCTCGGCCTTGCCGGACTTCTTCACCACTTCGCGGGTGGTGAGGGCGGTCCCGGCGAAGACATCGGCACGTCCGGCCTCGACGGCGTTCAGGCCGGCGACCTGATCGGGGACGATCAGGATGTCGCTCTCCTTGTACCCGGCCTCGACGGCGTACGCGATCTCCGCGTACCCGGTGCCGGTGGCGAACTTCGCCTTCTTCTCGACGACGTCCTGGTAATTGTGCAGGTCCTTCGGGTTGCCCTTGCGCACGATGAACGAGTCGAGCATCTGGTAGTCGGGATCGGAGAAGATGACCTGCTGACAGCGGTCCGGGTTGATGTACATCCCGGCGGCCACGACGTCGAACTGCTGTGAGTTCAGCCCGGGTATGAGCGAGCCGAACTCGGTGGGCACGGGCTGCACCCGGTCCACGCCGAGCCGTTTGAAGATGACCTTGGCCAGCTCCGGCGCCTCGCCGGTCAGATCGCCGTTCTTGTCGATGTAACCGAACGGGATCTCGCCGGCTATGCCCAGACGGGCGACGCCCGCGGCCCTGAGCCGTTCCAGCAGGTCACCGCCGTTCGTCGTCGAGGCGGTGGGCACGCGGGAACAGCCCGCGGCACCCAGCGCGCCGAGCGCCGCGACCCCCGCGAGCAGCGACCGACGTGAGGGCCCGGAGGCTTCTCGGAATCGTCTCAGTGGTTGTAGTGGTGGAGCCATGGCGGCGCGGCTACCCGAACCGATGCGAGTTATTCCGGCCGGTTTCAGCCCCGTTCGGCGGTCGGGCGGTCTTGACCGGCGCGGGACGATGGGGGACATGGCAGACCGATACCTTGAGATCTCCCTGGTCAAGCGTGGAATCAGCTGCACGGCCCGACTCCTCGACGACCGGGCGCCGATCACCTGCGAAGCCGTCTGGAAATCTCTCCCGTTGTCCGGCGACGTCTACCACGCCAAGTACGCGCGCAACGAGATCTACGCCCTCTTCCCGCCCTTCGCGGACGCGGAACCGCCCCTGGAGAACCCGACGGTCACCCCCATTCCGGGCGATCTGTGCTATTTCTCCTTCGCGGGCGCCGAGTTGGGCACGAAGTCCTACGGCTACGACCGCGAGGTCCGCCCCGGCACGACGGTCGTGGACCTGGCCCTGTTCTACGAGCGCAACAACCTCCTCCTCAACGGCGACGTGGGCTGGGTCCCCGGCATCGTCTGGGGCCAGGTGGTGGAGGGCCTGGACGCCATGGCCACCGGCTGCAACGACCTGTGGCGCACGGGCGCGGCAGGGGAGACACTCAGCTTCCGCAGGGCATAGCCGCGGGCAGTCGTGCCGCAGGGCGGCACGGGTGGGCGGTGGGGGTACCTCCCGCTCATGGGGGTACCTCCCGCTCGAGCGAAGCCGAGAGTGGGGGAGAAGCCGAGAGTGGGGGAGGCACCCCGCAAGCGCGGGTAAGCGAAACCCACCCCCGCCCACACCCACGTCGGCCACTACTGGGCCGACGCCCCCGCGTCGTACAGCGCGTGCGCAGCCCGCAGCACCAGATCGTCGCGATGCCGGGCGGCCACCAACTGCAGCCCGATGGGCAGCCCGTCCCCGTCGACCCCCACCGGGACGGTGGCCGCCGGCTGCTGAGTCATGTTGAACGGGTACGTGAACGGCGTCCACCCCGTCCAGCGGCGATAGCCGGACCCCTTCGGCACCTCCGCTCCCGCCTCGAACGCCGTGACCGGCACGGTCGGGGTGACCAGCAGGTCGTAGCGGTCGTGGAAGCGGCCCATCCGGCGGCCCAGGCCCATCCGGACGTCCACCGCGGCCAGATACTCCAGCGCCGAGTACCGGGCCCCGGCACCGCAGATCTCCCGCAGCCCCGGATCGAGCATCTCCCGCTGTTCACGCGTGAGGTGCTGGGTCACCCGCGCCGCACCGGCGAACCACAGGGTATGGAAGGCCTCCACCGGGTCGGCGAGATCGGGGTCGGTCTCCTCGACGTACGCGCCGAGCCCGGCCAGCCGCTCCACCGCCCGCCGCACCGCCGCCGCGACCTCCGGACGTACCGCCACCTGCCCGCCGAGCGACGGCGAGTACGCCACCCGCAGCCCGCGCACCCCGCCCGCGAGCCCCTCCGAGAACGAGCCGGGCGCCGGCCCGAGCGCCGACCAGTCACGGGAGTCCGGGCCGCCGATCACATCCATCAGCAGCGCCGCGTCCGCCGCGTCCCGGGTCATCGGGCCGACGTGCGCCAGCGTGCCGAACGCGCTCGCCGGATACAGCGGCACCCTCCCGTACGTCGGCTTCAGCGCGAAGATCCCGCAGAACGCGGCCGGGATCCGGACGCTGCCCCCGCCGTCCGTCCCCAGGGCGAGGGGTCCCGCGCCCAGCGCCACGGCCGCCGCCGCGCCCCCGCTGGACCCGCCCGCCGTGCGCGTCGGATCGTGCGGGTTGCGCGTGACACCGCTCAGCGGCGAGTCCGTCACCCCCTTCCAGCCGAACTCGGGGGTCGTCGTCTTGCCCAGGAACACCGCGCCGTGCTCGCGCAGCCGGGCCACCGAGGGCGCGTCCTCGTCCCAGCGGCCCGCCGCCGGGTCGATGGTCCGCGAGCCCTTCAGGGTCGGGGCGCCGCGCAGCAGCAGGATGTCCTTCACCGTGACCGGCACCCCGTCCAGCAGCCCGCACGGTTCACCGCGCCGCCACCGCTCCTCGGACGCCCGCGCCTGCTCCAGCGCCTCCTCGGCCAGCAGCCGGACGAACGCGTTCACCTCCGGCTGGATCTCCTCCGCCCGCTCCAGCGCAGCCCGGACCACCTCCACGGGGCCGAACTCACCCCTGCGGTAACCATCGAGGAGTCGTACGGCGGTCAGCTCGGTGAGCTCGGACATGCGGCCTCCTGGAGACGTCAGTGACCCGGTACATACCCGCGCTGCTTGTCGACCACGTTCTCCAGCGGCCGGCCCGCCGCCCACAGCTCGAACAACTCCACGAACTGCTCCCCGAGTTCGTCCCGCCAGCCGACCGTGTCCCCGCTCATGTGCGGCGACACGATCAGCCCCGGGAGCCGCCACAGGGGACTGTCCGGGGTGAGCGGCTCGTTCTCGAAGACGTCCAGCGCGGCGCCCGCGATCCAGCGCCGCCGCACCGCCTCGGCCAGCGCGTCCTCCACGACGAGCTGTCCCCGGCCGACGTTGACGAAGTGCGCGGACGGCTGCATCACACCGAAGCGGCGGGCGTCGAACATGCCGCGCGTCGTCTCCGTCAGCGGCGCGGCCGCGATCACCCAGTCCGCGCGGGCCAGCAGCCGGTCGAGATCGTCCGGGCCGTGCACGCCGGCCCGCGCGGTGCGCCCGACCAGGGCCGTCTTCACGCCGAGCGCGCCGAGCGTGCCGGCGATCGCCCGGCCGATGGGCCCGGAGCCGACCACGACGGCACGGGTCCCGGCGACCCCGCGGGACTCCCGGTGCCGCCAGGTCCGCTCCCGCTGGAGCTCCAGCGTCCGCGGCAGGTCCTTGGCGAAGGCGAGGACGAGCGCGGCGACGTACTCGGCGATCGGCCGGTCGAAGACGCCGCGTGCGTTGGTGACCACCGTGTCGGAGGCGGCGAGTTCCGGACAGAGCAGGTGGTCCACGCCCGCGCTCGCCGTGTGCACCCAGCGCGGCCGGGGTCCCTCGCCCGGCCACGCCTCGCGCACCGCGTGCGAGGTGAAGTCCCACACCAGCAGCACGTCCGCGGACGGCAGACGCCCGGCGAGCGTCGAGGCGTCCGCGTGCTCCACCCGCACCCGGCCGGTGAGCCTGCCGAGGCGGGGGAGCGGGTCGGCGTCGAGCACGAGCAGCGTGGGGGTGGTCATGAGCCGCCGTTTCTCCGGGCTGGCCGGGGTCTTCGGGAAGGAAATGGCAGGAGTCTGAGATGCGCGGATTGACCACGCTCGCACCCGAACCTACCGTCGTCAACACGGGCGTTCTCGCGATCCGTTGTGTGCTCGTCTCCCACCGTGAGGCCGGTGCTGACATGGACGTCTCCTTTCTCGGTGGCCCCGGCCCGCAGCGCGGTGTCGGTGTCGTCGCCCCCTTCGACTTCGCGCTGGACCGCGAGCTGTGGCGCTGGGTGCCGGACGAGGTGTCCCTGCACCTCACCCGCACGCCGTACGTGCCGGTCGAGGTGAGTCTCGACCTGGCCCGGCTGATCAGCGAGCACGAGACGCTCGGCGACGCGGTGCGCACCCTCACCGCGGTCGCGCCCGAGGTCGTCGCCTACGCCTGTACGTCGGGCAGCTTCGTCGGCGGGATCGTCGGCGAGCGCGCGATGTGCGAGGCGATGAGCAGGGCCGGCGCGGTCCCGGCGATCACCACCTCCGGGGCGCTCCTCGAAGCCCTGGTGGAACTGGACGTACGCCGGGTCGCCCTGGTCACGCCGTACACCGTGTCGGTCACCCGGGCGCTGGAGAGCTATGTCGCGCGGGCCGGCGTCACGGTCACCGGGTGCGCGTACATGGGGCTGACCCGGCAGATCTGGAAGGTGACCTACCGCGAGGTGGTGGACATGGCGCGGCGGGCCGCGGTCCACGGCCGGCTCGGCGCGGCGGACGCGCTGTTCCTCTCCTGCACCAATCTGCCGACCTACGACGTCATCCCGCAGCTCGAAGCCGAACTGCGCATACCGGTCATCTCGGCCAACCAGGTGACCATGTGGGCGGCGTTGCGCCGATTGGGTACTCGGGCGGTGGGACCGTATCAGGCGCTGATCGACGCGTCGGCGCGCTCCGGGACCGTACTGCCGGGCCAGGCGTCCGGCTCCGTACTTCCGGAGGTGCCGGACGTGCCGAACGTGCCGGGCGTGCCGGAAGAGAAGCAGCAGGAAGGCTGGACATGACCGCACTGGGATTCCTCTACCCGGGCCACTCCGCAGAGGACGACTATCCGCGTATCGAGCAGTTGCTGGGCAGCGACATCCGGGTGGACCTGGTGCACACCGACATCGGTGAGGACGCGCACCGGGTGGACGCGCTGTTGCGGATGGGCGCGCCCGAGCGGCTGGCGGCGGGCCTCCAGCAGTTGCGCCTCTCGGGCGCCGAGGCGGTGGTGTGGGCCTGCACCAGCGGCAGTTTCGTGCACGGCTGGGAGGGCGCCCACGAGCAGGTGCGCAATCTCGCCCGGGCGGCGGGCATGCCGGCGTCGTCGACGTCGTTCGCCTTCACGCACGCGGCGCGGGAGGTCGGGGCGCGGCGGGTCGCCGTCGGCGCGACCTACCCGGACGACGTGGCCGTGCTCTTCGCCGAGTTCCTGCGGGCCGGCGGCGTGGAGGTGACCGGGGTGCGCAGCTCCGGGATCGTCACGGCGGCGGAGGTCGGCACCTGGGGCGAGGAGGAGGTGTTCGCGCTGGCCCGCGCGGCCGACACCCCGGACGCGGACGCGCTGCTGCTGCCGGACACGGCCCTGCACACGGTGGCGCACATCCCCGCCCTGGAGAAGGAGCTGGGCAAGCCGGTCCTGACCGCCAACCAGGTCACGGTCTGGGAGGCGCTGAGGCTGACGGACCGCAGGGTGAACGCTCCCGGACTGGGGGCGCTGTTCACGCGGGAACCGATCGTGCAGGTCTGACCGTCCCGCACACGGAAGAACCCCGGTCCCGCTTTTGCGGGCCGGGGTTCCGTTCGAGCGCCGGGCAGGCCTTGCACCTGCATCTCCCCACAGGAAGTGGGGCGTCTTTCCTTGGACCACCAACGCATGTTCACTGTTCGGGGGCGAGCCCCTCAGCGAGCAAGATGATCGTATCGCATGATCGTCGGGCGCGCACACCGGTGGGTGCCGGAGAAGGGGGAGGGAATAACCGGGGACCGTCTCCTGTTACGTCGCGCAGCGAACGTCACACCCCACAGGAGGCACCCCACCATGGCCGCAGACGCCGCAGAGGAGATCCGGGGCACCGCCCACGGCACCGCACCCGTCCCGCTCTCCGTGCTGGACCTGGTGACCGTCGGCGCGGGCCGGACCGCCACCGACGCCCTGCGGACCAGCGTGGACATCGCCCGCCTCGCCGAGTCCCGCGGCTTCCACCGCTACTGGGTCGCCGAGCACCACTCCATGCCCGGGGTGGCCTCCTCCTCGCCCGCCGTGATCCTGGCGTACCTCGCCGCGCACACCGGGCGCATCCGCCTGGGCTCCGGCGGGGTGATGCTGCCCAACCACGCGCCGCTGGTCATCGCCGAGCAGTTCGGCACGCTGGAGGCCATGGCACCGGGGCGGATCGACCTCGGCCTCGGCCGCGCCCCCGGCACCGACGGCGCCACCGCGGCCGCCCTGCGCCGCAGCGACCGGCTGAACGAGGGCGCCGACGACTTCCCCCAGCAGCTCGCCGAGCTCACCCGCTTCCTCGACGACGACTTCCCCGACGGCCACCCCTACCGCCGCATCCACGCCGTCCCCGGCCCGGTCCAGGCGACCTCGCCCGGTGGCGTGCAGTCCCCGCACCGCCCGCCGGTCTGGCTGCTCGGCTCCTCCGGCTTCAGCGCCCGGCTGGCCGGCATGCTCGGCCTGCCCTTCGCCTTCGCCCACCACTTCTCGGCCCAGAACACCGTCCCCGCCCTGGACCTCTACCGCGAGTCCTTCCGCCCCAGCGAGGTCCTGGACGCGCCCTACGCCCTCATCGGCGTCTCCGCGCTCGCCACGGACGACGAGAAGGAGGCCCGCCGCCAGGTGCTGGCCGCCGCGCTCAACATGGTCCGGCTGCGCACCGGCCGCCCCGGCCTCGTGCCCACCCCCGAGGAGGCGGAGGCGTACGACTTCAGCCCGATGGAGCGGGAGTTCATCGACTCCTGGAACGCCAACGTCGTCCACGGCACCCCCGACGAGGTCCGCGCCGGCCTGGACGAGCTGCAGAAGCGCACCGGCGCCGACGAGCTGATGCTCACCGCCAACGCCCACGGCGGCGACGTACGCCTGCGCTCCTACGAACTGATAGCCGACGCCTACGGATTGCCCACGCCCGCCTGAACCCCGGGCGTGCCCAGCAGCTCGGAGATGCGGTCCGGCGACACCGGGCGGGAGTACAGCCACCCCTGACCGGTGTCGCACCCGATCCGGCGCAGCCTCGTCGCCTGCGCCGACGTCTCCACGCACTCCGCGGTGACCGTCAGGCCGAGCCGGTGGGCGAGCTGCACCATCGCCTCGACGATGACCTCGTCCGCCGGGTTCGGCGGGGCGGCGGCGCGCTCCTCGTACTGGAATCCCCGTACGAAGGAGCCGTCCAGCTTCAGCACCGACACCGGCAGCCGGCTGAGGTAGGCCAGGTTCGAGTAGCCGGTGCCGAAGTCGTCGATGGCGATGCGTACGCCCATGTCGCTGAGCGCCTTCAGGGCCTGGATCGGTCGGCCGGAGGAGCCCATCACCGCCGACTCGGTCAGCTCCAGTTGCAGCAGCTCCGGTTCCAGGCCCGTCTCCTGAAGGGTGTCGGCGACGTCCGCCACCAGGTCGGAGTCCCACACCTGGCGGACCGCCACGTTCACGCTGACGAAGATCGGCGGCTCGTCCGGGTGCTGCACCTGCCAGTCGCGGGCCTGCCGGCAGGCGGTGCGCAGCACCCAGCGGCCGAGCGGCACGATCGAGCCGTCCTCCTCCGCCAGTGAGATGAACCGATTCGGCGTCAGCGTGCCGAACCGCGGATGGTGCCAGCGGATCAGCGCCTCCACGCCGTGCACCCGGTCGTCCTCCATGCCCACCAGCGGCTGGTACTCCAGCGCGAACTCGCCCCGGTCGATGGCGGGGCGCAGCGTGGAGGCGAGGGCCTGGCGGGTCACGCGGGAGGCGTTGCGCTCCGGGTCGAACAGCGTCCAGCGGGCCTTGCCGTCGGCCTTCGCCCAGTACAGCGTGGTGTCGGCGGCCTGCATCAGCGCGGTGGGCGTGGTCCCGGCGGCATGCCGCTCGACCACCCCGATCGACGCCGACACCGACAGCCTGCGCCCGGAGAGGTCGAAGGGCGCCTGGATCGCGTCGAGCAGCGACTCGGCCAGGTCGGCGAGCTGCTCGGTGCCGGTGGAGTCCTCGACCAGCAGCGCGAACTCGTCCCCGCCGAGCCGGGCGACCAGCGGGGTGCCGGTCCTGGCCGCGTCCTTCGCGCAACTCTTGAGCCGTTCGGCGACGGCGGCGAGGAGCTGGTCGCCGACGCGGTGGCCCAGGGTGTCGTTGACGGCCTTGAACCCGTCCAGGTCGAGGTAGCACAGCCCGATCCGGCCGGTGCCGCCCTCCTCGTACGACTCCGCGTCCAGCGCGGCCGTCAGCCGTTCGAAGAACAGGGTGCGGTTGGGCAGCCGGGTCACCGGGTCGTGCATCCGCAGGTGCCGTAGCTGCGCCTGGAGCTCGTGGTGGTCGCCGATGTCGGCGACCGACAGCAGCACGCCCCCGTCGTCGGCGGGCAGCGGGGCGACCGTCACCCGCACCCACAGCGCGTGCCCCTCCGGGTGCTTCAGCCGGCGGGTGCAGCGCAGCCGGGACCGTCGTCCGCGCAGCAGCTCCCGGTAGGCGTGCCAGGTGCGGGCGTCGGAGGCCAGATCCACCAGATCGGCGGCGACGGCACCGGCCAGGCTCTCCGGATCGCGGCCCAGCAGGGTGGCGAGGGCCGCGTTGGCGCCGGTCACCATGCCCTCGCGGTCGACGACGGCCATGGCGAGCGGCGCGGCCGTGAAGACGGAGCGGTACGACGGGGACGGCGGGGGCGACTGGGGCGGGGATTCCGTACGCGGAGACGTAGTGATCTCACTCTCCGTGACCGTCGGCCGGTTGAGTTCCGCCGCGGGCGCCGGCCCTTCGGACGTTCCGCTCACCGCTCGCTCCCGCAGTGCAATCGATCGCTGTCCGTGCAGAAAGTCTCAGAGTCTCAGGAAAGTGTGCCGATCATAAGGGCCCACGCCGGGCCCTTCCAGCCACTGTCCGGTCTCCAGGACGGATCCGCATCCCTGCCCGACCGTTTCCGGCCGCCGGTGGACGGCTTCTGTGGCCCTCCGACCAGTTGTGACGTTCCGTGAGTGCGTGGGGTTCCGGTCCCGTCCGGTCCCGCCCGGATACCCGCGTTTCTCACTCGTCCGGTGCAGCCGAACAGGGCGTAGTACGACAAATATGCACAGTCTGGGTGCGGTGTCCCGTGAACCGTCTCCCGGAGGTCCCCGTGCCGCGTCAGCTCACCCCGAGAGGACTCGGCCGTGAGGCTCTCCGGCGGCGACCGGGGCGACTGAGCCGATCGGGTGCACGGGGTGAACCGGGCGCCCCGGGCGTACGCCCCCGGCTGCGCAGTACCGCCGCGATGTGCACCACCATGTCGGCGCTCGCGGCGACCTCGATGGTGAACGTCCCCTCCGTCGCCGAACCCTTCTCCGCGGCGCCCTGCGCCCTCACCCGCACCACCGCCCACCACTCCGAGGGCCTGGACACCTGGAACGCCGCCTACCCCCGTCCCGCGCGGAGCCTGGACGCGGTGATGGTCTTCCTCTCCTTCCCCGACTCCCACCCCCTGACCACGCCCGCCGAACTCGCCGCCGACCACTTCCCCGCCACCAGCCACTTCTTCGAGCGGGCCTCCTACGGCAGGTTCACCCTGCGCCCGCACCCCGTGCGGCAGTGGTTCCGGATGCCGCGCCCCTCCACGGAGTACGCCATACAGCGCGACTGGACCGTCACCCACCGGGCCGCCTACCTGCGGGACGCGCTCGCCGTGACCGACCGGCACGTCGACTTCTCGCGCTACGACATCGTGTACTTCGTCGCCGACCCGGACGCGCCGGGCGTGGACTCCGACGCCACGAAGGTCGTCAACCTGGACACCCCGCTGCGCGCCGACGGCACCGACATCCGCCGGGTCGTCACGGTCTTCGAGAACCACCCCCCGGACCGCCTCGTCCTCGCCCACGAGACCGGCCACGTCTTCGACCTGCCCGACCTCTACCACCGGCCGGTGGACGGCAAGGGCGACTGGGACACCCACGTCGGCGACTGGGACCTCATGGGCAGCCAGTTCGCGCTGGCGCCCGACCTCTTCGGCTGGCACAAGTGGAAGCTGGGCTGGCTGGAGCCCCGGCAGGTGCGGTGCGTGCAGGACGCGGGGCCGGTACGGCTGACACTGGAACCGCTCGGGGCGGGACCGGGGACGCCGGTGACGGGCGCCGCCGGGGCGCCGTCCTTCGGTCTCGGCCGGGGCACCAAGCTCGCGGTGGTGCGCACCGGCCCCGACAGCGTGCTCGCCTTCGAGGCCCGGGGGCCGGTCGGCAACGACACGAGGGCCTGCCGGCAGGGGGTGCTGGTGTACAGGGTGAGCAGCGGCACCCGGTCCGGACGCGGCCCCATCGAGGTCGTCGACGCCCACCCGCACACCGAGGCGTGCTGGGAGGACTCGGTCTACCCGCCGCTCGCCGACGCCCCGGTCGCCCTCGGCGAGAGCTTCACGGTGCCGGGGGAGTCCGTGCGGGTGGAGGTGGAGGGACGTACGCCGTCGGGGGCGTGGACGGTGAGGATCACCACACGGTAGACGCGTAGACGCGACGAAGGCCCCTCGCTTCCGCGAGGGGCCTTCACCGTGTCGTGCGCCGCCAGGGACTCGAACCCCGGACCCGCTGATTAAGAGTCAGCTGCTCTAACCAACTGAGCTAGCGGCGCCTGCTGACGTCGTAGACATTAGCACCCTGGTCGGCGGGAGGAAAAATCGAAATCCGCACGGCCGCGCGGGCCGCCCGCACGGCCGCCCACAGCAGCACCTCCGGGCCCGGCAGCCAGGGGTGACGGGCGTCCGGGGCGACGAGCCAGCGGGAGCCGGAGCGGGAGGTGGGCGGGGGGACGGTCACCGCGTCGCCGGTGCCGTGGCACAGCAGCGGAGGAACACCGTCCGTGCGCGAGCCGTGCGCACCCCACTCCTCCCACTCCATGAGGGCCGGGAGCCGTTGTGCCGTGCCCGGCGCGGCGAACAGCAGCATCCGCCCCCGGAACTCCGCCACCGGCCCCGAACCCGGGCCCTCGTCCCACATCCGGTCCAGCATCCGCCGCCCGAAGATCGCGGGCACGCTCACCACGTCGAAGACCACCCCGCAGGGCAGCACGACCGGCGCGTCCGGCCGCTCCCCCCAGTGCGAGAGCGTGCTGCGCGGATACGTCCCCGCCGAGGCGAGCCAGGCGGCACCGTCGGGGGTGACGCCGCTGACGTCGAAGGCATTCCGTGTGCTGCTCATGACGGAAACATCTACCGTGAGTGAGGGAACGCTTCCGCAGGGTTGCGGGAATCGGGGACGCGGGGGCGGGGGAGGGGGTATCTTGCCCGCCCGGCATATGCGTATGCGCGTATGCCGGGCCGTACGAGCTGCACAGGGCCGTACGAGCCATACGGACCGTACGAGCTATACGGGATCGGCGTGCCCGGAGCCGCCGCCCTCGCCGCCCCGCATCAGGTCCCGGCCGAACTCGACCATCTTCTTCGCGTAGTCCTCGGTCCACTCGGCCCGCTCGGCGATGTCCGCCGGCGTCAGCCGGTCGAAGCGGCGGGGGTCGGCGAGCTGGGCCGCCGCCACCGCCTGGAACTCCGTCGCCCGGTCCGCGGCGGCGCGGAACGCGAGCGTCAGCTCGGTCGCCCGCTCCAGCAGCGCACGGGGATCCTCGATCGACTCCAGGTCGAAGAAGTGCTCGGGATCCGAGGCCGCCTCCGCGGGCTCGAACAGCAGGGGCGCGGGGCGTAGCCGCGGCTGCTCCCGGCGCGGCGCGTGCTCCGCCATGACTTCTCCATTCGTACGTCGCGATCGACCCCCCGACGGGCGGGCCACCGTCCATTGTCCCGCGCCCCCGCAAGAGGGCCTGAGGGCTACGCCCTCGGGCACCGCGTGAATGGCTTCCCAGCCGTCCGGGCCGTATGCATCGCCCTGTCCGCCGCCGGAGAAGGATGGCTTCTGCCAGGCGCCGGGGATCAGCACGTCCTCGCAGCTCCTTCGTCGGCTTGTGGATGAAGGCACGCGAACGCTCGGGATCGAGTGACATCGCCTTCCGTCCTGCGGAAAGCGTTCGACAGCGGTTCAGGCCACTGAGGAGGCTTTGCCCGGTGGTGCCTCGTCCGGCCTGTGATCGTTGTGCGCGGTGAAGACGAAGGTCGAGTGGTCACCGTCCAGATCGATGGTCAGCGACGCGTCCAGTGCCTTGGCGAGGCGGGTGAGCAGCGGCAGGGTCGGCACTGAGTCGCCGCCCTCGATGTTGGAGATCTGGGGTTGGGTCATGCCCGCGCGTCGCGCCAGCTCGCTCTGTGACAGGCCGAGCCCCGTGCGCCGGTCGTAGACGGCCTGGCCCAGAGCGAAGGCGTACCCGGCCTCCACGTAGGCGGGGGATTCTTCGACCCGTTCACCCAGGAGCTTCCGGGTCCGACGCGTCTTCCACTGGGAGTGGTTCACGAGCTCTCCTCCTTTGTTCGGTCGTAGCTGTGCTCGGCGGGTTCGTGGTCTGCTTCGCACACCTTCTGTGCCTGCTGAGCGCGCTCGACCTCGGCGTCCTCGCGCTGTCTGGTCTTGCGGAACACCGTCAAAAGCACGATTCGCCGCTCGGAAGCAAGCCAGTACGTGATGCGGACCGCGTTCCCGTCCATGGTGAAGCGCAGCTCGCGGAGCTTGCCGCCGAGATGACGTGAGTACGGCTCCCCGAGAGTCGTCGGCTGAGCAGCAAGCATGTCAGCGGCACGCTCAGCCTTGTCGTAATGCGGGTCCGAAAGGAGCGCCAGCCACTGCCGGACCTCCGGTTCGATCTCGATCTGCCACGGATTTCCCACACCTCAGACTATACAGATATCTATATAGAACCGTTCCGGGTTCGGTAGAGGCCTCGGAGTTCCTACCCGACCCGGAACGGCTCTGTCCGCCGCTGGAGAAGGCTTGTGTCAGATCAGGGTCTGGGTGAGTTCGTTCCGCGTTGCCGTGTGGACCAGGCGGCCGTGCGCCCCATTGACGATCGCCATGTACGGAGGGACGTGGCCGCATTCCACGTCGGCGATGATCGGCACGTTCAGGGGGCCGAGCGCGTCCAGCACGGCCTGGTGCTGGGACAGCGAAGGGGCTCCTGGTGCCGAGGTCCGTCCGACGAGTACCGCGTTCGCCGCGTCGAAGAAGCCGGCCAGCCGCATGCCGTGCAGGTTCCGGCAGATGGTGAAGGCGTCGTCGCCGGCGGCCTCCACGTACACCAGCAGCCCGTCCGCCGCCTCGGCCCGTGCGAAGCCGGACGTGTCGAGGTAGCCGGTCCCGGTGAGGTTGCACAGTGTCTCGATGCAGCCCCCGATCAGGCGGCCCTCGACTTCCAGGTCCCCGCTTCCGTCCAGCCGCGTCCATGTGCCGGGGGAGCCGAGTGTGTACTCCCGCACTTCGGGCCGGGCGGCGTAGTCGTCCCAGCCGGTGGTCCTGTGGCGACCCGGCGGGATCTGTGTGAACCGGTGCCCGGGCGGTGCGCTGACGATGTCGAGCCAGGAGACCAGCCCGTCGGGGGGCCGGTAGGGAGTGTCCATGAGGTTGTTGCCGTGGACGGTCGCGGTCCCGGTGAGGAGGGTCAGCGGGGTGATGATGGTCGACAGGTCGGAGAACCCCACGAGCCAGGTCGGTTCGGCGTCGCGCAGCCGGTCCCAGTCGAGCAGCGGCAGGAGGTCTATCGCCAGCTCACCGCCCCACGGCGGCACCACGGCTCCGATCCGGGGATCGGTCAGCATCGACATCAGTTCGTCCGCGCGTGCGGCGGCGGGAGCACTGACATGTCCCGAGCCGTCCATGCATTGCCCGAGCACCACCTCGTATCCGCGTGCCTCCACGTCACGGATGGCCACCTGGAGGCGTTCGCGGAGCACCTCGGGGACTCCGCTGGACGGAGAGGTGATTCCGACGCGGTCACCGGGGCGCAAGGGGCGCGGGTATCGAACTGACATGTGCCGGAGTCTGGCATGGCACCGGGCAGCCGGGCGGCGAGTTTCAATGCCGCGTGGTTCGCCTGTCCGGGCTGCTATTCCTTGCCAGGGGCCTCAAGGATGCCGAGGTGAGCGGTGAACGCGGTGAAGGCGGAGGCCGGGAAGGTGAGCACGGCCCGCTCCGGGTCCTTGGAGTCGCGGACGGCTATGCGGGGGTGGCGGTGGGCGATCTCTATACAGGCGTTGCCGTCGCCGCTGCCGGAGTAAGAAGACTTCCGCCAGTTGTCGGAGGTGGTCACCGGGCTCCTCACAGTTCCTTTGCCAGCCTGTGGATGAAGTCGCGCGAGCGTTCGGGGGTGAGTGATGCTGCCTTCACTCTATGGAAGAGCGTTCGAAATACCCCCAGCTGCGGTTCCGAGTCGATGAAGAGCACGCCATGAGGACCGTCACGCACCACGGTGTCCAGCCTTGGCACGGCGCCGCCGGCGTAGACCATCGCGGCTGTGATGTCGGCGAAATCGTCCAGCTCGAATGGAATGACGCGCACGGTCACGTGCTCCGCTTCGGAGAGCTCCAGGATGCGGGCGAGCTGGGCACGTGAGGTGGCGCGGCCTCCGACCCGGATGCGCAATGCCGCTTCGTGAACGAGTGCCTCGTAAGGGATCGGCTGATCGCCTTCGATGACGACGCGTCGTTGCATCCGATGACGCACGCGCAACTCCAGCTCTTCCTCCGGAAGTTCGGGCACCCGCCGAGAGAAGAGCGCCTGCGCGTAGTCGTAGACCTGGAGGAGGCCTGGGACGTGCAGGAAGTCCACGTCCCAGCGGAAGGTGGCATGGTGCTCCAGCTCGGAAAGGTCCAGGAACGACGTGGGCAGGTGTGTCCGATACTCCTCCCACCACCCGCGCGTCCGGTCGGTCGCCATCGCTGCCAGAGCGTCAACCAACTCCTCGTCCGTGCAGGCGTAGTGTGCGGCAAGGCGACGTAGCCGCTGCTCGCTCACACCCGTGATGCCGGATTCGATCTGACTGATCTGAACGGAGTTCACGCCAAGCAGCGCCGCCGCCTCGCGAGCACTGAGGTCGGCCGCCTCGCGCAGCCTGCGGATTTCGACGGCCAAACGCAATTGCCGTGCCGTTGCTTCGCGTTTGGTCCCCATCCCTGCCCTTTCGCTCAACGCGCCTGACGCCGTGACTCGTTCGGGTGTCAGATTACTCGGCGGGCTTGCTTGACCTTAATCCTAATGTCTACCGTCGGTGACGCGACGTACGCGCTGCGCAATGACGGGGTGTCGGAAGTGCACCGCTCTGTCCTGCCATGACGGACGCGGCAATGACACCGACCCCGACCTCAACCCCTCTGGTTCTGGAAAGGAATCCGCATGCCCGAAAACGACCCGTGGGAGTACTCCCTCTCCATCCCCAACGACCTCCGAGCCGTCACCATCTGCCGCCGCACCCTCCGTCTGATCCTGACCATGCACGGCCTGATCCGCCTGGTCGACGTGGCCGAACTCCTGGCCACGGAGCTGGTCGGCAACGCCGTACGCCACACCAAGGGCCCCGCCGCCCTGCGCGTCCACTGGTCGGGTACGGGCGTCCTGCGCATCGGCGCCTGGGACGCGGACCCCCTCCCGCCGGAGCCGCCGCAGCCGCTCGACCTGGCCGTCGACCGCGAGGACGGACGAGGACTGGCCCTGGTCCGGGCCTGCGCCGACGTATGGGGCTGGCAACCGCTGGCCAGGGAAGGCGGTCGGGGCAAGTACGTCTGGTGCGAGCTGGGGACGACGCCGGCGCCTGCGAGACGCACGGTGTGACCTTCCCGCGAGCGGAGACTCCGGTGCCCGGTGCGCGGCCGAGGTCGACGCGGCCCGTGGCCCGTGAGCGCGTGAGGTCAGATCGTGCCGGCTTCGATGGCCCGCTCCAGATCGACGTCGGCGCAGAGCAACCGGACGTCGGCCTCCGCCGTCACCGTCCTCACAGCCACCTCGATGCTCCTCTTGAACTCCGGCTCCCAGTACCGGACACCCGAGATGATGACCGGGTGGAAGCCCGTACGCCCCAGCACCATGAACTCCCCGTCGCGCTCCAGCACCGAGAGTGTCACCTCGTCGTCGATGCGCTCGTCGCGGATCACCTCGTGGATCGCTTGCCGCGCCTCCTCGGCCTGTTCCCGGGAGACGAGTCCACGGACGTCCAGTTCGATGCGTAGGTTCACAGACATGGCGGGCACCCTAACAGTCCCGCTGGTCAACGGCCTTGTGCGCGAACGGCCGTTGTCGGCCCGGGAGCGGTACGGGGATCAAGGTCGCCAGGCCATCCGGTGTTCCGCCAGGTGCGCCAGCACGGCGTGGTTCGCCTCCCAGCCGTCCGGGAACTTCACCAGCGTGCCCAGCTGGACCGGTTCCGTGGACGGGTAGTCGTCCAGCAGGTCGGTCACTCCCTCGCGGCAGACCACGATGCAGGCGTGGCGGTGGCGGGAGGCCAGGACGCACAGGCGGCCCGTCTCCAGGTGGAAGGCGGTGGCGTCGGGGCGGCCGGAGAGGGGGTGGAGGACGACCGTGACGTCGTACTCCCGGCCCTGGAGGCGGTTGGCCGTGTCCACGGTGACGTCCGGCACGCCGAGTTCCGTGAGGGCCGCCCGTACCGCCGCCGCCTGGTCGCGGTGGGCGGTGCCCACCGCGATGCGGTCGGCGGTCAGGGGGGTGGGGTCCGGGGAGCGTTCGGAGGTCGCCGCTCCGCCCCGGTCCAGGAGGCGGCGGACCACCAGCGCGACCGCGTGGATCGCCTCCGGGTCCGTGCGTGGGGTGTGGCGGGCGGGGAGTTCCAGGAGGCCCCAGCCGGACTCCGCCGCCTCGTCGATCACCCGGTCCGGGGCCGAACCGTCCGACGGGACGGAGAAGGCGAGCCCGCGGTCGCCGTGGTTCGTGCCGCTGCGGAACGGGGTGTACGGATAGAAGGCGTCCGACACCAGGGGGGCGGCTGAGGCAGGGAGGCGCCAGGAGACCGGGAGACGGTGCTGCGGCAGGTCCGGGTTGTGGGCGAGCAGGGTGGAGACCGCCGACGCGGACGGGTCGTACGACAGGCCCGCCCACTGCTCGCTGCCCACGATGGAGAACGGGTCCAACTGGCCCGGGTCGCCGACGAACAGCGCCCGCTCGAACAGTCCCGCCACCGCGAGCAGCGCGTCCGAACGCATCTGGTACGCCTCGTCGACGATCGCGTGCTCCCACGGTTCGACGCCCTTGACGTGCGCCCACTTCGCCGCTGTGGAGATGACGACGTCCAGGCCGGCGAGGTCGGCCGCCTTCGCCGACTTGCGGACGTTGTCCAGTGCGTCGAGTGCCTTGTCGTAGGGGTCCGTGTCGCTGCTGTGCAGTCGGCCCACCGGCAGGTCCGGGTTCTTCTCGGCGAGGCGGAGGACCAGGTCGTCGACCTGGGCGTTGGTCTGCGCCACCACCATCAGGGGGCGGCCCGCCTCCGCCAGCTCCAGCGCCGCGCGCACCACCAGCGTGGACTTGCCGGCGCCGGGCGGGGAGTCGACGACGACACCGCGCGCGGTGCCGCGCAGGGTGTCGCGGAGGATCGCGTCGGTGGCGCGGCCGGCCGCCGCGCCGGGGTCGAACACGGCCTGCCGGGCAGGGGCGGTCACAGCACGTCCTCCTCGGTCACCGGGTCGGCGGGCTCCGGTACGGCCGCCTCCTCACCGGGTGGTCCGCCATGGGTCCACGGCGTCTCCTCCGGGTCGGGCAACTTCGCGCCGCCGCGCGGTTCGTGCTCGAACAGCGTGAAGCACACGCGGTCGCCCTTCTCCGGGACCGAGCCCTCCTCCGGCTCCTTGCCCCGGCCCATCTTGTCCATGATGCGGAGGACGAGGAGACCGCCCTCCGGACCGTCCTCGTAGCCCGCGAACTCCGCCGTCTGCGGTTTGCCGCCCAGCGAGCGGTACGCCCGTACCCGCTCGCCGAGGTGCGGGCGGTCGTCCGTGCGGACGACGACCAGCGGGCGCGGGCTCGGGCGCTTGCTCTCGCTGTACGCCATCACCACGTCGACCACCTCGCCCGCGAACGCCTCCCCGGACAGCCGCCGGGCCGCCATCGCCAGCGGGTCGTCGAGCGCCTCCTGTGCCTCGAGCCGGGCCTGCTCCCGCTCGCGCGTGGCGAGCTTGTTCGCCGCGGTGACCGCGTCGTCGCGGCGCGGCTGCGGCGGTTCACCGGCCGCCACCCGGTCCCGGTGACCGGTGAACGACCAGCGGTCGCGCGTCCAGCGCTCCTCGACGCGCGCACCCTCCGGGAGCTTCGCCAACAGGTCGAGGCCCCGCCACACCGCGTCCCACGTGGGCCGCGTACGGCTCTCCACCAGTGCGCGGATCTCCCGTTCGGCGGCGGTCAGCGCGCCCAGGCGGTCGTCGGCCTCCAGACCGTCCTCCGCCGCCGCGAGCGCCGTACGGGCACGGTCGTAACGCTCGATGGCCGGGGCGAGCAGCTTGTTGTCGAACGCCGGGTCGGTCGCCGGGCCCGCGGGCGGGCACCGCAACTGGCCGTCGGCGTCCCGCGCGAGCTCGGCCTCCTGCGCGGCCTCCGCCCCCGAGCGTCCCTCGGGCGGGTCGATCCAGGCGAGCAGCGCCCCCAGGTGCTGGTCCTCCAGGGAGGACTGCCCGGTCGCCCAGTGCCGGGCCAGTACGTCGCTCATGGCCAGCAGCAGCGAGGAGCCGGGCACCCGGGCCCGCTCCCCGAAGTGCGTCAGCCACCGCCCGAGCAGCGGCACCCGGGGCGGCGCCGGGAACGGGGCCTCCGGGTCCTGCTCCGCCGTGCGCCGGAACCGCATGGACCGCCCGAGGAGCCGTACGAGGTCGATGCCGGCCCGGGACGGCACGATCAGCTGGGGCGCGTCCGCGCACAGCTCCACCTCGACCTTGACCCGCTTGCCGGTCTCCGGGTCGGTCTCGGAACGCTCGGCGGCCTCCACGACGTCCGCGAAACCGTCGACGTACGGCAGCACCACGTCGGCCAGCTCGGCCAGGAACGCGAAGCGGAGGTCGCGGTCGCGCGGCTGCGGCACCACCAGCAGCCGCGGCGCGTCCCGGTCGGTGCCCACCAGCGCGCCGAGCGGGGCGCCCGCCTCACCGGCGGTGATGAGCGGCACGAAGACCAAGGGGCGCTCGGAGAGGTGCCGGTGCCGGACGGTGGCGGCGGGCTGGGCGCGGCCGGTGCTGACGGCCTCCAGACGGGCGAGGGTGGCGATCAGGGACAAGGAGCCACCTCCAGGAGGGCCGCCGCTTCCAGTGCCTCCGCGCGCAGCGCCGCCGCCCTGCGCAGTGCCGCCACCGCGGGGTCGTCGGGGTCACCGGCCTCTCCGCGGGCCGCCGCCAGCACGTCCCCGACCGTCGTCAGACCGCCCAGCTCCGCCCGCACCGGACGGCCCAGACGGGTCACCGCGTCCTGCGCGCGGGAACGGTCCCGGCAGTGGAAGGCCAGCTCGCACGCGGACAGGCACTCCGGCGCGTAGGTCGCCGGGACCGCCTCCACGGCCTGCGTCAGCCGCTCGGCGGGCAGCTCCGGCGAGAAGCACGTGCCCTCGGGGAGCGTGTCGGCGATCTCCTCGATCCGGGTGAGCCGGTCGAGCTGACGGGCGGTCACCGCGCGCTGCTTGCGCACGTCCACGGCGGACGCGGTCGGCAGGTTGGAGAAGTCCTTCGGACACACCAGCAGGATCCGGTGGCGTACGCGCGGGGCAGGATCCAGCCGCGCGGCCACCTCCTCCAGGGCCAGCACGTACACCGCCGCCTGGCGTGCCGCCGCGCCGACCTTCGCCGGGTCCGCGGCGCCGTCCAGCATCGGGAAGGACTTGATCTCCACGACCGTCCAGCTGCCGTCCGGGTGCACCACCACCGCGTCCGGCTCCAGGAAGGCGGGGGAGCCCGCGACCTCGAGGGCGAGCATCGGGTGGTCGAGCAGCGTCCACGCGCCGGGCGCCTCGGTGGCCTCGCGCAGCGCCAGCTCCGTACGGGCCGTGCGGCCCCGCGGGCCCTGGGCGGTCAGATCGGGCACGCGCGCGTCGGCGGGCGGTTCGGCCGCGCGGTCCAGCTTCTCGTGGGCGAGGCGCAGCAGTTCCGTACCGCCGTCCGCCTTGACCTTCGCCTCGAACGCGTTGCCCCGCACGAACGCGAACTGGGACTGGCCGAAGACCGACGGCGAGCCCAACGCGTCGGCCAGCACCGCCTTGTTCACCCCGGCGCCGTCGAGGATCGCGCGCCGCCTGCAGCCCGGGTTGGCGGCGAGGGCGGCCAGGGCGCGCGCGTCCAGCGCCTTGGCCGGGACCTCCGGGCCGCGCAGCTCAGCGAGCCGGTGCCGGAGCGCCTTCTCCCGCGTCCGAGGGGGAGGCACCCGGTTCGGTTCCTGTTCCGTACCGTGGCTCGGGGTGCCGCTGCCGTGGAATTCGCTCACCCGCGGAAGTCTGGCATCCGGCACTGACATTGGGGGAATCCGCGGCGGAGGAGTCCGCCGAGGCCGCTGCGGTGCGGGGCAGGAAGCGGGTCCTCGCCCGGTCCGCGTACCGCGTCACGACCGGGGCCAGCAGCAGGCCGGCGCCCATGACGGCGGCGCCCGCCGCGGCGTCGAGGAAGTAGTGGTTCGCGGTGCCCATCACCACGATCGTGGTCACCAGCGGGTAGACGACGGCGGCCGTCTTCGTCAGGCGCGTGCGCCCGTACCGCCAGAGGATCACTCCGCACCACAGCGCCCAGCCCACGTGCAGGCTCGGCATCGCCGCGTACTGGTTCGTCATCCCGCCGAGCCCGCGCGGGGCGCTCGCCTCGCCGCCCCACCAGCCGTACGAGCTGTAGTACGCCATCGTGTCGACGAAGCCGTGGCTCGCGTCGAGCAGCCGGGGCGGGCAGGTGGGCAGCAGGGTGAAGCCGATCAGCCCGATGAAGGTGGACGTCATCAGCCAGGTGCGGGCGGCGCGGTAGCGCACCGCGCGGGAGCGGAACAGCCAGACCAGGATCGCCGGGGTCACCAGGTAGTGCAGCGACGCGTACCAGAAGTCGGCGGGTATGCCGAGCCACGGCTCACGGGTGAAGAGACGGTTCAGCGGGTGCTCGGCGTTGAGGTACAGCGCCTTCTCGATGCGCAGGATCGCCAGGCCGTGGTCGACGGCGTCGGAGACGTCGCCGCGGACGACCAGCCGGCCCGCCGAGTAGCAGGCGTACACCAGGAGGATGAGCGGCAGCTCCCTCCACCAGCGCAGCCGGGGCGCCGGGGCAGCCTCGGTGCCTGGTGTCTCGGTGTGCGGCATCCGATCGCTCCCCCTTTGTTCTCGCGCGGCGCTCCGTTCAGCGGCCAGCCACTCTACGGTGTGCGCGCGTCCCCCGTGACACGCCCTCGGCCCTGAGAGACGCATGGATCGCCCCCCGGGTTGCCCGCGACCAGGGTGCGCGATGATGGGGGAGTTCCGCCTGCGAATTTTCATCCGGAAGGTCTCCCATGGCACCGCGCATCCTGCTGGCCCGGCACGGACAGACCGAGTGGTCGCTGTCCGGCAAGCACACCGGCAGGACCGATGTGCCGCTCCTGGAGGAGGGCCGGCGGGGCGCCGAGCTGCTCGGCGAGCGGCTGCACCGGGCGCCGTACGACGGGCTGCCCGGTGTCGAGGTGCGCACCAGTCCGCTGGTTCGCGCGCGGGAGACGTGTGAGCTGGCCGGGTTCGGTGACCGCGCGGAGAACTGGGACGCGCTCATGGA
Source organism: Streptomyces sp. NPDC053426 (assembly GCF_055585405.1). NCBI lineage: Bacteria > Bacillati > Actinomycetota > Actinomycetes > Kitasatosporales > Streptomycetaceae > Streptomyces > Streptomyces sp. NPDC053426. The sequence continues at coordinate 210,089 of NZ_JBVJKE010000006.1, read as the reverse complement.
GTGGGACTACGGGGCGTACGAGGGGATGACGCCGGCGGAGATACAGGCGGTGCGGCCCGGGTGGCTGATCTGGCGGGACGGGGTTCCGGAGGGGGAGACCCTGGCGGAGGTGACGGCGCGTGCGGACGAGGTGGTGGCCTGGGCCCGGTCCGCAGACCGTGACGTGCTGGTCTTCGCGCACGGGCACATGCTTCGTTCCATCGGTGCGCGGTGGCTCGGTCTGCCGATCGGTTTCGCGGCCCGTATCCGGTTGAATCCGACCTCCCTGTCGGTGCTGGGGTGGGCGTACGGCGAGCCGGCTGTGGAGTCCTGGAACGAGACGGGGCATCTGGCGGCTGCGTGACGCCCGGGCCGGTGGTCATGGGGTGCCCTGGGCGGGGGCTGGGCGGGGGTGGGTCGCGCTGCCCGGCGCTTGCGGGGTGCCGCCGCGCCCACCCGTGCCGCCCTGCGGCACGACTGCCCGCAGCTGCGGGGGCGGGATGCCGCCCCTGCGGCGCGATTGCCCGTAGCTGCGGGGGTGGGCTGCCGACCCAGGGACGCGATTGCCCGTAGCTGCGGGGGTGGGCTGCCGCCCAGGGGCGCGATTACCCGTAGTTGGGCGTCGCGGGTCTTTCACATCGCGCGGGGGAGTGATTCGTGGCGGTCCAGGAAGGCTGATACGCCTGATGCCCGGCGGTGGGGGAGCAGTACGCGGGACGTGCCTGCCAGCATGGTGCGGACCCGGGACGACTGGACCTCGGTCAGTAGGTCCAGTACCTGCATTCCGGCTTCCGCCGCCTCGTCCGGGCGGCCCCCGCGGGCCAGGTCGTCCGCCAGCTCCGCCGTGTACAACGCGATGTTGCGGGTGAAGTGCGGGTCCTGGAGCTCCGCGGCCCGCCGTGCGTGCCGTGCCGCGCGCGGCCAGTCGCCCAGCGTCGACCAGCACTGCGCCTCCAGGCCCTCCAGTTCGGCCTCCCCGTAGAAGCTCATCCACTCCGGGTCCGCCTCCGACGGCCCGCGCTCGAAGTACGCCCCCGCCCGGGCCAGCGCCTGCTCGCAGCCCGTGCGGTCGGCGAGCCCCGCCCAGCCGCCCGCCTCCCGCAGCGCCAGCAGCGACATCAGCCGCGGGGAGCCGAGCGGGCGCGCGGCCCGCTGTGCGGCCTGCGCCGCCCGTACCGCCTCCCGGGGCCGGCCCGCGTCCCGCGCGAGGAACGCCGTATTGCAGAAGGCGTGCGCCTCCACGCCCGGATCCCCGGTCACCCGCGCGGTCGCCAGCGCCTCCGCGTAGTGCGAGCGCGCGTCGTCGAAGCGGCCCGAGTCGTGCGCCAGCCAGCCCACCGAGATGGCCAGCTCCCCGGCGCCCGAGTACAGCCGGTCCGCCGTCCGCTGCCGGGTCGTCCCCGCGTCCAGCAGCGCGTAGGCGGCACGCAAGGGTGCCGCCGCGCGGCGGTACAGCCCGTCCGCCCCGTGCCGGTCGTCCAGCAGCCGGATGCGGCGGACGGCCTCCTCCAGGGCGCCCGCGTCGCTCGCCCCCGCGCGGCGCACGGCGCGCTGTGGCGCCGAGGCGTCGGAGGCGAACCCGTACGGGCTCAGCGAGGCGGAGGCCACTGTGGCGCCCCCGCCGGTCATGAATGCGCGACGCAGCACGTCGCTCTCCTCGTGGTCGTGCGTGTCGTACGTGTCGTACCGGTCCTGCGTCTCATACGGCTCGTACGCCCCGCTGTTCTCAGTCGTGGCGTTCGCCGGGTTCTCGGTGTGGGCCGGGGGCGTCTCCCCGGCGGTCCGCGCTCCGCGCCCGCGCACCGACGAGCGGGGCGCGAAGCCCAGGTCGGTCAGCGTGCGGCCGGGGAACATGTGCAGGAACACCCGTTCATAGGCGTAGTTGGGGCAGCGGATCTCGCCCGCCTCCACCCGGTGCACGTACCGCGCGTCACAGCTGACCCGCTCGCCGATCTCGCGGGCGGCCCGCCGGACCACCGCGGCGAACTCGGCCGGCGAGCGCGGTCCGCGCAGTTGCCGGAAGACGAGGTTCGGCCGCGGGGGCCGATGGGGCTGGGACGAGGGCACCGTTGACGACGCCATGGCCGGGTCCTCTCTGCGAACCGTCGAACCATGCCGGAACCGGGGGCGATCCGTGCGTGCACTGCCCTGTTTCCGGCGGGCTAGAACGTACCTGTTGTGACGGAGTCACTACGCGGAGTTTGGCAACAATCCGGATATGTCATCCGTGATCTGCCATGAACTGCCATCCTTTGCGGCGGACTTTCGTCGTAGCCGTTGACGTCGCGGCTCGTTGGGCCCTGTGTACCGAGGGCCCTATGCGTGCGGTGGAGGCCGGGATGACGACCAGTCGGAGCAAGGATTCTTCAGAGCTGTCGGATCTGACGGGGCTGACAGAACTGTCAGAGCTGCCGAATGTGGACTGTGACGTGGTCACGGTTCCGGCGCGGCAGGGGCTGGAGGCGGTCGACATCCTGCGGCGGGGGGTGGGGGACGCGGTGGGGCCGGTGCTGCATGACGGCGGGTGCGACACGTTGGGGTTCCTGGTGCCTCCGGGGACGGCTGCGGGCTGGGACGTGCCGGGGAGTGTCTGTACGGAGACGGACGGGTGCGGGTTGAGGCTGGAGCCGGAGCCTTCGGGGGAGGGGACGGACTGGTTGCTTCCTCCGGAAGAGGTGGAGCCGGCGACGGATCCCGTAGCGCTGCGGGAGGCGCTGGACGCGGCTCAGCGGATGATCGAGGCTGCGGACGGGTGTGTGTGAGGGGTGGGGCCGGGGAGGGTTTTCGCCCTCGCCGCCCTTACCCGTCCCATCCCGGGGGCGCTGCCCCCGGACCCCCGCTCCTCGAACGCCGGAGGGGCTGGAAGTAGCACCGGAGGGGCTGAAAACGGGGCCTGGGACAATGGGTGAATGGGAAGGGCCAGGAGCAGTGGGCGTAAGCAGGTAGCCGTCGAGGGGGTTGTCGAGCAGGTCGACGGTGGGGTTGCCCGGCTTGTTCCGGACCGGGAGCGGGTGCGGGGGTGGACGCTGTCGATCGACGGGGCGCCGCAGTCGCATGTCGATCTCGACGACCCGGCGTATCTGTCCTTCGAGTACCAGCGCCGGTTCGGCCATGTCGTCGATCTCGTCGCCCCGCCCGGCAAGCCCCTGCGGGCCGTGCATCTCGGCGGTGGTGCCTTCACCCTCGCCCGGTACGTCGCCGCCACCCGGCCCCGCTCCACCCAGCAGGTCGTCGAACGGGACGCGGCGCTGGTGCGACTGGTCCGGCGGGAGCTGCCGTTGGACCCGAAGGCCCGCATCCGGGTGCGTTCGACGGACGCCCGTGAAGGGCTCGCCAAGGTGCCGGACGGCTGGGCCGGGCTCGTCGTCGCCGACGTCTTCAGCGGGGCCCGTACCCCCGCCCACCTCACCTCGACCGAGTTCCTCGACGACGTCCGCAGGGCCCTCGCCCCCGGTGGTGTCTACGCCGCCAACCTCGCCGACGGGCCGCCCCTCGCGCATCTGCGGGGCCAGATCGCCACCGCCGCCGCCCGGTTCGCCGAACTCGCGCTGATCGCCGACCCGGCGGTGCTGCGCGGCAAGCGCTTCGGCAACGCCGTCCTGGTCGCCTCCGACGCGCCCCTGCCGATCGCCGAGCTGACCCGCCGGGCCGCCTCCGACCCGCACCCGGGCCGCGTCCAGCACGGCAGGGAACTCATCGACTTCACCGGCGGGGCCGCCCCCGTGACGGACCGGGCGGCGGTCGCCTCACCGGCACCACCCGCGTCCGTCTTCCAGTGACGGGGCCGGCCGGCACGCACGGGCCCCGGGGTGGTCGTGTCGCCGGTGCCGGGTGCGGCCGCGGTCCGGTGACGGGGCGGACGCGCACGGACCGTGCACCACCCGTCCGCGTCATCCCGTGACGGAACCCCTCAGTACGTACCGATCTCCACCCGCGGCGGCCCGTCGTGCCAGGTGCAGAAGACCGACACCCGGTCCGCGCCCGAGGTGAACTCCACCCGGATCCACGACTCCGTCTTCCACACCTGCATCGACCAGCCGGCCCCCGGTGTCGCCGACACCAGCGATGCGGAGGTCTCGCCGAGGTCGAACACCGCCCGGCCGCCCTTGGTGTCGTAGCCCCTCACCTGGCCGGAGGCGGCCGGAGCGGCGGGGGAGGGCGGGGGAGCAGCGGTCCGGGACGGGTTCGGATCCGGTTCGGGGGACGACGATGTCCTGTCGGGCTCCGCCGACGGCCTCCGCGTCTCCCCGGGTTCCTCCGGACGCCGCTCCGCCTCCGACGGCCGCCGCGTCGAGGACGACACCGCCTGCGACTCCCCGTCGGCCGCCGCGATGGGCAGGGCACGGGGCGGGTCGTAGGCGGTGCCCTCCATCACCGTGCTGACACCCCACCACGACAGCGTGACCGCCGCGCCCGTGGCGAGCAGCCAGGCCAGTACGTGTACGAATCCTCTGCGCATCGTCGGGCCATACTGCCCCATCCGCCTCAGGAGTGTCGCGGCCGCGGAGGTGTCCGGAGTTGTCCACAGGCCCGCACCCGGCCCGCCCGGCATGGCGTACGGTGCGGCGCATGGCAAGTGTTCTCGTGGTCGAGGACGACCAGTTCGTCCGCTCGGCGCTCATCCGGCAGCTCACCGACGCCTCGCACACCGTGCGCAGCGTGGGCACGGCGCTGGAGGCGCTGCGCGAGGTCGCCCATTTCCGCTTCGACGTGGTCGTCCTGGACCTCGGACTGCCCGATCTCGACGGCTCCGAGGCCCTGAAGATGCTGCGCGGCATCACCGACGTACCGGTGATCATCGCGACCGCCCGGGACGACGAGACCGAGATCGTACGGCTGCTCAACGCCGGCGCGGACGACTACCTGACCAAGCCCTTCTCGGTGGAGCACCTCTCGGCCCGGATGGCGGCCGTGCTGCGCCGGGCCCGGGCCGGCGGCGGGGAGGCGGCGCCCTCCCCGGTCATCCGGGTCGGCGGCCTGACCGTCGACCCGCTGCGCCGCCAGGCCGAACTGGACGGCGTACGGCTCGACCTGACCCGGCGCGAGTTCGACCTGCTCGCCTTCCTCGCCGGACGGCCCGGCGTGGTCGTCCCCCGCAAGGAGCTGCTCGCCGAGGTGTGGCAGCAGTCCTACGGCGACGACCAGACCATCGACGTCCATCTGTCCTGGCTGCGCCGGAAGCTGGGCGAGACCGCCGCCCGGCCCCGCTATCTGCACACCCTGCGGGGCGTCGGCGTGAAGCTGGAGCCCCCGGCCGGAGCGGAGCCGCCGCACCCGCCGCACACGCCCGGAGCGGAGCCGCCGCGATGAGATGGGCCCTGGTGAAGGTGTCGCTGGCGGTGACCGCGATGGTCGTGGTCGCCTTCGCGGTGCCGCTCGGTCTGGTCATCCGGGAGATGGCCAGCGACCGCGCCTTCTCCAACGCCGAGCGGGAGGCGGCGGCCGTCGCCCCCGCGCTGTCCATCACCACCGACCGCGACCAGCTCGAACGCGTCTTCGCCTCCGCCGGTTCCGACGCCGCGATGGCCGTGCACATCCCGGCCGGCGACGGCAGCGAGGCCCTCGACATGGGGCAGCGGCGGGCCACCGAGGAGGACATCGCGGCCGTACGGGAACTGGGGCGTGTCTCCACCTCCCCCGTGACCGGCGGTTCGGCCCTGCTCCAGCCGGTCGCGCTGAGCAGCGGCGAGATCGCCGTCGTCGAGGTGTTCGTCCCCGAGTCCGAGGTCACCAACGGCGTCGGCACGGCCTGGGCGGTGCTCGCCGGGGTCGGGGTCGCGCTGATCCTCGGCTCGGTCGCGGTCGCCGACCGGCTGGGCGTACGGATGGTGCGGCCCGCGCAGCGGCTGGTGGAGGGGGCGCACGAACTGGGGGAGGGGAAACTGGGGGCCCGGGTGCCCGAGGACGGGCCGACCGAACTGCGGCTGGCCGCCGTGGCGTTCAACTCCATGGCCGACCAGGTCGTCCAACTGCTCGCCAACGAGCGGGAACTGGCCGCCGACCTGTCCCACCGGCTGCGTACGCCGCTGACCGTGCTGCGGCTCAACGCCGCCTCCCTCGGCGACGGTCCGGCCGCCGAGCAGACCCGGGCGGCGGTCGAGCAGCTGGAGCGGGAGGTGGACACCATCATCCGCACCGCCCGCGACGCCAAGCCGCAGACGGCCGCCGCCGGACCCGGCGCCGGATGCGACGCGGCCGAAGTGGTGCGGGAGCGGATGGCGTTCTGGTCGGCGCTCGCCGAGGACGAGGGCCGCAAGTGGCGGGTGGCCGGCGCCGACCGGCCGGTGCGGATACCCGTGGCCCGCACCGATCTGGCCGCCTCCCTCGACGCGCTGCTCGGCAATGTCTTCCGGCACACCGCCGAGGGCACCGCGTTCGCGGTCGACGTGCACAACGGCGAGGACGCGGTGATCGTGCTGGTCTCCGACGCGGGCCCCGGCATACCCGACCCCGAGGCGGCGATGGCCCGCGGCCGGGGCTCCGGCAGCGACGGCTCCACCGGGCTCGGCCTGGACATCGTGCGCCGGCTGGCGGAGTCGACCGGCGGGGACGTACGGATCGGCTCGTCGGTGCTCGGCGGGACCGAGGTGCGGATCTGGATCCAGCTCGACGGACGCGAGCGGGAACCCCGGCGGCGCGGGCACCGGGGGACCGTGCGCCGCCGTCGCGGACCGGGCCGGCTGGTCGCCTCCTTTAACCGTCCCCGATCCCTTCCTTAAGCGCGCCCTAAGATCATCGACGGCCTCCCGGATCAGGAACTTTGTCCGAATCCGGCTCGCTAGCGTGCTGCCGCACACCCCCCGAACGGCAACGAAGGCAGGCACGCGATGAGCACGCACCGGCGCAGGATCAGCGGCAGGAACAAGGCGATCGGCGCGGTGACCGCCGCGGCCGTGGCCGGCGGCGGGGCGTTCCTGTTCACCAGCACCGCCCAGGCGGCCGGTGTCGGCGCGGCCTACACCAGGACCAGCGAGTGGTCGACCGGGTACACCGCCCAGTACGTGGTGACCAACAACAGCGGCGAGCGGAACCAGGACTGGAAGCTGGAGTTCGACCTGCCCGTCGGCACCGAGCTCGGCTCGCTGTGGAACGCCGAGGCCGGTGTGAGCGGCCGGCACGTCACCGTGCGGTCCGCCGAGTGGGACACCGACGGCCTGGGCGCCGGGGAGTCCGTCACCGTCGGCTTCGTCGCCAAGGGCACCGGCGACCCGACCGGCTGCCTGGTCGACGGCGCCGAGTGCGGCACGGACACCGCGCCCACGCCCGAACCCAGCGGCCGTCCCACCGACGCCCCCGCCCCCACCACGCAGCCGACCCCCACCGAGGAACCGACGCGGACCGAGGAGCCGACCGCCGAGCCCACCGAGAGCACCGGTACCGGCAACGGTTCGGACGCGGGCTTCGCGCCCTACGTCGACACCTCCCTCTTCCCCGCCTTCGACCTGGTCGCGAGCGCCGAGGCGACCGGCGTGAAGAACTACAACCTCGCCTTCATCACCGACGGCGGCGGCTGCACCCCCAAGTGGGGCGGCGTCAGCGGCCTCGGCGACAACGCCGTGGCCGGACAGATCGGCGCGCTGCGCGCCATGGGCGGCGACGTCCGGGTCTCCTTCGGCGGCGCGGCCGGCTCCGAACTCGGCACCACCTGCGCCTCGGCGGACGCGCTGGCCGCCGCCTACACCAAGGTCGTCGACACCTACAAGCTCACCAAGGTCGACTTCGACGTCGAGGGCGGCGCCCTGCCCGACGCGGCGGCCAACACCCGCCGCGCCCAGGCGATCGCCGAGCTCCAGAAGGCCAACCCCGGCCTGGACGTCTCCTTCACCCTCCCGGTGATGCCGGAGGGCCTCACCCAGGACGGCGTGAACCTGCTCGCCGACGCCAAGAAGAACGGCGTACGGATCGACGCCGTCAACATCATGGCGATGGACTACGGACCGGCGTACAGCGGCGACATGGGCACCTACGCCGAGCAGGCAGCCACCGCCACCCAGGCCCAGATCAAGGGCGTCCTCGGGCTGAGCGACGCCGACGCCTGGAAGACCGTCGCCGTCACCCCCATGATCGGCGTCAACGACGTCGTCACCGAGGTCTTCGAGGTCGCCGACGCCACCCAGCTCGTGAACTTCGCCGAGTCCAAGGGCCTCGGCTGGCTGTCCATGTGGTCCGGCACCCGTGACCAGCAGTGCGCCGGCGGCACCAAGCCGGCCGCCGACCCCACCTGCAGCTCGATCCTCCAGGACAGGTTCGCCTTCACGAAGGCGTTCGCCGCCTACGAGTAACCCGCCCGGCGCGCGAAACGGGGCGCGGCACTCCCCTAGGGTGCCGCGCCCCGCCCCCCGTTCTCTGCTCCCCCGTCTCCCGGAACCGGGGTTCGGTCAGATGCCCTCGGGCTCCGGAAGCGCTCCGGCCTTCGCGGCCCGCGCGTACCACAGGGCGCTGGACTTCGGGGTCCGCTGCTGGGTCGCGTAGTCGACGTACACCGCGCCGAAGCGCTTGTCGTAGCCGTACGCCCACTCGAAGTTGTCCATCAGGGACCACAGGTAGTAGCCGCGCACGTCCGCGCCGTCGGCGATGGCCCGGCGCACCGCCGAGAGGTGGCCGTGCAGGTAGGCGACGCGGTCCGGGTCGTGCACCTTGCCGTCGGCGTCCGGCTTGTCGTCGAAGGCCGCGCCGTTCTCGGTGATGTAGATCGGCAGTCCGGGCGCCTCGCGGTTGTAGCGCATGATCAGCTCGTGCAGGCCCGTCGGGTCGACGGACCAGCCCATCTCGGTCTGCTCGCCCGGCGACTGGTGGAAGGCGACGTCGTCCGCGGCGGGCCACGGCGAGTGCTCGCTCGCCCCGTGACCGTCGGCCCGCGGGCCCTTGGCGTTCGGGTCCGCCGCCGAGACCAGGGTGGGCGTGTAGTAGTTGAGGCCGAGCGCGTCCAGCGGCTGGTGGATCAGGTCCAGGTCGCCGTCCTGGATGCACGACCAGTCGGTGAGCGACGAGGTCGCCTCCAGCAGCGTCTCCGGGTAGGCGCCGTGCAGGATCGGGCCGTGGAAGATGCCGCCGGACAGGTCGTCGATCTTGCGTGCCGCCGCCACGTCCGCCGGGTCGTTCGGCGAGAGCGGCCGGACCACCGAGGTGTTGAGGCTGAGCGCGACGGAGTTGCGGGCCGGCATCACCGAGCGCAGCGCCTTGGCGCCCAGGCCGTGCGCCAGGTTCAGGTGGTGGGCGGCCTTCAGCGAGGCCGCCGGGTCGGTGCGGCCGGGGGCGTGCACACCGGAGGCGTAGCCCAGGAAGGCGCTGCACCAGGGCTCGTTGAGCGTGATCCAGTTCTCCACCCGGTCGCCGAGCGCCTCGCCCACGATCTGCGCGTACTCGGCGAAGCGGTAGGCGGTGTCGCGCTCCGGCCAGCCGCCCGCGTCCTCCAGCTCCTGCGGCAGGTCCCAGTGGTAGAGGGTGACGGCCGGCTTGATGCCCTTCGCCAGCAGCTCGTCGACCAGCTTGCGGTAGAAGTCCAGACCGCGCTGCACGGCCGGACCGCGGCCGGTCGGCTGCACCCGCGACCAGGAGACGGAGAAGCGGTAGGCGTTCAGGTTGAGGTCCGCCATCAGCGCCACGTCGTCGCGGTAGCGGTGGTAGTGGTCGTTGGCGATGTCACCGGTCTCGCCGCCGGCCGTCTTGCCCGGCGTGTGGCTGAAGGTGTCCCAGATGGAAGGCGTGCGCCCGTCCTCCCGCACCGCCCCCTCGATCTGGTACGCGGAGGTCGCGGCGCCCCAGAGGAAGGCGGGAGGAAAGGTCACCGGGGTCGCCGGCGTTGCGGAGTCAGACATGGAAGCGCTCCCATAGGAGGTCGTGGAAGACCGACGAGTACGAAAAGGAGGGGGAGGGGCCGAGGCGGCGGTGACCCGGCCCCCAGGGGTACGGAGGTGAGGCGGGCGTCAGCCCTTGACGGCGCCCTGCATGATGCCGCCCACGATCTGCTTGCCGAAGATCGTGAAGACCAGCAGCAGGGGCAGCGTACCCAGCAGCGCACCCGCCATGATCAGGGACTGGTCCGGGGTGTACCCGCGGCCGAGGCCCGCGACCGCCACCTGCACGGTCGGGTTGCCGGTCTGGGTCAGCACCAGGAACGGCCACAGGAAGTCGTTCCAGGTCTGCACGAACATCAGCATGCCGAGCACGGCCATCGCCGGCCGCGCGGCCGGGAACACCACGTGCCAGATCACGCGCCAGCTGCTCGCGCCGTCCACCCGGGCGGCCTCGATGACCTCGTCCGGCAGCGCCTGGAGCAGGTACTGCCGCATGAAGAACACGCCGAACGCGCTCACCAGCGACGGGAAGATGACCGCCTGGAGCTGGTCGGACCAGTCGAGCTTGGCGACCATCATGTACAGCGGGATGATGCTGAGCTGCGGCGGCACCATCATCGTGCCGATCACGATCAGCATCAGCGCGTTGCGGCCCTTGAACCGCAGCTTGGCGAAGGCGAACCCGGCGATCGTCGACAGCACGACGATGGTCACCGCCGAGATGCCCGCCACGATCGTGGTGTTGAGGAACGCCTCACCGAGGTTGGCGTCCTTCCAGGCGATCTCCAGGTTCTTGAACAGGTTGGAACCGAACCAGAGCGGCGGCGGGTTCTGCGCCAGCCGCTGGTTGTCCCGGGAGGCGGCGATCGCGGTCCACACCAGCGGGAACAGCGACACGATCGTGAACACGATCAGGATCGCGTACGCGATCGGACCGCCGTGCAGTGTCCCGCCGGCCCGCGCCGACTTCGGCAGGCGCGAACGCTTCGGCTCCTTGGCGGGGGCGGTCTCGGGGGGCGTCACAGTCGTCGTCACGGCCACAACTCCTTAACTGCTGGCGCGCAGCCGGCGCGAGATGAGCTGGTTGATGATGCCGATGACGATCAGGATCGCGAACATCGTCCAGGCGATCGCCGAGGCACGGCCCAGGTGCTGGTTGATCCAGCCCTGCTCGTACAGGTACAGGCCGAGCGTCTGGAACTGGTGCTCCGCGCCGCCGGACGCGCCCTTGTTGGCGTCGAACAGCAGCGGCTCGCCGAAGACCTGGCTGGCGCCGATGGTGGAGACCACCACGGTGAACAGGATCGTCGGACGCAGCGAGGGCAGCGTCACGTGGATGAACTGCTTCCAGCGGCTGGCGCCGTCCAGCGCCGCCGACTCGTACAGGTCCTGCGGGATCGCCTGCATCGCGGCCAGGTAGATCAGCGCGTTGTAGCCGGTCCAGCGCCAGATGATGATCGCCGAGACGGCGAACTGAGAGGGCCACTTGTCGCCCTGCCAGTCGATCGGGTCGACCCCGACGAAGTCGAGCGCCCAGTTGATCATGCCGTAGTCGTAACCGAAGAGCAGCACGAACACCAGGGAGGCGGAGGCGATCGAGGTGGCGTACGGCGCGAGCATCGCGACCCGGTAGAAGGTCGAGGCCCGCAGCTTGTAGTTGAGGATGTGGGCGATGCCCATCGCGATCAGCAACTGCGGAACGGTCGCGATGATGCCGATGGTCAGGGTGTTCTGCGCCGCGTTCCAGAAGAACTCGTCGTCGAAGATCCGGGTGTAGTTCTTCAGCCCGACCCAGCTCATGTCGGTCGGGGCGGTCAGCTCCACCTGGTGCAGCGAGGCCCAGCCCGTGTAGAGCAGCGGGAACAGGCCGAAGGCGATGAACAGCAGGAAGAACGGCGAGACGAACGCGTACGGGCTCCAGCGCATGTCGCGCTGCCAGCGCCGGGACAGCTTGGCCCGGCGTCGCTGGTCCTTGTCCATGGGCGCGGAGTCCTTGGAAGGACGGCCCGGGGCCGCGCCCCCCTTGGAGGGGAGCGCGGCGGTGTCGTGGCGGGTGGCCATTTCGGTCACTTGTCCAGGCTGTTGTCGATGGTCTTGGTGGCCGTCTCCCAGGCCTCCGCGGCGGACTTGCCCTTGGTCACCAGGATGACGCCGTTGTCCGTCAGACCCTGCTGGATGATCTGGTCCTTCGGGCCGATGACCTGGGTCGGGATCTGCTTGGCGGCCTCGGAGAAGATCTCACCGATCGGGGAGTCGCCGGTCATCTCGTTCTTGGCGCCGGTCACTTCGGGGCTGTCGTACGCGCCCGGGGTGCTCGGGAAGCTGCCCTGCACCTTGAACAGCTTCGCCTGCTGCTCGGGCGCGGTCAGCCAGGCCACCAGCTTCTGCGCCTCCTCGACGTTCTTGCCGCTCTTCGGCACGCCCAGGAAGGAGCCGCCCCAGTTGCCGGACTTGGGCGCCACGGCCACGTCCCACTTGCCGGCGTCTTCCGGCTTGGCCTTGGCCTTGATGGTGCCGAGCATCCACGGCGGGCAGGCGACGGTGGCGAACTTGCTGTTGGCGATGGTCGTGTCCCAGGCCGGCTGGAACTGCGTCTGCGACTGGACCAGGCCCTTCTCGGCTGCCTCGGCGGTCAGGTCGAAGGCGTCCTTGACGGCCGGGTTGGTCTTGTAGATGACCTCGCCGGAGGCGTCGTAGAACTTCTCCTCCTCACTGCTGAGGACGGCGTTGAGCAGGCCGCCGGGGGAGTCCATGAAGAAGGTGTCCTTGCCGGCCTTCTTCTGGTACTTCTCACCGGTCTCGATGAACTTGTTCCAGTCACCGGCCCACAGCTTGCCGACCTCCGCGCGGTCGGTCGGCAGGCCGGCCTTCTCGAAGAGGTCCTTGCGGTAACAGATGGCCATCGGGCCGACGTCGGTGCCGAGGCCGACGGTCTGGCCGTCCTTGGTGGTGGCCTGCGCCCACTTCCAGTCGAGCCAGTTCTTCTTGTCCACGCCCTCGACCTTGGACATGTCCACGAACTTGTCCGCCTGGGTGCCGACGATCTCGGCGATGTTGGCGATCTCGATGGCCTGGACGTCCATCAGACCGCTGTTGGTGGTGAGGTGGTTCAGCAGAGCGGGGTAGTAGTTCTCGTTCCGCTCGACGACGGTCTGCTCGATCTTGATGTCAGGGTTCAGCTTCTCGTACTCGGCGTAGAGACCGGCCTCCTCGTAGCCGAAGGTGCCGAACAGACCCATCGTGATCTTGGTCTTGCCCTCGCCGTCGGACGAGGATCCGTCGCCGTCGCTACCGCCGTCGTCGGCACAGCCGGCCAGCAGCCCGGTGCCCAGCGACACCACGGCCGCGATGGCCAGCGCCTTACGGGCGATGGGCTTCCCCCCGCCCGACCGCTGACGGGAGAGGGGGAGGGTACGTGCTCGCATTGCGTCCTCCTGTTGCCCTGACGTGCCGACCCCCCGGCCAACGGCATGGTTGAGCCCGTATCTTGCGCGTTGCGGCTCGGGCGGGGAACGTGCGGGTTGTGTATGTGTCAGGTACTGTGGGAGCGCTCCCACAAGTGATGTGTTGAAGAGTCGCGGGTCGGAGCGGGGGTGTCAAGGGAACAGACGCGGCAAAGTGCCTTCAGTTATCTGCCTGTTAACTTGACGCCGGTCGCCCGCTCCCGGAAGCCCGGAGTCCGCACGCCGCCCTTCCGGCGGTGACCACCGTCACTGGTGGGACTGTTAGATTCCAGGCCAGCGTGACATACGACGGAAGGCGGGGCCGATGGCAAGCCACGGAGCGCGGGGCCGGAGCGGCGGCCGTCCCACCCTCGAAGAGGTGGCCGCGCGTGCCGGCGTGGGCCGCGGCACGGTCTCCCGGGTCATCAACGGTTCGCCCCGGGTGAGCGACGCCACACGCGCCGCGGTGGAGGCCGCGGTCGCCGAGCTCGGTTATGTCCCGAACACGGCGGCCCGCGCCCTGGCCGCCAACCGCACGGACGCCATCGCCCTCGTCGTGCCCGAGCCGGAGACCCGGTTCTTCGCCGAGCCGTACTTCTCCGACATGCTCCGGGGTGTCGGCGCGGGGCTCTCCGACACCGAGATGCAGCTGCTGCTGATCTTCGCGGGCAGCGACCGGGAGCGGCAGCGGCTCGCCGAGTACCTCGCCGCCCACCGGGTGGACGGCGTCCTGCTGGTCTCGGTGCACGCCGACGACCCGCTGCCCGACATGCTGTCCCAGCTGGAGATCCCGGCGGTGATCAGCGGCCCCCGCTCGGCCGCCGAGACGCTCGCCTCCGTGGACTCCGACAACTACGGCGGCGCCCGCCAGGCCGTCGAGCACCTCATCGGCCGGGGCCGGCGCACCATAGCCCACATCACCGGCCACCTCGACGTGTACGGCGCCCAGCGGCGCATCGACGGCTACCGCGACGCCCTGCGCGACGCGGGCCACGAGGTGGACGACCTGCTGATCGAATCGGGCGACTTCACCGAGGACGGCGGCCGGCGCGCGATGGCGGCCCTGCTGGAGCGCCGCCCCGACCTGGACGCCGTCTTCGCCGCCTCGGACGTCACCGCGGCCGGCGCCCGGCACGCCCTGCGCGACGCGGGCCGCCGCATCCCCGACGACGTGGCCCTGGTCGGCTACGACGACTCCGCCATCGCCCGCCACATGGACCCGCCGCTGACCAGCGTGCGCCAGCCGATAGAGGAGATGGGCCGCGCGATGATCGACCTCCTCCTCGCCGAGGTCGCCGACCGCCGCCCGCCCGCGTCCCGGGAACTGGAGCGGCGCCAGATGGTGCTGGCGACGGAGCTGGTGGGCCGCGCCTCGTCCTGACGCCAGGGGCGGGCGCCGGTCCGGCGCCCGCCCCTGCGCTCGTCGCCGGAAACGAGTTCAGCCGGTGACCTCGACGCGAGGTCACCGGCTGAACCGATGAGGGTGAGTGACGGGACTCGAACCCGCGGCATCCTGGACCACAACCAGGTGCTCTACCAGCTGAGCTACACCCACCATGGCCTTGTCGGTTGAGGTCAGTGACTTCTCCGACCGGCCGAGAAAAAGTGTACAGGGTCCGAAGGGGTGCTCGCGCACGCTTTCCGCGGCGGCCCCCGACGACCCCCCGGTCCGCCTACTGAGCAGGCAGGACGTGCTTCGCGGCGATCTTCTTCGCGGTGTCCGAGTCGGGCCCCGGCTGCGGTACGAAGACGGCCTCGCGGTAGTAGCGCAGCTCCGCGATGGACTCGCGGATGTCGGCGAGGGCGCGGTGGTTGCCGTTCTTCTCGGGGCTGTTGAAGTACGCCCTCGGGTACCAGCGCCGGGCCAGCTCCTTGATGCTGGACACGTCCACGATGCGGTAGTGGAGGTAGTCCTCCAGGGTCGGCATGTCCCGCAGCAGGAAACCGCGGTCGGTGCCGACGGAGTTGCCGCACAGGGGGGCCTTGCCGGGCTCCTTGACGTGTTCCCGCACGTAGTCGAGGACCCGCCGCTCGGCGTCCTCGAGCGTCGTGCCGCCCTCCAGCTCGGCGAGCAGTCCGGACGCGGTGTGCATCTCCCGCACCACCTCCGGCATCGTCTCCAGGGCCCGCTCCGGCGGGCGGATAACGATGTCCACGCCCTCGCCGAGCACGTTCAGCTCGGAGTCGGTGACGAGGGCGGCCACTTCGATGAGCGCGTCGTCCGACAGCGAGAGGCCGGTCATCTCGCAGTCGATCCACACCATGCGATCGTTCATGTGTCTAACCTTACGGGGGCGCCGCGCTGCGCGGGACCGGGTGGTGAAGCGCGAGTTTCTGTGATGTCCCGGCACTGGTGTGAACGTCACAGGGCCGCCGCCCCAGGGCCCCGCTTCGGCCCTGAACGGGCCTCGTCCTCGAACTCCCCCCGGAGGGGGCACCCCCGACGGGCTGGGAGTGGCCGGCCCGGTCTCGCCAGGACAGGCCGACGGGCCGGAGGCCATGGCCTCCGGCCCGTCGGCCGTCGCTGTCAGCTCACGGCGCGCCGCGCTGGCCCGGGAGGGCCGAGGCCGTCAGGGACGGGCCCAGGGCGCCGGCCGCCGCCGTGCGGCGGGACTGGTGCGGGAGCGGGTTGTCCGGGTGCAGGGCGGGCGGTGCCTGGGGTCCCGCGTGGCCCGGCTGGCCCGGTGGGAGGGTTCCCGCGGTGCTCGGGGTGCCCTCGGTGTCCTGGTTCCGGTCGGTCTGCGGGCGCCGCGCGCGGTACGCGGCCCGGTAGGCGGCCGGGGACGAACCCAGCTGGCGCCGGAAGTGGCCGCGCAGCGCGACCGGTGAGCGGAAGCCGCAGCGGCCGGCGACCTCGTCCACCGAGTAGTCCGACGTCTCCAGCAGGCGCTGCGCCTGGAGCACCCGCTGCGTGATCAGCCACTGCAGCGGCGCGCTGCCGGTCAGCGAGCGGAACCGGCGGTCGAACGTACGACGGCTCATGTACGCGCGTGCCGCCAGCGTCTCCACGTCGAACTGTTCGTGGAGGTGCTCCAGCGCCCAGGCGACGACCTCGGCGAGCGGGTCGGCGCCGATCTCCTCGGGTAAAGACCTGTCCAGGTAGCGCTCCTGGCCTCCGCTCCGGCGAGGCGGCACCACCAGGCGGCGGGCCAGCGCGCCGGCCGCCTCGTTGCCGTGATCGGTGCGCACGATGTGCAGGCACAGATCGATTCCGGCCGCGGTGCCCGCGGACGTCAGCACGTCGCCGTCGTCCACGAAGAGTTCCCGTGGATCGACGTGCACCGACGGATAGCGTTTCGCCAGCGTCGGCGCGTACATCCAGTGTGTGGTCGCGGGACGGCCGTCCAGCAGGCCCGCCGCCGCGAGGACGAAGGCGCCGGTGCACAGTCCGACGATGCGGGCGCCCTCCTCATGGGCCCGGCGCAGTGCGTCCAGGGCCTCCTCCGGCGGTGGCGAGGTGATCGAACGCCAGGCCGGCACCACGACGGTGCCCGCCCGGGATATCGCCTCCAGGCCATGCGGTGCGGTGAGTTCCAGGCCTCCCGTCGTCCGTAGCGGGCCCTCTTCGCCACCGCACACGAGCAAGCGGTAGCGCGGTACGCCGGCGTCCTGGCGGTCAACCCCGAACACCGACAGCGGTATGGAACTCTCGAAGATGGGGCCGCCGCTGAACAGCAGCACCGCGACGATCTCCTTGCGGCGGCGGCCGGAGAGTTTCCGGGCCGTCGTTTCCGGCGCGGCAGTGGAGTCGTGGCTCATACTGCTAAGCCCCCCTCGGTGGTCGCGGCTCCTCGGTTGTGTCGCTCCTGCACGTTTCCCCTCGGTCCTGCACGAGTCCCCCGCCGTAAGACATCAAGATCGAATCTACTGCGTCCCGTCGCGCGCCGGTGGCCGGTTCGCCACCCGGTGCATTGTCGACTTGGCAACTTGGCGTGAAGCATTCGATCACGAAGCGTTGCACTCGTGGGCCGTGTGGGGAAGTGCGCCTTGTCGCAGTGGCCAATCCACGTAGGGTGCGCGGGGCCCGCCGACCCCTTTTCGTGCAGGTCGAACGGGGGTTGGGGGGTGGTTGCGGCGGAGGACGCACACCGGCCGGAAGTTGGCTGAAAAGATACGGGCGAGGGCGCGGAAACCGGTCAACCGACCGGTGTCTCCCCGCCGCCGTCCGCGTTGGCCCCGCAAAGGATCCGGATCCTCCCGGGCGGCAGCCGGCAGGGAGTGCTCCGTGGCGTGGCCCACGGGGCCCGGCGTACGGCCGGGAGCGTCGGTCACCGTGGGTCCGCGACGGTTCACTCCCACCGGCGAGTGAACCCTGTGCAAACCACCTGTACAACACAGCAACCATTGCGTGACGGGCGGACCCTCGTGCATGCTCCGGGGAACCCGCCTGCCGATATGTGCGGGATCTGGGCTCAGGAGGCGTGCCGCCGTACCCTTGGGGGTATGGGGTTGGGAAGATAATTCCCGGACACAGCTCCGCCGCACACTGTCGTCCCCCACAAAGGATCACAACCCCGAGACAGCCATGGCCGGTCACGAATTCTTCGAACCCGCGGACCGCAAGCGGCCGGTCGCCGATCCCACGGCGGCCGAACCCCTGGCGGCGGAGGAACCACGCCATCCCTGCGACCCCGCGTTCCGGCACGGTGTGGTCGTCGGCTTCGACGGCTCCACCTCCAGCGAACGGGCCCTCGCCTACGCCATCGGCATGGCCCGGCGCTTCGGCTCGGGCCTGATCATCGTCCACGTCGCCAACCGGCTGCCCACGACCGTGTGGGCGGGCTGTGAGCCGCCGGTCTTCGTGGACGTCCCGGACCATCGCACGGAGGTGCTCGGGCTCGAGCTGGCCTGCGCGGATTATCTGGCCGAGGTGCCGTGGATCCTCGTCGAGCGTGGTGGGGACATCTGCCATGAGCTCGAGGAGGTGGGGCGGGAGTATGCCGCCGATGCGATCGTCGTGGGTTCCACCCACGGAATCGTGGGGCGGCTTTTCGGGTCTGTCGCCGGGAGGCTGGCCAAGCGGGCGCAGCGGCCGGTTGTCGTCATCCCGTAAGGGGGTACGGACCCCCAGGTGTTGGGTGGCAACACGTGGGGCCCGTCCTGTGATTCGGCCTGTGCGGGCGCGTGGGGGCTTGTCGCGCAGTTCCCCGCGCCCCTGAAGACGCGCAGTTCCCCGCGCCCCTATGGGGCGCTTGCTGCCCCACCGTCACCGACTTGGCGAGGTTTCCGGGCTGGTCGCGCCCGCGCGGCGGGGCCGCAGGTTGGTGCGGCCCCGCGCTCCTGGGCGTCCTACTCCACCGTCACCGACTTGGCGAGGTTCCTGGGCTTGTCGATGTCCCGGCCGAGGGCCAAGGCCGTGTGGTAGGCGAGGAGTTGGAGGGGGATGCCCATGAGGATGGGGTCGAGTTCGTCCTCGTTCTTGGGGACGAGGAGGGTGTGGTCGGCCTTCTCCTGGTCCTGGTGGGCGACCGCCACGATCCGGCCGCTGCGGGCCTTGATCTCCTCCATGGCCGCGCGGTTCTTCTCCAGCAGGTCGTCGTCCGGGACGATCGCGACCGTGGGGAGGGCCGGCTCGATCAGGGCCAGCGGGCCGTGCTTCAGCTCGGAGGCCGGGTACGCCTCGGCGTGGATGTAGGAGACCTCCTTGAGTTTCAGGGAGGCCTCACGGGCCACCGGGTAGCCCCGGACCCGGCCGATGAAGAGCATCGAGCGGGCCTCGGCGTACTCCAGGGCCAGCTTCTTGATCTCCTCCTCCTGCTTCATGATCTCGGCGATCTGGCCCGGGAGCCTGCGCAGGCCCTCGATGATCCGCTTGCCGTCGCGCACCGACAGGTCACGGGTGCGGCCCAGGTGCAGGGCGAGCAGGGCGAAGGCGACCGTGGTGTTGGTGAAGCACTTGGTGGACACCACGCACACCTCGGGCCCGGCGTGCACGTAGACGCCGCCGTCCGCCTCGCGGGCGATCGCGGAGCCGACGACGTTGACCACGCCCAGCACCCGCGCGCCCTTGCGCTTCAGCTCCTGCACGGCGGCCAGCACGTCGTACGTCTCACCGGACTGGGAGACCGCCACGTACAGGGTGTCGGGGTCCACGACCGCGTTGCGGTAGCGGAACTCGGAGGCCGGCTCGGCGTCGGCGGGGATCCGGGCCAGCTCCTCGATCATCTGCGCGCCGATCATGCCGGCGTGGTACGAGGTGCCGCAGCCGAGGATCTTCACCCGGCGGATCCGGCGCGCCTCGCGGGCGTCCAGGTTGAGGCCGCCCAGGTGCACGGTGGAGAAGCGGTCGTCGATCCGGCCGCGCAGCACGCGGTCCACGGCCTCGGCCTGCTCGTGGATCTCCTTGTGCATGTAGGTGTCGTGGCCGCCCATGTCGTACGACGCCGCCTCCCACTCCACGGTGGTCGGCTCGGCGGTCGTACGGGTGCCCTCGGTGGTGTAGGTGCGGAAGTCGTCGGCCTTCAGCGTCGCCATCTCGCCGTCGTCCAGCGTCACGATCTGGCGGGTGTGGGCGACCAGCGCGGCTATGTCGGAGGCGACGAACATCTCCTTCTCGCCGATGCCGAGCACGACCGGCGAGCCGTTGCGGGCCACCACGATGCGGTCCGGGAAGTCGGCGTGCAGCACGGCGATGCCGTACGTGCCCTCGATGAGGCGCACGGTCTCGCGGACCTTGTCCTCCAGCTTCTCGGCCGTCGAGCGGGCGATGAGGTGGACGAGGACCTCGGTGTCGGTCTCGGAGAGGAACTCGACGCCGTCCGCCTCCAGCTTGCGGCGCAGGTCGGAGGCGTTGTCGATGATGCCGTTGTGGACGACGGCGACCTTGCCCTCGGCGTCCAGGTGCGGGTGGGCGTTCACGTCGGAGGGGGCGCCGTGGGTGGCCCAGCGGGTGTGGGCGATGCCGGTGGTGCCCTTGAAGCGCGCCGGAACCTTGGCCTCGAGGTCGCGCACCCGGCCCTTGGCCTTGACCGTCTTCAGGCCGGAGGCCTTCGGGGACGTGACGGCGATGCCCGCCGAGTCGTAGCCGCGGTACTCCAGGCGCTGCAGGCCCTCCAGCAGCAGGGGAGCGACCTCACGCCTGCCGATGTATCCGACGATTCCGCACATATGTGTATGTTCCTAGCCGTAGACGATGCGGCGCAGTTGCCGGAGCGAGAGCTCGGGCGGGGCCACCGCGCGGTATCTGAGGTCCGCCTCGATCCGTTCGAAGATCGTCGCGTTCACCAGGCCCTGGGCCTGGAGCTCGCGGTGGCGGCGACGGACGTACTCCTCGGTCGTCTCGTCGAAGTAGGCGAGCACGTCCTGGACCACGCGCAGCGCCTCGCCCCGGCTGAGGGGCGTGGACCGCGTCAGATGATCAACAAGTTCGTCGTGCACCCGATGATCCTGGGGTACCGGCCATGGTTTCGCAAGAAACCTGCCCGATTTCGGGCAGGACTCACAGGCTGGGCCCAGGATCGGCTCACATGCGCTTGAGGATCGCCTGCTTGGCGAGGGTGAACTCCTCGTCCGTCAGCACCCCGGACCGGTGCAGCTCGCCCAGCTCCCGCAGTCGGCGCAGCAGGGCGTCGTGGTCGTCCTCGGCCGGGGCGGCCGGGGGCCGGGGTGCGGTTTCCGGCTCACGCGGCCGGTCGTCGGCGGGTGCGGCCGGGTGCGGCAGACGGGCCTGGACGGCGGCGGCGACGAGCGCCATCAGCGGGTCCTTCTTGAAGCCCCACAGCTCCACCGAGTTCGGGTCGTACTTGGCGGGGGCCTTGGTGGGGGAGTGCCGCACGGCGAAACGGAGGTGGCCGTTCTCCAGTCCGACCGCCGGCTGCCACTCCACACCGGTCAGGTCCGCCATCGCGAGGGTGCGGGTGCCGGCGGCGGCCTTGGCGTCCTCCGTCTTCCAGTTCCACTCCAGCCGTATGCGCTCGCCGTCGAAGCTGACCGTGCCGTCCCCGGCGGAGACGGACAGCGGCACGGACGGGCCGGGCAGCAGGTACTCGGTGACCGGGTCGGAGGGGATCTGGTCCAGCAGCAGGGCGGTGCGGACCTCCTCCGTGAAGTACTCGGCGACGCCGTAGCGGTCGGAGTCGACGATCAGCTGGTAGGGGTCGTGCGGTTCGGTGAGCCGGCCGCCGGTCGCGTGCAGCAGGGGGTCTGCGCCGTCGCGCAGCCGTAGTTTGAGCCGTCCCGACTTCTTGCCTTGCTCCAGGGAGATGCCGGCCAACGCCTTCAGTGGCAGTACCAGTTCACCCAGGGTTCTGCGGAGCAGGCCGATGTTCTTGTCCCGGCCGGGGGTCAGGCGCAGGGTGTCTCCGTCGAAGGTCCAGGTGCCGTCCTTCTGGATGATTTCCGCCATGGGGGGATTGTTTCATCGGATCCGCGGGCCGGTGGGGGCCGGTCGCGCAGTTCCCCGCGCCCCCAGGAGGTTTGCCCCGAGGGCGCTTTCAGCGACGGGCACTCGGAGGACCGTACTCCGGGTGCCCGTCCGTTTGTGTTCAGAACCCCGCGATCGGGTTCTTCAGGTTGCCCACCAGCTGGAGCGCGCCCGACGGGTCCGTCAGGTCGACCATCTGCTTGTTGTCGCGGAGCTGGAGGCGGTTGAGGCAGGAGAGGGCGAACTCGGGGGCGAACATGTCGTAGCGGGCGAACTTGTCGGCGAGTTCGGGGACCGACGTCTGGTACTCGCGGGTGACCTCCGCGACCGTGCCCCAGAAGACGTCCTCCTCCACGATGCCCTCCTCGGCGAGGTTCGCCGCGAGGAAGCGGAAGAAGCAGTCGAAGACGTCCGTGAAGACGGACAGGAGCTTCGTGTCGTCCGGGACCTCCACCCGGATGCGGGAGACCTCCGGCGGCAGCACCGCGTCCGGGTCCATCACCGCGATCTCCTCGGCGATGTCCTTGTAGACCGCCCGCCGCACCACCCCGTCCTCCAGGACGAGGATCACGTTCTCGCCGTGCGGCATGTACACCAGGTCGTAGGCGTAGAAGCTGTGCAGCAGCGGGACGTAGTACGCCCGCAGGTAGTGCCGCAGCCACTCGGCCGGGGCCAGCCCCGACCGCTCGATCAGCGCGCCCGCGAAGGACTTGCCCTCGTGGTCGACGTGGACCAGTGACGCCATGGTGGCGAGCGACTCGCCGTCCGCCAGGGACGGCACCGGGCTCTCCCGCCACAGCGCGGCCAGCATCTTCCGGTACGGCGAATAGCGGTCCGTGGCCCGCTCGTACTCCAGGTGCCGGTAGCCCACGGCGGCCCGCTCGCGGATGATGGACAGCCCCGTGGCCCGCAGCACCGGGTCGCTGTCGATCAGCCGGGCCAGCCAGTCGTTGATCGCCGGGGTCGCCTCCATGTAGGCGGCGGACAGCCCCCGCATGAAGCCCATGTTGAGGACGGACAGGGCCGTCTTCACGTAGTGCTTCCCGGGGTGCGAGGTGTTGAAGAAGGTGCGGATGGACTGCTGGGCCAGGTACTCGTCGTCGCCCTCGCCCAGGCAGACCAGGTGCCCGCGCGCCACCTCGGCGGCGAAGGTGACGGACAGCTTGTTCCACCACTGCCAGGGGTGGACGGGGATGAGGAGGTAGTCGGCGGGGTCGAGGTCCCGCTCGCGCAGGACGCCGTGGAAGCCCTCGACGGTCTCCTCGCCCAGCTCCTGCCGGACGAACGACTCGTACTCGATGCCGACGCCGGCCGTGAACGCGGCCCGTGAGCGGTGCGCGGCCAGCCACACCAGCCTCACCGGGCTGGCGGTCTCCGGGGCGTACGACAGGTACTCGTGGACGCCGAAGCCGAGCCGCCCGTTGTTGGCGACGAAGCAGGGGTGGCCCTCGGTCATCCCGGTCTCGATGGCCTGGAAGCCGGCGTCGATCAGCTCGGCGACCGGGACCTGCGGCTTGGTGAGCTTGTAGCAGGTGCCGGAGAGGGTGGAGGAGATCTCCTCCAGGTACACCGGCAGGATCTCCTCGCTCAGGCCCAGTGACTTCTGCAGCTCGATGAAGAAGTCCAGGGCCGCGAGGTCGAGTTCGGCGTCGTCGCGCCGGCGGGTGATCGAGTCGGCGTCGATCACCCAGTGATCCAGGGCGCGGAGCGTGGCCGTGAAGGCGTACCGGGTCAGGCCGTCGTCGCTGCGGACGACGTACCCGCCGTCGCCGGTGGCCTCCGGCGTGATGAGCCGCTCGTGCGCGAACTCGGCGAGCGCCTTGCGGATCAGCAGGCGGTTGGCCCGCGCCCAGCGGTGGGGGGACAGGTGCGCCACGGCGTCGGACAGGGTCATACGGATACTCCTCGGGCGGCCTCGAACTGCGCGCGGGTGCAGAAGCTCAGCAGCGCGCGCTTCTCCGGCTTGTCGATCTCACGCTCGGGCACGAAGCCCACGACCTCGTTCAGCGCGTGCACGGCCTTGTTGGTCACGTCCGGCTCGACCACCACCCGCCGGGTTTCCGGGTCGGCGAACAGCTCCTCCATCACGGCGGTGATGACGGCCCGGGTGAAGCCGTGGAGCGGCCGGTCGGTGGGGGCGACCAGGAAGTGCATGCCGACGTCGCCGGGCTCGGGGTCGTACAGGCCGACGAGTTCGACGTGGCGGGGGTCGTACTTCTCCATCAGGAAGGCCGGTTCGCCGTCGTGCAGGCCCAGGTAGGCGTGGTGGTGCTCGTGGGCGGCGATGCGCATGTACTCGCGCTCGACGTCCTGGAGCCTGGCGTCCTGCATCATCCAGAACGCCGCCTTGGGGTCGGTGACCCAGCGGTGCAGCAGCTCGGCGTCCCTCAGCGGGTCCAGGGGCCGGACGGTGAACGTACCGATGTCGCTCATACGGCGAACTCCTGGAACGCGATGGTCTTCTCGACGGGGTAGTACTCGGTGCCGAGCAGCTCGCGGATGATGGTCGCGTTCCGGTACGGGCCCATGCCCAGGTCGGGGCTGGTGACGCTGTGCGTGTGGACGCCGGCGTTCTGCAGGAAGATGCCGCGGCCGGTGACGTCGATGGCGTAGTCGCGGCTCACGTCGAAGCGGCCGTGCCCGTCGAAGCGGATCCGGTCGCGGACCGGGTCGAGGAAGGCCGGCGGCTCGTAGTGGTAGCCGGTGGCCAGCACCAGGCCCTCGGTGCGGATCTCGAAGTCCTTGTCCTGCTCGTCCTGGTGGAAGCCGAGCGTGTAGCCGCCGTCCTCGTACCGGGCGCTGGTGAGCGAGGAGTTGGTGAGCAGCCGGGTGGGGACCGGCCGGTCGCCGCTCTCGACGTTCTTCTGGTAGAGCAGGTCGAAGATCGCGTCGATCAGCTCCGAGTTGATGCCCTTGAACAGGCCCTTCTGCTGCTTCTCCAGCCGGTAGCGGGTCTCCTCGGGCAGCGCGCGGAAGTAGTCGATGTAGTCCGGGGAGGTCATCTCCAGGGTCAGCTTGGTGTACTCCAGCGGGAAGAACCGCGGGGAGCGGGTGACCCAGTTGAGCCGGTAGCCGTGGACGTCGATCTCGGAGAGCAGCTCGTAGTAGATCTCGGCGGCGCTCTGCCCGCTGCCGACGACCGTGATCGACTCCTTGTCCAGCAGCTCCGCCTTGCGGTGCACGTACTGCGCGTTGTGGAAGAGGCCGCCGTCCAGTCCACGGCACGGCTCGGGCACGAACGGCACGGTGCCGGTGCCGAGCACCAGGTGCCGGGCGCGGTACGACTCACCGGCCGCCGTCGCCACGGTGTACAGGCCGTCGCCCTCGTCGTACGTCACCCCGGTGACCGTGGTGCCGAAGCGGATGCTGCTCAGCTTGCCGGCGGCCCAGCGGCAGTAGTCGTCGTACTCGACCCGCAGCGGGTAGAAGTTCTCCCGTATGTAGAACGAGTACAGCCGTCCCTTCTCCTTCAGGTAGTTGAGGAAGGAGTACGGGGAGGTCGGGTCGGCCAGGGTGACCAGGTCCGACATGAACGGGGTCTGCAGGTGGGCGCCGTCGAGGAACATGCCGGCGTGCCAGGCGAAGTCCGGCTTGGACTCCAGGAAGACGCCGTCGAGTTCGTCGATGGGCTCGGTGAGGCAGGCGAGGCCGAGGTTGAAGGGGCCCAGTCCGATGCCCACGAAGTCGTGGGTGGTTCCGTGGGCTTCAGGAAGCGCGGTCAAGGGACTCTCCCAGGTACTGCTCGGCGTGGCCGGCGATCAGATCGAGGACGGCGGCGATGTCGGACGTCGTGGTCTCGGGGTTCAGCAGGGTGAACTTCAGGTAGTGGCGCCCCGCCACCTTGGTGCCCGCGACCACCGCGTCACCGGAGGCGAACAGGGCCTTGCGGGCGTAGAGGTTGGCGCGGTCGATCTCGGCGGGGTCGGTGACGGCGGCCGGGACGAAGCGGAAGACCAGGGTGGACAGGCTCGGCTCGACCACGACGTCGAAGCGGGGGTCGGCGGCCAGCAGTCTCCAGCCCTCGGCGGCCAGGTCGCACACCTCGTCGAAGAGCTGCCCGATGCCGTCGGCGCCCATCACGCGCAGCGTCATCCACAGCTTCAGCGCGTCGAAGCGGCGGGTGGTCTGCAGGGACTTGTCCACCTGGTTGGGGATACGTTCCTGCACCATGCGGCGCGGGTTGAGGTACTCCGCGTGGTAGGTGGCGTGCCGCAGCGTGGCCGCGTCGCGGACCAGCACGGCCGACGAACTGACCGGCTGGAAGAAGGACTTGTGGTAGTCGACGGTGACGGAGTCGGCGCGCTCGATGCCGTCGATGCGGCCGCGGTGCTTCAGCGAGGCGAGCAGGCCGCAGCCGTAGGCGGCGTCGACGTGCATCCAGGTGCCGTACCGCTCGCACAGTTCGGCGATCTCCGGCAGCGGGTCGATGGAGCCGAAGTCGGTGGTGCCGGCGGTGGCGACGACGGCCATGGGGACCAGGCCCGCCTCGGCGCAGCGCTCCAGCTCGTGGGCGAGGGCGACGGTCTGCATGCGCTTGTCGTGGTCGACGGGGAGCGACACGACGGCGTCGGGTCCGAGGCCGAGCAGTTTCGCGGACTTCTTCACGCTGAAGTGGCTGACCTCGGAGGCGAAGATCCGCAGTTTCGCCAGGTCCTCGGCCTTGGCCTCCTCGCGGGCCAGCAGCAGTGCCTGGAGGTTGGACTGGGTGCCGCCGGAGGTGAACACGCCGTCGGCGGCCGGGCCGAGGCCGATGCGGCCCGCCGTCCAGTCGATGAGCTTCCGCTCGATGAGGGTGCCGCCGGCCGACTGGTCCCAGGTGTCCAGGGAGGAGTTGACGGCGGAGAGCACGGCCTCGCCGAGCACGGCCGGGATGACGACCGGGCAGTTGAGGTGGGCGAGGTAGCGGGGGTGGTGGAAGTAGACGGCGTCCCGGAGGTAGACGTCCTCCAGTTCGTCCAGCGCGGCGGTGGTGTCGTGCAGCGGCTGGTCGAGGTCGATGCCGTCGATGCGGGGGGAGAGCGCGTCGACGGTGACGCCGGTGAACGGCCGTTCGGTGGTGGCGAGTTTGGCCGCCACCCGCTCGACTCCTTCGGTCACGGAGCGGCGGTAGTGCTCCGCGGTGGTGTCGTTGAGCAGGTGCGAGCGCATGTGGGGGTCCTCCGGTGGGGACGATCCGGTGCGGGGAAAGCCGGCGATGTGTTACTTAGGTTAGCCTAACCTAAGTAACGTGTGACGAAGGCGGCCACGGTCGTGACCGTGATCACTCCTGCCTCAGGGGTGGCCGGGGCCAACCGCGTTTCGCGCTAGCCCTGTTCGCGAAGCTGTTCCTCGGTCAGCCCGCGACGCCAGTAGCCCACGAACGTCACCCGCCTGCGGTCGATCCCCCGCTCGCCCACGAAGAGCCGCCGCAACTGCTTCACACAGCCCGCCTCTCCGGCGATCCAGACGTACGGCCGCCCGGCGGGCGGGAGTTCGGCGGTGCGGACGCTGTCCAGGGCCATGGGGGAGCCCTGGTCGTGCGCGTCCCTGACGAACCACGTGATCTCGGCGTCGGCGCCGGTCGCCAGGTCCTGGACGTCCCCGGAGTGCGGCACCTCCAGCCAGACCCGGGCGCGGGTGCCGGCCGGGAGGGTCTCCAGGACGGCGGCGGTGGCGGGCAGGGCGGTCTCGTCGGCCCACAGGAGGACCAGGTCGGTGTCCTCGGGCGGGCGGAAACGGATCGCGCGGTTGTCGGCGACCGCGGGGCCGAGCAGCAGCACCCGGTCACCGGCGGCGGCGCGGGCGGCCCAGCGGGAGGCCGGGCCCGCCTCGGCGGACGCGCCGGCCTCCTCGCCGACGCCGTGCAGCACGAAGTCGATGTCGACCTCGGTGGTGCGCCCCTCGGCGTCCGTGCGCAGCCCCCTGAGCGTGTACGAGCGCATCACGGCCCGCACGTCGTCGGGCAGTTCGCGCCAGCCCCGCCACCAGTCTCCCCCACTCTCGGCTTCGCTCGAGCGGGGGGACCCCCATCCCAGCTCAAGGGGCACGACCGGCTCGCGCTGCCCCGGATGCGGCAGGAACAGCGACAGGGACTGGTCGCGCCCGTCGGAGCGGAAGTCCCGCAGATCGGGACCCGCGAAGGTGACCCGGACCAGGGACGGGCCGAGCCGCCTCGTCGTCACGACCTGGAGGGCGAAGAAACGGAACGGGGCGGCTACGGCGGTGGTCACGTGTGGCTCCGGGGAGGGAGGGGTTCCGGCGGGTGCGGTCAGCCGACCTTCTTGGCCTTCTCGATGGCCTCGGCGAGGTTGTCGAGGAGCGGCGTGCACTTGTCGTAGGACAGGATCGGCTCGGGGGAGCGGGCGATGACCTGGCCGGCCTTGACCGCGGGGAGCTTCTTCCAGGTCGCCTCGGTGATGTCGGCGGGCTGGATGGTCGAGGCGCGGTCGTCCATGATGATGACGTCGGCCGGGTACTTGTCGACGTTCTCCCAGCTCAGCGTCTCGAACCAGCCGCCGGTCGCCTTCTTGGCCTCCTCCGGGGGCTCCACCAGGTTCACACCGAGGGCCTTGAAGTACTCCAGGTCGATGGAGTAGTTGGAGCCGGAGACGTAGAAGACGTCCTGCGCGGCGGAACCGGCCAGCACCCTGATCTCCGGGCGGGCCTTCGCGGCCTTGCGCAGCCGCTCGGCGGCGGCCTCGAACTTCTTCTTCGCCTCGACGACCTTGGTGGCCTTCATGTCGGCGCCCAGCGATTCGGCCAGCTCGGCCATGCGCTGCAGCGGCTCGGGCATCTGGAGGTCGTAGACGGAGATCGCGACGCTCGGGGCGAGCTTGGCGATCTTGTCCTTGGAGGCCTCCGGGACGTACCAGAGCGTGCCGGCGTCGTCGAACGTCGTGGAGATGAGCACCTCGGGCTGGAAGGCCGCGTACTGCTCGACGTTGAAGCTGTCGAACTTGTTGCCGAAGATCGTCAGCTTGCTGACGTCCATGTCGCCGGCCTGGACGTCGGCCTTGCCGTCCGTCGTCCTGGTCGGCCCGAAGACGCCCTTGACCTCGACGCCGTAGTCGAACAGCGCGGCGGCGACACCGGTGAACGCGACGATGTTCGTCGGCACCTCGTCGAGCTTCACGGTGGTGCCGCGGTCGTCCTTGAAGGTCCAGGGGCCGGACTTCGCGGCGGTCGTCCCCTTGTCCGAACCAGCGCTTTTCGCGTCGTCGTCTCCGCAGGCTGCGAGCACGGCACCGAGGCCGAGCGCGCCGCCGGCGGCGAGGACGCCACGGCGGGTGAGGTGGGTGGCTCTGGCGTTGGACATGGTTACGCTGCTTTCGAACGGGGTGGATCACCCGCCGGACAATTCGAAGGTAGGTTAGCCTAACCTCAGTCTCTGTCCAGGGGTGGGGCCCTGTCGACCGACGTCCGTGAGACGGCCGTACGGGGAATCCGTGCGGAGAGGACGGTGCGGAATGCGTGTGGTGGAGAGCCGGTCCCGGGTGACGGGTCTCCTCCGGGAGCACGCCCCGGCCGATCACGCGGATCTGCCCGGGCCGGCCACGGAACGGATGCTCGCGGCCGCCGGGGAGCGCATGGGCATCGCCCTTCCCCATGACCTGCGGGCGTGGCTGCTGCGGAACAATCTCGACCTCCCCGAGGGGGACACGGACGACGACGCGGCATGCTCCGGTTTCGCCGGGTTTCCGGACGAGGGGAGCTTCTTCCTGGGCATCCGGTCGATCGAGAAGCTCCACGCCAACCGTCCGCTGCCCGAGGGGATCGACGAGTGGATCCCGTTCCTGTCGGACCAGGACGGCTGGTCGGGAAGGTTCATCGACGCGCGGGACGGCAGTGTCGGCAGCCGGTTCGTGGGCGAGGCCACGACCACCGGTGAGTACCCCTCCCTGGCCGACTGCTTCGACTCCGTGGCGGCGATGCTGACGAGCATCGCCGGGGGAAGCCATCCGACCGGCTCGGTCGCCGAAGGACGCCTCGTCTGGTCGTGAAACCGATCGCGGGACAAGGACGCTCCCCGGCCGAAACCAGGAGGTGTCCTTCGAGGCGGACGGCGATCTCAAGTTCCTGCTGTACGGCGGCTCCAGCACGGCCGGCTCGTCATCGGGCTGCTCGACATCGCGGCCGAGGGGCGGTACCCGCTCGACGGCGTCGATGCCGGCGGCCGGGGCGGCGTGGGCCGAGCCGGTGGAGACGCTGCGACGTCGACGTGATGAAAACGTTCGACTCCTGTGAGGTTTGGCGTATTCGCGCCAGCTTCATCGAGCCGGGTGTGACCGCTTTGTGCGATGACGGTTCGTTCCTCCAGATGATCAAGAGCTTAGGGTTCCGTGAGAGCCGCCTGTGAGGTGGATCCGGTTCCGTTTTATGGGGGTGTGGGTGACCAGGGCAATGACGCTGAGCCAGTCGGATCGTGAGATTGTGCGCCTGCTGTACCAAGGGCTCGGGGACGCGGCGATAGGCCGCCGTCTGGGGCTCGGCCATCGGACCGTGCAGCGGCGTGTGCAGCAGTTGATGCGGCGCTGGGAGGTGCCGGGACGGGTCGCTCTGGGAGCCAGGGCGCAGGAGCTGGGACTGTTCGACGACCCGGTGAGCGGTGAACGGCGCCTCGGCGCCGGGCCGCCGATCGCGGCCTGAGCCGCCGGCCGGATCCCGCTCACGGCCGGCGCCGGCGGGGACGGCTGCCGGACGGACCGACCGGTGGGAGAGGACCGGTCGGCCCGTCCGGCTGCGAAGGGGTCAGCCCGCCAGCCCCAACTCCCGTGCGATCAGCATCCGCTGGACCTCGCTCGTGCCCTCGCCGATCTCCAGGATCTTCGAGTCGCGCCACATGCGGGCCACCGGGTACTCGTTCATGAAGCCGTAGCCGCCGTGGATCTGCGTGGCGTCACGGGCGTTGTCCACGGCGACCGTGGACGAGTACAGCTTCGCCAGCGCCGCCTCCTTCTTGAACGGCTCGCCGGCCACCAGACGGCTGGCCGCGTCGCGCCAGGCGAGGCGGGCCGTGTGGGCCTTCATCTCCATATCGGCGATCTTGAACTGGATCGCCTGGTTGGCGCCGATCGGCCTGCCGAAGGCGTGCCGCTCCTTGGCGTACTTCACCGACTCGTCCACACAGCCCTGCGCGAGACCCGTGCCCAGCGCCGCTATGGCGATACGGCCCTCGTCCAGGATGCGCAGGAACTGCGCGTACCCGCGGCCCTCTTCGCCGAGGAGGTTGGCCGCCGGGACACGGACGTCCTGGAAGGACAGCTCCCGGGTGTCCGAGGCGTTCCAGCCGACCTTCGAGTACGGGGCCGCCACCGTGAAGCCCGGTGTGCCGGACGGGACGATGATCGCCGAGATCAGCGGCTTGCCGTCGGGCTTGCGGCCCGTCACCGCCGTGACCGTGACCAGGCCCGTGATGTCCGTGCCCGAGTTGGTGATGAAGCACTTGGCGCCGTTGATGACCCACTCGTCCGTGGCCTCGTCCAGGCGGGCCGTCGTACGGGTCGCGCCCGCGTCACTGCCGCCGTCGGGCTCCGTCAGGCCGAACGCGCCCAGGATCTCGCCCGAGCACAGCCGGGGCAGCCATGCGCGCTTCTGCTCCTCGGTGCCGAAGAGGTGGACCGGCATCGCGCCGAGCGAGACGCCCGCCTCCAGGGTGATCGCCACCGAGGAGTCCACCCGCGCCAGCTCCTCCAGGGCCACGCCCAGGGCGAAGTAGTCGCCGCCCATGCCGCCGTACTCCTCCGGGAACGGCAGCCCGAACAGGCCCATCCGGCCCATCTCCCGCACGATCTCGTACGGGAACTCGTGCCGCTCGTAGAAGTCACCGATCTTCGGCGCCACCACGTCGTGCGCGAACTCCTCGACCGTGCGGCGGAGTTCTTCCAGTTCGGGGGAGAGCTTGTGGTCCATGTCGTTCACTGCTCCTGGTGGGAGAGGGCTCGTACGGTGCGGGACGGGCTGGTTCGGCCCAGGTGGGCGGCCATCCAGACGCTCGTGGCGACCAGACGGTCGAGGTCGACCCCGGTGTCGATGCCGAGGCCCCGCAGCATCCACACGAGGTCTTCGGTGGCGAGATTGCCGGTGGCGGACTTCGCGTACGGGCAGCCGCCCAGTCCGCCGGCGGAGGCGTCGACCGTGGTGACGCCGTACTGGAGCGCGGCCAGCGTGTTGGACAGGGCCTGGCCGTAGGTGTCGTGGAAGTGCACGGCCAGCGCGGACACGGGCACGTCCGCCTCGCCGAGCGCGGTGAGCAGGGCCGTCACATGGCCCGGGGTCGCCACCCCGATGGTGTCGCCCAGGCTCAGCTCGTCGCAGCCCATGTCGAGCAGGGCCCGGCACACCTTCACCACCTGGGGGACCGGGACCGCGCCCTCCCACGGGTCGCCGAAGCACATCGACAGATAGCCGCGGACGTGGACGTCCTCCCTCTTCGCCCGCCGCACCACCGGCTCGAACATCGCCAGCGACTCGTCCACCGTGCGGTTGAGGTTGGCCCTGGCGAAGGACTCCGTGGCGCTGGCGAACACCGCGACCCGCCGGGCGCCCAGCGCCAGCGCGCGGTCCAGTCCGCGCTCGTTCGGCACCAGGACGGGCAGTGACACGGGCAGGTCGGACACCGCCGGGTACAGGTCCTCGGCGTCCGCGAGCTGGGGCACCCACTTGGGGTGCACGAAGCTCGTCGCCTCGATCGTGGTCAGGCCGGTGCCGGCCAGGCGGCGGACGAACTCCGCCTTGACGGCCGTGGGGACGGTCGCCTTCTCGTTCTGCAGTCCGTCGCGCGCGCCGACCTCGTGGATGCGGACCCGCGCGGGCAGGCCCTCGGCCGGTACGACCATGGGCAGGCCCAGTTCCGGGGCGTTCATGCCGTCTCCTCCTCCACCGGTGCGATGACCGCCAGCACCTGGTCCATCGCGACCGTCGTGCCCGGGGTCACGTCCAGTTCGGTGACCGTGCCGGCGTGCGGGGCGGAGATGACGTGCTCCATCTTCATCGCCTCCACCACCAGCAGGCTCTGGCCCGCCGCCACCTCGTCGCCGACGGCCACCTTCACCACCGTCACCGTGCCCGGCATCGGCGCGGTCAGCGAGTCGGCACCCGCCTGGCCGGCGCGGGTGAGGGACGCGGCGACCGGGTCGTGGTCGCGTACGTGCCAGGCGTCGCCGTCCCTGCCGAGCCAGGTGCCGTCCGGCAGGGCGGCGAAGGTGTGGGCGACGCCGTCGAGCGTGCAGGTGAACCGGTGCCCGCCCACCGGGCCCGCGGACCCCCGCACCGGGGTGCCGGCGCCCGGCAGCAGCAGTTCCGTCCCGCCGTCCGCCGTGCCGCGCACGCGCACGGTCACCGGGTCGTGGCCCGCCACCCGCAGGTGGTGCGCCGTCCACGCCCGCTCGCCGCCCATCCGCCAGCCGTCGGCGGCGGCGAACGGGTCGGCCCAGCCGGACCCGTCGGCGGGCCGCCGGAGGGAGGCCTGGCGCAGCAGCGCCGCCGCCGCGTACGCCTCCGTCGGCACCGCGTCCGCCACGAGCCCGGCCACCTCGCGCTCGACCAGCCCCGTGTCCAGCTCCCCCGACACGACCGCCGGATGCGCCAGCAGCCGCCGCAGGAACCCGGCGTTGGTCCGCACGCCCAGCGTCACCGTCTCCGCCAGCGCCGCCCGGAGCCTGCGCAGCGCGGTCGCGCGGTCGGGGCCGTACGCGATCACCTTGGACAGCATCGGGTCGTAGAGGCTGCCGACCTCCGTGCCCTCGCTCAGCCCGGAGTCGGTGCGCACGCCGTCGCCCTGCGGTTCGCGCAGCCTCAGCACCGTGCCGCCGGAGGGGAGGAAGCCCCGCGCGGGGTCCTCCGCGCAGACACGGGCCTCCACCGCGTGCCCGGTGAGCCGGACGTCGTCCTGCCCGAACGCCAGCGGCTCGCCCGCCGCCACCCGAAGCTGCCACTCCACCAGGTCGAGGCCAGTGATCAGCTCGGTGACCGGGTGCTCCACCTGGAGGCGGGTGTTCATCTCCATGAAGTAGTACGACGACGGGTCGTTGCCCGGGACGATGAACTCCACCGTGCCCGCGCCCCGGTAACCGCACGAGCGGGCCGCCTGGACCGCCGCCTCGCCCATCGCGGCCCGGGTCCCCTCGTCGAGGAGCACACTGGGCGCCTCCTCGATGATCTTCTGGTGGCGGCGCTGCAGCGAGCACTCGCGCTCGCCCAGGTGGACCACGCCCCCGTGGCCGTCCGCCAGCACCTGGATCTCGATGTGCCGGGGGCGGTCGATCCACCGCTCGACCAGCAGCGTGTCGTCGCCGAAGGAGGCGCGGGCCTCGCGCCGCGCGGCGGCGATCTCGTCGGCCAGCGCCGAAGCGTCCCGCACCAGGCGCATGCCCTTGCCGCCACCGCCCGCCGACGGCTTCAGCAGCACCGGCACACCGATGTCGCGGGCCGCGTCGGCGAGCTGCCCGTCCGTGAGGCCGCTGCCACTGGAGCCGGGGACCACCGGCACGCCCGCCGCCTTCACCGTCTCCTTCGCGCGGATCTTGTCGCCCATCAGGGCGATCGCGTCCGCCGGGGGCCCGATGAACACCAGCCCCGCCTCCTCGCACGCCCGCGCGAAGGCGGCGTTCTCGGCGAGGAACCCGTACCCCGGGTGCACCGCCCGCGCGCCGCTGCGGGCGGCGGCCTCCAGCAGCCGCTCCACCGACAGATAGCTCTCCGAGGCGGGCGCCGGCCCGATCCGTACCGCCGTGTCGGCCTCCCGCACGTGCCGGGCGTCGGCGTCCGCGTCGGAGTACACCGCCACCGAGCGCACGCCCATCGACCGCAGTGTGCGGATGACGCGCACCGCGATCTCGCCCCGGTTGGCCACAAGCACTGTCTCGAACATCGTTGTCCGTCCCCTCACATCCGGAAGACGCCGAACTGAGGGTCACTCAGTGGCGCGTTGGCGCACGCGGTCAGGGCCAGGCCCAGGACCTGCCGGGTGTCCAGCGGGTCGATCACGCCGTCGTCCCAGAGGCGGGCCGTCGCGTAGTAGGCGTTCCCCTGACGCTCGTACTGCGCGCGGATCGGGGCCTTGAAGGCGTCCTCGTCCTCGGCCGGCCACTCCTCGCCGCGGCCCTCCAGCTGGTCCCGCTTCACGGTCGCGAGGACGGAGGCGGCCTGCTCGCCGCCCATCACCGAGATCTTGGCGTTGGGCCACATCCACAGGAACCGGGGGGAGTAGGCCCGCCCGCACATCGAGTAGTTGCCCGCCCCGTACGACCCGCCGACCACCACCGTCAGCTTCGGCACGCGCGTGCAGGCGACCGCCGTGACCATCTTGGCGCCGTGCTTGGCGATACCGCCCGCCTCGTAGTCCCGGCCCACCATGAAGCCCGAGATGTTCTGCAGGAACACCAGCGGGATGCCGCGCTGGTCGCACAGCTCGATGAAGTGGGCGCCCTTCTGCGCGGACTCGGAGAACAGGATGCCGTTGTTGGCGACGATGCCCACCGGGTGGCCGTGGATCCGGGCGAAGCCGGTGATCAGGGTCTGCCCGAACTCCGACTTGAACTCCGCGAAACGGGAGCCGTCGGTGATCCGGGCGATGATCTCGCGTACGTCGTAGGGCGTGCGGGAGTCGACCGGCACCGCGCCGTACAGCCCCGCCGGGTCCACCTTGGGCTCGACGGCCTGCTCGACCCTCCAGGGCAGGGCTCCCCGCGCGGGGAGCGTGGAGACGATGTTCCGCACGATCCGCAGCGCGTGCGCGTCGTCCTCCGCGAGGTGGTCGGTCACGCCCGACACCCGCGAGTGGACCTCGCCGCCGCCCAGCTCCTCCGCCGTGACCACCTCGCCCGTGGCCGCCTTCACCAGCGGCGGGCCGCCGAGGAAGATCGTGCCCTGGCCCCGGACGATCACCGCCTCGTCGCTCATCGCCGGGACGTACGCCCCGCCCGCCGTGCAGGAGCCGAGCACCGCCGCGATCTGCGGGATGCTGGCGCCGGACATCCGGGCCTGGTTGTAGAAGATCCGCCCGAAGTGGTCCCGGTCCGGGAACACCTCGTCCTGCATCGGCAGGAAGGCGCCGCCGGAGTCCACCAGGTAGACGCAGGGGAGCCGGTTGTCGAGGGCCACCTCCTGCGCGCGCAGGTGCTTCTTCACCGTCATCGGGTAGTACGTGCCGCCCTTGACGGTGGCGTCGTTGGCCACGACCACGCACTCCCGGCCACTGACCCGCCCGATCCCGGCGATCACACCGGCCGCCGGGGCCTGCCCCTCGTACATCCCGTCGGCCGCCAGCGGGGCCAGTTCCAGGAAGGGCGAGCCGGGGTCGAGGAGTGTGTCCACGCGCTCGCGCGGGAGCAGCTTCCCGCGCGCGGTGTGCCGTGCCCGCGCCCGCTCGCCGCCGCCGAGCGCCGCCGCGGCCAGCTTGCCGCGCAGCTCCTCGACGAGGACGCGGTGCGCCTCCTCGTTGGCCCGAAAGGCCTCCGACGCGGGATCGGCCGCGCTGTGAAGCTCCGGTGCCTCATGCATCCTGCGGGTCCCCTCACCTTGTTAATGAGCGTTAACGCATTTCCTCCAGGTTAACGAGCGCTAACCGTGCTGTCTAGAATCGTCTCCATGGCCACCAGAACCGACGCCTCCACCCGCCGCGAGCAGATCCTCAAGGAGGCCGCCCGGCTCTTCGCCGACCGCGGCTTCCACGGCGTCGGGGTCGACGAGATAGGCGCCGCGGTCGGCATCAGCGGCCCCGGGCTCTACCGGCACTTCGCGGGCAAGGACGCGATGCTCGCGGAGCTGCTGGTGGGGATCAGCGGCCAGCTCCTGACCGGTGCGAAGCGGCGCCTGAAGGAGGCCGACGGGGTGGCCCCCGAGGCGGTCCTCGACTCGCTGATCGAGGGGCACATCGACTTCGCGCTCGACGACCGCCCCCTCATCACCTTGCACGACCGTGAGCTGGACCGCCTCCGGGACACCGACCGCAAGCTGGTGCGCCAGTTGCAGCGGCAGTACGTCGAACTGTGGGTCGGGGTGGTGCGCGAGCTCTACCCGGAGCTGGCCGAGCCGGCCGCCCGTTCGGCGGTCCACTCGGTGTTCGGCCTGCTCAACTCCACCCCCCACCTGACCCGCCCCGGCTCCTTGCCCGGCCGCGCGGGTACCGCCGAGCTGCTGCACCGGATGGCCCGGGGCGCGTTCGCGGCGGCGGGCGCGCGCTGACCCCGGCCGGGGTGACGAGCGTTACGGGTCCTCCACCCTGGACGGCTGTGGATACTCGCCGGTATCTTGGATGAGCAAGCGCTTAGCCATGCGGGTCGCAACCATCCATTGAGGAACCCCGACGGCGAGCAACCACGTGCGCGAGAGCGGCGCCGGTTTAGGCGCGGAGAAGGGTGGCGGACAGTGCGCCGTACGGTTTTCAACGAGGATCACGAGGCGTTCCGGGAGACCATCCGCGCCTTCATCGAGGCCGAGGTCGTCCCCGTCTACGACGAGTGGTTCGCGGCGGGCCAGGCGCCCCGCGACTTCTACTACAAGCTCGGTGAGCTGGGCATCTTCGGCATCAGCGTGCCCGAGGAGTTCGGCGGCGCGGGCATGGACACCCACAAGTTCGAGGCCGTCCTCTACGAGGAGACCGCCCGCGCGGGCGTCCAGTTCGGCGGCTCCGGCGTGCACGTGCTGCTCGCCCTGCCCTACCTCAAGATGCTCGCCACCGACGAGCAGAAGAAGCGCTACCTGCCGAAGTTCGTCACCGGCGAGGAGATGTGGGCCATCGCGATGACCGAGCCGGGCACCGGCTCCGACCTCGCGGGCATGAAGACCACCGCCAAGCTCAGCGAGGACGGCTCCCACTACGTCCTCAACGGCGCCAAGACCTTCATCACCGGCGGCGTCCACGCCGACAAGGTGATCGTCTGCGCCCGCACCGCCGCCCCGACGGCCGAGGACCGCCGCCACGGCATATCCCTGTTCGCCGTCGACACCAAGTCCGAGGGCTACTCGGTGGGCCGCAAGCTCGACAAGCTCGGCCTGAAGACCTCCGACACCGCCGAGCTGGCCTTCGTCGACGTCAAGGTCCCCGTCGAGGACCTGCTCGGCGAGGAGAACAAGGGCTTCTACTACCTCGGCCACAACCTGGCCTCCGAGCGCTGGGGCATCGCCTTCGGCGCCTACGCGCAGGCCAAGGCCGCCGTCCGGTTCGCCAAGCAGTACGTGCAGGAGCGCACCGTCTTCGGCAAGCCGGTCGCCCACTTCCAGAACACCAAGTTCGAGCTGGCCGCCTGCCAGGCCGAGGTGGACGCCGCCGAGGCCGTCGCCGACCGCGCCACCGAGGCCCTGGACGTCGGCGAGCTCACCCCCGCCGAGGCCGCCAGCGCCAAGCTGTTCTGCACCGAGGTCGCCCACCGCGTCATCGACCGCTGCCTCCAGCTGCACGGCGGCTACGGCTACATGAACGAGTACCCCATCGCCCGCCTGTACGCGGACAACCGCGTCAACCGCATCTACGGCGGCACCAGCGAGATCATGAAGACGATCATCGCCAAGGACATGGGGCTGTAAGCCCCCCGAAATCCCTGCTGTATACAACTGACCTCATGAGTCAGGCACTACAGGATCTCCTCGATCTGCTCGACCTCGAGCAGATCGAGGAGAACATCTTCCGCGGCCACTCCCGCAGCGCCGTCGTCCCCCGCGTCTTCGGCGGGCAGGTCGCGGCGCAGGCGCTGGTCGCCGCCGGGCGGACCGTCCCCGAGGACCGGCCCGCCCACTCCCTGCACGCGTACTTCCTGCGCCCCGGCGACCCCGGCGCCCCGATCGTCTACACCGTCGACCGGATCCGCGACGGCCGCTCCTTCACCACCCGGCGGGTGGTCGCGGTCCAGCACGGAAAGCCGATCTTCCACCTCTCGGCGTCCTTCCAGACGTACGAGGAGGGCCTGGACCACCAGGAGCCGATGCCGCCGTCGCCCGACCCGGCCACGCTGCCCACGTCGCAGGAACGCCTGCGCGGCTACGCCCACCTCGCCCCCGAGGTCGTGGAGCGCTTCCTCCAGGCCCGTGCCGCCGTCGACCTGCGCTACGTCGACGAGCCGCCCTACGGCCGCTTCGGCGAGCCCCGCGAACCCCACTCCCAGGTCTGGTTCCGCACCGACGGCAAGCTCGCCGACGACCCCCTGCTGCACGTCGTCCTCGCCACGTACGTCTCCGACATGACGCTCCTTGACTCCGTCCTCCTCGCCCACGGGCGCGGCGGCTGGGCCGTCGGCGACGTCGTCGGCGCCTCCCTGGACCACGCGATGTGGTTCCACCGCCCGTTCCGCGCCGACGAGTGGCTCCTGTACGACCAGCAGTCCCCCTCGGCCCACGGCGGCCGGGGCCTCGGCCAGGCCCGCATCTACACCCAGGACGGCCGCCTCGCGGTCTCGGTCATCCAGGAGGGCGTGGTCCGCGTCCCGCGCCCCTGAGCCGGCTCCCCCGTACGTGTCCCGCGTACGGGAGCCGGCTGTCCGCGTCCCAGCGGACCGTTCCATGCGGTTGGCATCCGCGCAGGTCAGCGGCCGTTCCAGCGTTCCGGCGTCCCGTGATGGGCGTCCGGTGTGGCGGGTGGGACGGATCACGGCACAAGCTGCGGTCATCCCGGCAGCCCGCCGGTGTCCCGGCAGCTCGCCGGCCGATCCACCACGTCACACCATGGAGACCACCATGCGTTCTCGCTTCGCCACCCGCTCCGCCCGCCTCGCCCTGGCCGCCGTCGCCGCGCTCGCCCTGGGCGGCGCCGCCACCGCCACGGCCACCGCCGACAGCGGCAGCTCCACCACCCGGCCCTGCGCGACCAGCGACCTGAACCTCAAGGTCACGTCCGAGACGCAGGCGGGCGGCTACTACCTCGTCACCGCCAAGGCCAAGCCCGGCATCGTCTGCCACCTGGAGGGCGTGTTCCCCTCCGGCTCCTTCGGCTCCCACCCCGCCACCGAGCTCTCGCCCGCCGAGCAGAGCGTCAGCGAGGACGTCGTCCTCGGCGGCTCCACCGCCGCCTACGCCGGCATCAGCCCCAAGAGCACCAACGACGACAACGGCGTGCAGTTCGACCGGCTCCACCTCTCGGTCGCCGGTGACGAGGAGAACGCCGTCACGCTGCGCCTCCCCGACACCGCGACGGTCGACCGGCCCGTCGCCACCAACTGGCACGCCGACCCCGCCGACGCCGTCCCGTTCATCGGCTGACCCTCGGGTCCACCGGCTGCCCGCGCCGGCCGGGTGTGTCCCCCGCACCCGGCCGGCGCGGGCTCCCTCACTGCGCCAGTCCGGCCTCCGCCAGCAGGTACGCCGTCATCGGGTCGTAGTGGCGGGGGCTGGTGACGTGGTCGTCGAGGGGGACCGTGACCTGGACGGTGCCCTCCGCCTCGGCGACGAACAGGGCCGGGTCGTTGCAGTCGGCGTAGCCCACGGAGTCGACGCCGTACTGTCCTGCCGCACCCGCCCAGCCGTGGTCGGCGACGACCAGGTCCGGCAGCGGGCGGCCCGCACGCTCCAGAGCGGTCAGGATGGCCTTCATCGGCTCACCCGAATGGGTGTGCCACAGCGTGGCGCCGTGCTCCAGCACCGCCACGTCCGCGAACTGCATCACGTAACCCTCGTCCGTGGTCAGCCCGTCCGGGATGACCACGATCTCGCAGCCGGCGGCCCGCAGCGCGGCGGCCGTCGCGCGGTGCACGTCCAGCAGCCCGCCCGGGTGGCCGGTCGCGAATAGCACCCGCTGCCGCCCGTCCGCCGCCTTGCGCAGCCGCCCGGCCATGCGCTCCAGCCCGGCCACGGTCAGCTCCGGGTCGATGGTGTCCTGCCCGTACCGGTGCTCGGGGTCGTCGTTGACGCCGACCCGCTCCGCCATCACCGCCAGCACGTCCTGCTCGTCGGTCCAGCGGTCGCCGAGCTCCAGGCCGAGCCAGAAGTGGCGGTCGCCGTTCGCCAGTTTGCGGTAGTGGGAGAGGTTGTTCTCGCGCGGCGTGGCGACATCGCCCGCGATGCGGGTGGCGACCAGGTGTTCGACGAGTTCGGCGCGGCTGGGTGTCCCGGGTATCGGCATGCCCCCCATTGTGGGGCAGCGGCCTGTGGGCGTCCCTGGCGTATCGCGCGCTGGGACGTGCGTCACGCGTACTCAGCCGACTCCGTACGGCTACTCAGTACCGCCCGTACGGCCTCATGTGCGCCGCAGCGCGAACCACAGCTCCATCCGTACGTCCGGGTCGTCCAGGTCCGCCTCCAGCAGCGCCGCGCACCGCGCGATGCGCTGCCGCACGGTGTTGCGGTGCACGGACAGCGCCACCGCCGTACGGTCCCAGCTGCCGTGCAGGGAGAGCCAGGTGCGCAGGGTGTCCGTGAGGGCGGGGGCGGCCGCTATCGGCGCGAGCAGCGCTCGGGCGTGGGCGTCCGCGTCGTGCGGCGGGACGAGGTCGGCGAGGGCGGGACGGTCGCCGTGCCGGAGCAGCGGGGCGCGGGTGGCGCGGGCCCGGGCCAGGGCGCGGGCGGCCTGGGTGTCGGCGTCCGGCCAGTCGGGCGGGGCGGCGGCGGTGCTGACGCCGAGGGTCCAGCCGGGAAGGGGCTCCACGGGGCGGTCGGCGGGCACCAGGACGCGTACGGCCTCGCCGGTCGGGTCGACCAGGGTGGAGCCGAGCGCCGTGCCGAGCGCGGAGGTGGTCAGGGGGTCCGGTGGGGTGGGGCCGTCCGGCCGGGCGTGGACCACTTGCCAGCGCTCTCCGCCGAGCAGGGGGGCCACGTCCTCGGGCGGGGCGCCCAGCAGGAGTCGTACGAGTGCGGAGGAGCGGGCTGCTGCGGTGCCGCTCTGTTGCCGGCCGGTGAGGAGGGTGAGCAGGACGGCTGCGACGGAGGCGATGGTGTGGTTTCCCGGGTCGCGTTGTGGCGAGGCCACGCCGAGTACGTACCCGTGTTCCGGGCCGAGGGCGTAGGCGGCGAGGTGGGTGCCGTCGACCGTGTCGCTGGCGGAGGTGGGGGTGGGCGCCGCTTGTCGGTGCTCGCCGGGTGCGGGCGTCACTGGCCGGCGTTCGCCGGGTGCCGCCGCGCCCACCCGTGCCGCCCCAGCGGCACGACTGCCCGCGGCTGGGGCGGTGCGGCTGTCCGCGGCTGGGGTGGTCGTGTCGGGGCGTAGCACCTTGGCCAGGTTCGCCAGGGACTGTCTTGTCTCGGGGGGTGGGGGGGTTCCCGCGGTGGTGAGTTCTGTGGTGTCCGGGGTGTACAGGGCGGCCCAGCCGCCGATTCGTTGGGCCAGTTGGTGGAGGACCGGGCGGACCGGGTCCGGGCGGGACGCCGCGGTGGCGAGGCTCTGCTGGGCCTCCGTGACCCGGCGCAGCTCCGCCAGGCGGGCCTGCGCCATGAGCTGCCAGACCGCCCGCGCCACCCCCGAGAACGTGGTCCGCGGCGGCACCTCCAGCAGCGGCAGGCCGTGCATCTCGCACGCCTCCGCCAGCGCCTCCGGCACCGCCTCGTGCACCGGTGCCACGCCGAACCCGAGCGCCGCCCCGCCCGCCGCCACGATCCGCGAGACGTACGCGTCGAAGTACCCCGCGCCCGCCCCCTCCGGGATGTGCACCCCCGCCGACAGCAGCAGCTCCCCGCCCAGCAGGTACGGGTACGGGTCCGCCATCTCCGAGGCGTGCGCCCAGTGCACGACGGTGCCGGGGTCGTCGGGCCCGGCGACCCGGCGCAGTCCGAGGTCCTCGCGTGCCAGGAGTGCGTCCAGACGCACGGGTGGCGTGGGGGGAACCATGGGGTCCGACATGCTGGACACTTCCTCCATTCCGTGCGGCGGGAATGGATGAAACGTACACTTCGCAGGTGCTTTCCGCCGCTCTATGGTCGGGACAGACCGGCAGCCCGCGGGTGCGGGCGGATGCACGATCCAAGGCGAAGAGCAGGAAAGAAGGCAGTCCCATGAGCAGCAACGAGACGCCCCGCGGCCCCGTCGACTCCTCCCGCGTCCCCCGGTACGCCGGTCCCGCGACCTTCGCCCGGCTGCCCCGTCTGGACGAGGTCGGCCGCGCCGACGTCGCCGTGGTGGGCGTGCCCTTCGACTCGGGCGTCTCCTACCGGCCGGGTGCCCGCTTCGGCGGCAACGCCATCCGTGAGGCGTCCCGGCTGCTGCGCCCCTACAACCCGGCGCAGGACGCCTCCCCCTTCGCCCTCGCCCAGGTCGCGGACGGCGGCGACATCGCCGTGAACCCGTTCAACATCAACGAGGCCGTGGAGACGGTCGAGGCCGCCGCCGACGACCTCCTCGGCACCGGAGCCCGCCTGATGACCCTGGGCGGCGACCACACCATCGCCCTGCCGCTGCTCCGTTCGGTGGCCAAGAAGCACGGCCCGGTCGCCCTGCTCCACTTCGACGCCCACCTCGACACCTGGGACACCTACTTCGGCGCCGAGTACACCCACGGCACCCCGTTCCGCCGGGCGGTGGAGGAGGGCATCCTCGACACCTCCGCCCTCTCCCACGTCGGCACCCGCGGCCCGCTCTACGGCAAGCAGGACCTCACCGACGACGAGAAGATGGGCTTCGGCATCGTCACCTCCGCGGACGTCTACCGCCGGGGCGCCGACGAGGTCGCCGACCAGCTCCGCCAGCGCATCGGCGACCGCCCGCTGTACATCTCCATCGACATCGACTGCCTGGACCCGGCCCACGCCCCCGGCACCGGCACCCCCGAGGCCGGCGGCATGACCTCCCGCGAGCTGCTGGAGATCCTGCGCGGGCTGGCCTCCTGCAACCTGGTCTCGGCGGACGTCGTCGAGGTGGCCCCCGCGTACGATCACGCCGAGATCACCTCGGTGGCCGCGTCCCACACGGCGTACGAGCTGACCACGATCATGTCCCGTCAGATTGCGGAGGCCCGCGCGCAGTGACCCACGACCACGACCTGGTGCTCCGCCCGACCGCCGCGCAGACGGAGGCGGCGCTGAATCCTCCCCCCGGCCGCAACGGCGGGGACCTGGTCGTGGAGACCCTGGCCGGGCTCGGCGCGACCACCGTCTTCGGCCTGCCCGGCCAGCACGCCCTCGGCGTGTTCGACGCCCTGCGCCGCTCCGACCTGCGCTACGTCGGCCTGCGCGTGGAGAACAACGCCGGGTTCGCGGCGGACGCGTACGGCCGGATCACCGGCGAGGCCGCCCCGCTGCTGCTGTCGACCGGCCCGGGAGCGCTGACCTCCCTGGCCGCGCTCCAGGAGGCGGCGGCGGCCTCGGCGCCGGTGCTGGCGATCAGCAGCCAGGTCCCGACGGCCGGGCTCGGCGGTGGCCGCCACGGCTATCTGCACGAACTCCCCGACCAGTCGGCCTCGTTCCGGGGCGTGGTCAAGTCCGTCCACACCGTGCGCACGGCGTCCCAGATCCCGTCGGCGATCGCCGAGGCCTGGAAGTCGGCGCTGACCGTCCCGCACGGGCCGGTGTGGGTGGAGATCCCGCAGGACGTGCTCCT
This sequence comes from Streptomyces sp. NPDC053426, assembly GCF_055585405.1. Lineage (NCBI taxonomy): Bacteria > Bacillati > Actinomycetota > Actinomycetes > Kitasatosporales > Streptomycetaceae > Streptomyces > Streptomyces sp. NPDC053426. Next base: position 166,079 of record NZ_JBVJKE010000006.1, on the reverse strand, counting down.
CGCGGAGACGATCCTGCCCGTGGTGACGGCGATGGACGCCACCCCCGACGAGCTGCCCCCGCGCCCCGAACTCACCGCACTCGCCGCCCACCTGCTGGCGAACGCCGCCCGCCCCGCGATCATCGCGGGCGGGGGAGTGGTCCGCTCCGACGCCTCCGGCAAGCTGAGGCAGCTCGCCGAGCGCGTGCAGGCCCCCGTCGTCACCACCCCCGGCGGCAAGGGCGCCTTCCCCTGGACGCACCCGCTGTCGCTCCAGTCCTGGCTGGAGGACCGCCACACCACCGACTTCCTGGAGGACGCGGACGTCCTGCTGGTCGTCGGCTCCGGTCTCGGTGAACTCTCCTCGAACTACCACACGTTCAAGCCGCGCGGCCGGGTCGTCCAGATCGAGGCCGACCTCGGCAAACTGGAGTCCAACCACCCGGGCCTCGGCATCCACGCCGACGCCCGGCTCGCGCTCCAGGCGCTCCTGGAGACGGTGGAACCGCGCGAGGACACGACGGCCCCGGAGCGCGTACGGGACCTGCTGGGCCGCGTACGCGAACGCATCGCCGCCCAGGAACTCACCCTGGAACAGCGGGTGCTGACGGCCGTCCGCCGCGCCCTCCCCACGAATTCGCCGTCCTTCTGGGACATGACGATCCTGGCCTACTGGGCCTGGTCCGCGTTCGACGCCATGGGCCCCAACCACCTGCACTCCGCCCAGGGCGCCGGCGGCCTCGGCTACGGCTTCCCGGCCGCCCTCGGCGCGGCGGTCGCCGACCCCACCCGCCCGGTGCTGGCGGTCTCCGGGGACGGCGGCGCCCTGTACTCCGTCGCCGAGCTGGCCACGGCCCGCCAGTACGACCTCGACGTCACCTGGCTCATCGTCGACGACGGCGGCTACGGCATCCTCCGCGAGTACATGACCGACGCCTTCGGCGAACCCACGGCGACGGAACTGACCCGCCCCGACTACGTGGCCCTGGCGGAGTCCTTCGGCGTGCCCGGCCTGCGGACCAGCCCCGAGACCCTGGAACAGGACCTCGCGAAGGCCCTGACGACACCGGGCCCCGCGGTGGTCGTACTCCCCGCCGTGCTGCGGATGTTCGCGCCGACGCACGCGGAATGAAACCCTGTGCCGCGAGCGGTCCGGAGCCCTAGGATCGGGAGCCGGCCGTAGGGGGGACCATGGATCCGGAGATCGCCGCGCTGGCGGGGACGGCGGGCACGACCGTCGTCACACTGATGGTCACGAACGCCTGGGAGTCGACGCGGGACGGCATGGTCGCCCTGTGGCGCCGTTTCCAGCCCGCCAGAGCCGAGAGCGTCGGTGAGGAACTGGAAGCGGGCCGTGCGGAACTGCTCCTCGCGCGCGAGGCCGGCGACACCGAAGCCGAGACCGAGCTGACCGCCGAATGGCAGGGCCGCGTACGGCGGTTCCTGCTCGCCCAGCCGGAGGCCGCCGACGAACTGCGGCGCATCCTGGACGAGTTGAACCCGTCGCTTCCGGAGGAACCGGAGGCGCGGCAGGTCCGTCTGCAGGCCCGCGCGTCGGGCCGCGCCCGCGTCTACCAGGCCGGGCGCGACCAGCACATCACCGAACGATGAGCGTGCCGAGACCGATGCGGGGCCACGCCTCGGGCAGCGCCCGGATCTACCAGACCGGTGGCGACCAGTACATCGAGGAACACGTCCACCACTACGCCCCGGGCTCGGCCCCGCTGTTCGGACACCCGTGGACGGGCCCGGCCGAACCCCGGGGAACCGCCCCCGACTCCGTCCGCATGCCCCTGGTCGGTCGCACGCCCGGCGTCCTGCGGGACCGCACCGACCTCATGGAGCGCCTGCGGGCCGCCGTGGCCGGACCCGGCGGCGGCATCCAGGTCCTGCACGGAATGGGCGGCTGCGGCAAGACCGCCGTCGCCCAGGCACTGTTCACCGAGGCCGTACGGGACCACGGCCGCGTCGGCCTGTGGGTCAACGCCTCCGAACGGGTGTCCCTGCGCGCCGGCATGCTCGCCGTCGCCGGTGACCGCGGTGCCGCCGACGGCGAACTGGCCGCCGCGGCCGGCGGCCAACGCGCCGCGGCCGACCTGGTCTGGCACCACCTGGACCACTCGGCACAGCCCTGGCTGCTGGTCCTCGACAACGCCGACGACCCCGCCATCCTGGAGGAAGGCGCCTGGTTGCGCCCGAGCCCCTCGGGGACGGTGCTGGTGACCACCCGCCACGCGGCCTCCCCGCTGTGGCACACCCCGGGGGTGAGCAGCCACCGGCTCGGTGTGCTTCCCCTGGAGGACGCGGCCCTGGTCCTGCGTGACCTGGCCCCGGACGCGGGTACGCGGGAGTCCGCGCGGAAGGTCGCCCGCCGCCTGGGCTGCCTGCCCCTGGCACTGACCCTGGCCGGGGCGCATCTGGCCCACCAGTTGCTGGAGTCGTGGTCCATGGACGAGTACGACCGGAAACTGAGCGAGGAGTCGACGGCCCTGGTCGACCGGGGGGCTCCGGCGACCGGCGGCGGACACTCCCGCCACCTCGTGGGCCGCACATGGCAGCTCTCGCTGGACGGCCTGGCGGAAGGCGGCCTGCCGGAGGCGACGGCCCTGCTGCGGCTGCTCTCCTTCTGGGCGGCGGACCCCGTGCCGCTGTCACTGCTGATGCCGGCGGCACAGGGCGGGATCGACGAGCTCGATCGCCTCGATCCGCCGCTGACCGCCACCCGCGTCGAACCGGCCCTGCGCGCGCTCCTCGACCACTCGCTGATCGACCTGGTCGAGACGGACGGGCACCGCTGCGTGAAGGCCCACGGGGTCCTGCTGGACAGCGTCGCCACGGGCGTGCCCGACGCGGAGCGCGAACTCCTGGCGGGAGCGGCGGGCCGGCTGCTGCGGGCGGCACTGCCGCGGGAGGGCGCCGCGTCACCGCGGGCCCGCTCCCAGGTGCGGCTCCTGGCACCGCACGCGACCGGCCTGCTGCACCGGTCCCACCGCCACGGCCTGGTGACGGCGGAATCCGTACGGATCGCGGCCCGTGTCGCGCGGCTGGTGTACGAGGCGGGGGACTGGACCGCCGCGCTGGCCCTGGCCTCCACCGCCGCGAAGACGGCCGCGGAACACCTGGGGGACGAGGACCCGGCCACCGTCGAGGCCCGGTCGGGCCAGGGGCCCGTCCTGTTCAGACTCGGCCGGTACGCCGAAGCCGCCGACCTCCTGCGGCCGGTCCACCAGGACGCGCTGCGCACGCTCGGACCCCATGACGAGCGCACCCTGGACGCGGCCTACGAACTGCAGCGGGTGCTGCACCGCCTGGGCGACCTGGCACAGGCCCGTACGCTGCTGGAAACAGTCCTGGACGGTCGCCGCCACACGCTCGGCGAGGACCACGTCGCCACCCTCAAGACCCGCTGCGAGATGCTGGAACTCCGCCTCGCGCAGGACGAGTTCGACGGTTACACGACGGCGGCCGAGGAGCTGGCGGGGGACTGCGAACGCCGTCTCGGCCCCGACCACCTGGTGACCGTGTGGGCGCGTGACGCACTGGCGCGGGGACTCCTGCGCTCCGGCCGGGGCGCCGAGGCCGAGGACCTCTTCCGCCGGGTGCTCGCCGGACAGCGGGCCGGGTACGGGGACGACCATCCGCTGGTCCTCGGGGTGCTCATCCAGCTCAGCCGCGCCCAGCACGCGCAGGGCAAGCGGGAGCAGGCCGCCGACAGCGCGCGCGAGGTGGCCGAGCAGCGGGCCGCGATCCTGGGCGAGGAGCACCCCGAGACCGTCGCGGCCCGCGCCTGGTACGCCGAGGTCCGGGCGGAGCGGCCCGCGGGTCCCTGAGGAACGGAGCGACGGAGCCGTACCCGCTGACCGCGGCGTCCCGGATCGTGCGGGTCAGCAGCCGCCCGGACCGACCCCGTCGATGCGTCCGCCGAAGTCGCCGAGGTAGCGGGAGCGCCAGTCGCCGTTGAAGACGTCCCGCTTCTCGACGGGCTGCCAGTTCACGAAGCAGGCCCGGGTACTGGCGACGAACGAGCCGACGTGGTCGTGGAGGCGGGGCGGCATGTCGCGGTAGCCGCTGCGCGCGGTCCACTCCCAGTAGTCGCCGTCGAAGCCCTCGTCGCTCCAGAAGCAGACCGACCCGTCGGGGCACGACGGGGGTGCGGCCGGGGCGGCGGACGCGGCGTGGGCCGGCAGCAGGAGGGCGGTCAGGGCGAGGGCGGCGGCGAGGGACCAGGAACGAGTCTTCACGGCACTCTCCAGTAAGGCGTCGTGGAGGCATGGAATCGCCCCGGCGGACGTGCCGGGGTGATTCCAGGGTCACGGCGGGGAGGGGGCGATCGGCCCGGTCCGCCGTCCACACCACCTGATGGAGCGAACCGGAGGCTCGGCGGGGGTGCCTCCCGCCGGGCGGCGGGCGCCGCACGCGCGGGGCGTGCGGACCCGGGGCGCCCGCTCGGTGGCTACCAGATCGCCTCGACCCACTCCGGGTGGTCGATGAACGGGTTGCGGTTGTGCTGGTAGGAGTCGTGGATGACCTCGTTGCGGCGTTCCTCGAACGCGCTCGGCGGGTCCTCCTGGTGCCACTGCTTCAGGACCGAGAGGCGGCCGTGGTACGGGTCGCTGCCGTTGGTGACGGAGTCGTTGGGCTCCAGGTCGGGCCAGCCGTCGGTGCCCTCGTAGCGGACGGCCATGTAGAGGATCATGCGGGCCACGTCGCCCTTGACCGCGTCGCGCGGCTCGAAGGAGTTGGAGTCGGTCAGGCTGCCGCCGCTGTTGGTGAACGAGCTGCCGCCGTTGTCGAAGTCCTTGTTGCCGCGGATCGAGTTGACCTGGACGTCCTCGGGGCGCAGGTGGTGCAGGTCGGTGCCGGGGCCGGTGGCGGTGCCGAAGTCGCCGTGGGACTTGGCCCACACGTGCTCGCGGTTCCAGTCGCCCACGTCGCCGCCGTTGAGGGACTTGCTGCGGGAGATGCCCGAGTACAGCAGGATCACGTTGTTGCTGTTGTTCGGGTCCTGGTCGGTGACCTTCAGGGCGTTCCAGACGGCCGAGTACGAGAGCTTCGTCTGGTCGCTGATGATCGTGTGCAGGGAGTCCTTCAGCGCCGTGCCGGACTTGCCGATCGCGTCGGCGTAGTACGTGTCGTCGTACGCGGTGGTCGCGGCGCCGGCGGTGGGGGCGTTCAGCGCGGGGACGGCGAGGCCGACCAGGACGGCCGAGGTGGCCAGGGCGAGGGTCTTCCAGCGGCGGCGTATGGGTGTCACGGGCATGGGGGCGTCCGATCTACGCGGGTTGATTGAAAGGCCGATCGAAGCGTGACATGGACATGTATGCGCGGGGGTGAAGGAGAGGTGTCGGTCATGTGTCGGTAAGAGGTGACCGGCCGTCACCCGGCTGCCCTACGGTGCCGCCCATGCGCCTGCGACCGATCCTCGCCACCGTCACCGCCGCCCTCGCGGCCGCCACCTGCCTCACGGCCGCCGGCCCCGCCGCCGCGCACGGCGGCGGGGCCTGCTCCCCGTCCGTCTCCGTCGACCGCTTCTCCGACGCCCTCGACAAGACGACGTACGACGGCACCTACGTCGGCAACCTCTCCGCCCTCGCCCCGGACCGTCACCGCACGGTCGCCGCCCTCTCCGACCGCTCCGCCCTGTTCCGGCTGGACGCCCGCACCCTGCGGCCCGAGGGCGTGATCCCGCTCGCCGACGAGAACGGGGCCGCGCTCGACGCGGAAGGGCTGGTCGTCGACGGGGACGGGACGTACCTCGTCTCCTCCGAGACCGAGCCCACCGTGCGCCGCTACTCCCGTGACGGGAAGATCCTCGACCGGCTCCCCGTACCCGAGGAACTCCGTACGCGCGCCCGGACCAACGGCAGCTTCGAGGGGCTGACCCTCCTCCCCGGCGGACGCACCCTGATCGCGTCCATGGAGTACCCCCTCGCCGGCGACCCCGACGACCAGGTCCGCCTCCAGACCTGGCGGCGCACCGCCCACGGCGCCTTCAGGACCGGCGCGCAGTACACCTACCGGACCGACCCGGGCCACGGCGTCTCCGAGATCACCGCCACCCCCGGCGGACGGCTGCTCGTCCTGGAGCGCGGCTTCACCTCCGGCGTCGGCAACACCGTCCGGCTCCACCTGGCCGACCGCCACGGCACCGCGTACGACAAGACTCTGCTCGCCGACCTCACCGACTGCCCCACCCTCGGCGCCACCGCCGAGCAGCCCCAGATCAATCCCCTCCTCGACAACATCGAGGGCATGACCGTCACCGGCCGGTCCAAGGGCCGCCTGAACCTCCTCCTGGTCAGCGACGACAACCAGAACGAGAACCAGACCACCCGCCTCTACGCTCTGCGCGTACGCCTCTGAACATCGCGGAGGGATGAAATCCGCCGTCGGCCGCGTTGGTGCCTTCCGGTAGATCAGGACGATCGGAGGGCACCGCGTGACACCGCAACGGGGATGGGCACGGCGACTGGCCGGATACGCGTGGCGTCATCCCAAGGACGTCGTCCTCGCGCTGGGCTCCTCCCTCGGCGGCATGGCCGTGATGGCGCTGGTCCCGCTGATCACCAAGGTGATCATCGACGACGTCATCGGCGACAAGACCAGGTCCATGACCACCTGGGCCGGTCTGCTCGTCGGGGCAGCGCTCGCCGTCTACGTCCTCACCTACGTCCGCCGCTACTACGGTGGCCGGCTCGCCCTCGACGTCCAGCACGACCTGCGGACCGAGATGTACGGGACGATCACCCGGCTCGACGGCAGACGCCAGGACGAGCTGTCCACCGGGCAGGTCGTCGGACGCGCCACCAGCGACCTCCAGCTCATCCAGAGCCTGCTCTTCATGCTGCCGATGACCATCGGCAACCTCCTGCTGTTCCTGATCTCCCTCGTGATCATGGCGTGGCTGTCGCTGCCGCTCACCGCCGTCGCGCTCGCCGTCGCCCCCGCCCTGTGGTGGATCGCCAAGCGCAGCCGCACCCGGCTGCACCCCTCCACCTGGTACGCGCAGGCGCAGGCGGGAGCCGTCGCCGGGGTGGTCGACGGCGCGGTCAGCGGCGTGCGCGTGGTGAAGGGCTTCGGGCAGGAGGAGCAGGAGACCGGCAAGCTGCGCGAGGTCGGACGGCGGCTGTTCGCGGGGCGGCTGCGCACCATCCGGCTGAACTCCCGGTACACCCCGGCCCTCCAGGCCGTCCCCGCCCTCGGCCAGGTGGCGATGCTGGCGCTCGGCGGCTGGCTCGCCGTACGCGGGCACATCACGCTCGGTACGTTCGTCGCCTTCTCCACCTACCTCGCCCAGCTCGTCGGCCCGGTCCGGATGCTCGCCATGGTGCTCACCGTCGGCCAGCAGGCCCGCGCCGGCACCGAACGCGTCCTGGAGCTGATCGACACCGAGCCGTCCCTGACCGACGGCACCAAGGAGCTGCCCGCCGACGCCCCGGCGACCGTCGAGTTCGACGACGTCTCCTTCGGCTACGACCCCGGCCGGCCGGTCCTGGACGGCCTCTCCTTCGAGATCCGCCCCGGGGAGACCCTCGCCGTCGTCGGCGCCTCCGGCTCCGGCAAGTCCACCGTCTCCCTGCTCCTGCCGCGCTTCTACGACGTCACCCACGGCGCCGTGCTCGTCGGCGGCCACGACGTGCGCGAGCTGACCACCGAGTCCCTGCGGGCCGCGATCGGGCTGGTCCCCGAGGACTCCTTCCTCTTCTCCGACACCGTGCGCGCCAACATCGCGTACGGCCGCCCTGACGCCACCGACGAGCAGATCGCCGCCGCCGCCCGCGCCGCCCAGGCCGACCGGTTCATCGACGAGCTGCCCGACGGCTACGACACCACCGTCGGCGAGCACGGCCTGACCCTCTCCGGCGGCCAGCGCCAGCGCGTCGCCCTGGCCCGCGCCATCCTCACCGACCCGCGCCTGCTGGTCCTGGACGACGCGACCTCCGCCGTGGACGCCCGCGTCGAGCACGAGATCCACGAGGCGCTGAAGGGGGTCATGCGGGGCCGTACGACGCTGCTGATAGCCCACCGCCGCTCCACCCTCAACCTCGCCGACCGCATCGCCGTCCTCGACGGCGGCCGGCTCGCCGCCATCGGCACCCACGACGAGCTCCAGCGGCGCTCCGCCCTCTACCGCAGGCTGCTCACCGACCCCGACGAGCTGGGCGCCGTCTCCCCGGGCCACACCCCGCCCGCCGGGCCGCGGGAGGAGGACACCTCGGTCCGCGCGGAGCTGGACGCCGAGTTCGACGCCGAGCGCGGGGTCACGCCCCGGCTGTGGACCGGCGACCGCGAACCCAAGGACGCCGCGCTGGCCGGCACCCCGGCCACCCCGGAGCTCCTCGCCCAGGTGGAGGCGCTGCCCCCGGCGAACGACGTCCCCGACGTCGACGAGGACCAGGCCGTCCGGCCCGAGGACTCCTACGGCCTGCGCCGCCTCCTGCGCGGCTTCCGCACCCCCCTCCTCATCAGCCTCGGCCTGGTCGCCGTGGACGCCGGGATGGGCCTGCTGCTGCCGGTGCTGATCCGGCACGGCATCGACCAGGGCGTCACCCAGGCCGCCCTCGGCGCGGTCTGGGCGGCCTCCCTGCTGGGCCTGCTCGCCGTGATCGCCCAGTGGTCGGCGCAGACCGGCGAGATCCGGATGACCGGACGCACCGGCGAACGCGTGCTCTACGCGCTGCGGCTGAAGATCTTCGCCCAGCTCCAGCGGCTCGGCCTGGACTACTACGAGCGCGAGCTGACCGGCCGGATCATGACCCGGATGACGACGGACGTCGACGCGCTGTCGACGTTCCTGCAGACGGGCCTGGTCACGGCGTTCGTCTCGGTGGTCACCTTCTTCGGCATCATGGTCGCCCTGCTGGTCCTCGACGTCGGGCTCGCCCTCGTCGTCTTCGCCACCCTGCCCCCGCTGATCGTCGGCACGTACTTCTTCCGCCGGGCCAGCGTGAAGGCGTACGAGCTGGCGCGGGAGCGGGTGTCGGTGGTCAACGCCGATCTGCAGGAGTCGGTGGCGGGGCTGCGGATCGTGCAGGCGTTCCGCCGCGAGCGGGACGGCGGACGCCGGTTCGCCGAGCGCAGCGCCGACTACCGCGAGGCGCGCATACGGGGCCAGTGGCTGATCTCGGTGTACTTCCCGTTCGTGCAGTTCCTGTCCTCGATCGCGGCCGCGGCCGTGCTGGTCGTGGGCGGGGGCCGGGTCGACGACGGGACGCTGGCGATCGGCTCGCTGGTCGCGTACCTGCTCTACATCGACCTGTTCTTCGCGCCGGTGCAGCAGCTCTCCCAGGTCTTCGACGGCTACCAGCAGGCGTCCGTCTCGCTGGGCCGCATCCAGGAGCTGCTGCGGGAGCCGGCCTCCACGGGGACCGCCGCGAAGCCGCTCGACGTGCCGTCCCTGCGCGGGGAGATCGCCTTCGAGGACGTGCGCTTCGCCTACGGGGACGGCGAGGAGGCGCTCGACGGCATCGACCTCACCGTCCCCGCCGGACAGACCGTCGCCTTCGTCGGCGAGACCGGCGCGGGCAAGTCCACGCTGGTCAAGCTGGTCGCCCGGTTCTACGACCCGACCGGCGGGCGGGTCACCGTCGACGGCACGGACCTGAGGGACCTGGACATCACCGCGTACCGGCACCGGCTCGGGGTCGTACCGCAGGAGGCGTACCTCTTCCCCGGCACCGTCCGCGACGCCATCGCCTACGGCCGCCCGGACGCCGGCGACGCCGAGGTGGAGGCGGCGGCCCGCGCGGTCGGCGCGCACGAGATGATCGCCACGCTGGACGGCGGCTACCTCCACGAGGTCGCCGAACGCGGCCGCAACCTGTCCGCCGGACAGCGCCAGCTCATCGCGCTGGCCCGCGCCGAACTGGTCGACCCGGACGTGCTGCTGCTCGACGAGGCGACGGCCGCGCTCGACCTGGCCACCGAGGCGCAGGTCAACCAGGCGACCGACCGCCTGGCAGGACGTCGTACGACGCTGGTCGTCGCCCACCGCCTGACCACCGCCGCCCGCGCCGACCGGGTGATCGTGATGGACCACGGCCGGGTCGCGGAGGACGGCACGCACGACGAACTGCTGCGGCTCGGCGGCAAGTACGCCGCGCTGTGGCGGACGTTCGTCGGGGAGGACGTGACGGCGCCGGCGTGAGGGGCGGCGCCCCCGGCGCAACCATCCGGCCTACGTCATGCGTCCGTACACGCGTACGCCGCCCGACGCGGCGGGCGCGGTACGGGAGGACGACTGTGGGCAGTGGAGCGATACGCCGGCGACTCGCGCTCGGCCTTGCGGTGCTGACCGCCTCGGGGCTGCTCGCGGTCGCCGCGCCGGACGACGCGCACGCCGCCTCCTCCTGCGCCGGGCGCAAGGTGCGCACCCTGCCGTTCTCCACCGGCTCGGTGGTCGTCTACAAGCGGGGCGGCTACGTCTGTGCCGTCACCCTCACCAAGAAGCCCGGCACCAAACGGAAGATGTCGGTGAGCGTACAGGCGCGCGGGGGCCGCCCGGTCGTCGACGAGGGCGACTTCAAGTACCACGCCGGACCGGTGACCGTGCACGCCGGCCGCCGCTGCGTGTGGGTGAAGGGCAGGGTCGGCGGGGGGTCCGTCAGCTCCGGCTGGATCCTGTGCTGACCCCTCGCCGACAGAGGGTTATCCCTATGTCCCCTGGTGCTGCGGGGAGTTGGTCCAGTAGCTTCCGGCGCACATCTGTCTCACAGGGGAGTGCGCATGCGCAAGGCGCTCAGATGGCTGCTGGCGCTCACGGTGCTCATAGGCACACTGAGTACGGCCGGGGCGGCCACCGCCGCCGAGCCGGAGGCCACCGGCACCACTGACATCAAGGAGAGACTGCTCTCCGTTCCGGGCATGAGCCTGATCGAGGAGAAGCCGTACACCGGGTACCGCTTCTTCGTCCTCAACTACACCCAGCCGGTCGACCACCGCAGGCCCTCCAAGGGCACGTTCCAGCAGCGGATCACCGTGCTGCACAAGGACACCGCGCGGCCGACCGTCTTCTACACGGGCGGCTACAGCGTCTCCACGACGCCCCGCCGCGCCGAGCCGACCCAGATCGTGGACGGCAACCAGGTCTCCATGGAGTACCGCTTCTTCACCCCGTCCCGGCCCGAGCCGGCCGACTGGTCGAAGCTGGACATCTGGCAGGCCGCCAGCGACCAGCACCGTATCTTCAAGGCCCTGAAGAAGATCTACTCCGAGAACTGGATCTCCACCGGCGGCTCCAAGGGCGGCATGACCGCCACCTACTACGAGCGCTTCTACCCGCGTGACATGGACGGCGTGGTCGCCTACGTCGCCCCCAACGACGTGGTGAACAGGGAGGACTCGGCCTACGACCGCTTCTTCGCGGGCGTCGGCACCAAGGAGTGCCGCGACCGGCTGAACGGAGTGCAGCGCGAGGCGCTGGTGCGCCGGGAGCCGCTGAAGGAGAAGTACGAGGCGCTCGCCGCCGAGAACGGCTACACCTTCGACACCATCGGCAGCCTGGACCGGGCCTACGAGGCCGTCGTCCTCGACTACGTGTGGGGCTTCTGGCAGTACAGCACCCTCGCCGACTGCGAGCAGATCCCGGCGGACGCGAAGAACGCCACCGACGACGAGATCTGGACCTCGATCGACACGATCTCCGGGTTCTCGTTCTACACGGACCAGGGCCTGAGCCCGTACACGCCGTACTACTACCAGGCCGGTACGCAGCTCGGCGCGCCGACCATCCACTTCCCGCACATCGAGAAGAAGTACGTCCGCTACGGCTACCAGCCGCCGCGCAACTTCGTGCCCCGCTCGATCGACATGAGGTTCGAGCCGTGGGCCATGCGGGACGTCGACTCCTGGGTCCGCCACAACGCCGAGCACATGCTGTTCGTGTACGGCGAGAACGACCCGTGGGGCGCCGAGCCGTTCCGTCTCGGGCACGGCGCGCGTGACTCGTACGTCCTCACCGCACCCGGCATGAACCACGGTGCGAACGTGGCCGGTCTGGTCGCCGAGGAGAAGGCGCTGGCCACGGCCCGCATCCTCGACTGGGCGGACGTCACGCCGAGCACGGTCCGGGAGAACCCGGCGGCGGCGAAGCCGCTGGCGAAGTTCGACGCCAAGCTGGACAAGCGGAACGTCGAGCAGGAGCGGACGCTGCGTCCGTAAGGGGTGACGCGGGACTACACCGGGCGGGCGCAGCCCACCGGTGACGTGCCGCCGAGCCGGACGTAGAGGGCCGTGGACGCCGGGCACTTCGACCGGTCGTCCACGGCCTTCACCACCTTGAACTCCGGTTCCCGCTTCTCGCTGCCGTCGCACGCGGTCTCGCGGACCTTGCCGTCGCCCAGGTCGTAGACGCAGTCGCCGACGATGGTGCGCGGCCCGCCCCCGCCGCCCGGATCGCCGGGGTGCGGCGGCTGGAGGTGGCGCATACAGGCGTAGCCGCGCGGCACCGTGCCGTCGCCGTCCTCGTCGGAGGAGGGGCGCTGCTCGCTGATGTGCAGCACGAAGTCGGTGGTGGCCGGGCAGCGCGGCCCGCCGCGCACGGTCCCGTCGTGGCGGGCGACGACCCGGGCCGCCGCCCGTTCGCTCTCGCAGGACACCTCGGTGAAACTGGTCCGGCCGAAGGAGCTGCACTCGTCGATCGCGAGGAACACCGCCCCGTACCCGGACTGCCGGACCGGCGTAGGCGACGCCGCACGCCGCTCGCCCGGACCGCCCTCCTTCCCGGCGCCGCCCGGCGCGCTCTGACAGCCGGTGAGCAGCACCGCGACCGCCGCCGCGAACGCGGCGCGCGTCCCCCACCCACTTCGCACGTGCATCGTCATCCCCCCGGAGACCCCCGTCCAGCGTGACCCGATCCGTCGGGGCACGCCAGACATCTGATGAGCTTTCACCACATCGGGGAAGGTGCGTCGGGTGTGTGACGTACGCGCGCTACGTCCGGCAGGGGGACGCGCCCGCGTGCGCCTAGTACCTCAGCCCGTGCCCGACGGGGTAGAGCACCGTCTCCGGGTCGTCCGCACGCTGCACCGGCACCGGCAGCGTGCCGCGCGGGTCCACCCTGCCCGCGATCACCCGTGCCGCCGCCCGCAGTTCGACGTCGGTCCAGGAGTACGTCGCCAGGTACGCCGCCACGCCGGGCAGATGGGCCACGTCGTAGGGGTTGCGGACCGCGACCGCGACCACCGGCCTCCCGGTCGCCAGCAGTTGCTCGACCAGCGTCTTCTGGCTGCTGGACGCCGTGACGTTGTACGTCCCCACGACGACCGCGTCCGCGTCCTGAGCCGCCGCGACCGCCTCGGCGATGGTGGCGGCGGACGGTGCGGTGCCGGTGGACAGGGCGGTGGCGGTGAAGCCCAGCTCGGTCAGGGCGCCCGCGAGGACACCGGTCGGCGGTCCCGTCGTACCGGACGGGGAGGCCGGATCGGCGCCGACCACCAGCAGCTTCCGCTGCCCGCGCCGGGACAGCGGCAGCAGGCCGCCCTCGTTGACCAGCAGGGTGGTGGTGCGCTCGGCGATCCGGTCGGCGGCGGCCAGGTGCGCACGGGTGCCGACGGTGCGGTCGACTCCGGCGTGCGAGACGTACGGGTCCTCGAACAGGCCCAGTCGCGCCTTCAGCCGCAGCACCCGCAGGATCGACTCGTCGAGCCGGTCCTCGGTCAGCTCGCCGTCGCGCACGGCGTTCAGGACCGCGTTCCAGGCGACGTCCAGGGAGGGCGGGTTGAGCAGTTGGTCCACGCCCGCCTTCAGCGCCAGCACCGGCACCCGGTCGTCGCCGTACTTCGTGCGTACGCCCTCCATGCCGAGGGAGTCGGTGACCACGACCCCGTCGTAGCCCAGTTCCTCGCGCAGGATGCCGGTGAGGATGGGGCAGGAGAGGGTGGCCGGGTCCTCGGAGGCGTCGAGGGCCGGGACGACGATGTGCGCGGTCATGATGGAGTCGATGCCCGCGGCGACGGCGGCCCGGAACGGCGGCGCGTCCAGCTCCTCCCACTGCTCGCGGGTGTGGTGGATGTACGGCAGCTCGGCGTGGCTGTCGGTGATCGTGTCGCCGTGTCCGGGGAAGTGCTTGGCCGTCGAGGCGACGCGGGACGACTCGTAGCCCCTGACCTCCGCCGCGACGAGGCCCGCGACCGCCTCCGGGTCGGAGCCGAAGGAGCGGACGCCGATGACGGGGTTGGCCGGGTCGACGTTGACGTCGGCCACCGGGGAGTAGTTCTGGCGGATGCCCAGGGCGCGCAGTTCGCGGCCCGCGATCCGGCCGAGGGTGCGGGCGTCGGAGCGGGAACCGCCGGCGCCGACGGCCATCGCGCCCGGGAACAGGGTGGCGGGTTCGCCCACGCGGGCCACGATGCCGTGCTCCTGGTCGGTGGAGATCAGCACGGGCAGCCCGCGCGGCAGATCGAGGGACGCCTTCTGGATGCCGTTGGACAGGCCCGCGATCTGGTGCGGGTCGCGGGTGTTGTGCGCCCAGGCGAAGTAGATGATGCCGCCGACCCGGTACCTGGCGAGCAGTTCGGCGGCCGTGCGGACGCCGATCTCCTTCAGGTTGGCGTCGACGTCGGCCTGGTCCGGTTCGGTGGCGGAATGGCCGTAGACCCGCATCACGAAGAGCTGGCCGACCTTCTCCTCCAGCGTCATGCGGGAGATGAGGGCGCGCAGCTCTCTGTCGTCGTGCGCGGACCGGCCGCCGGCCGCGTGGACGGTGCCGCCGGCCGTGAGGGCGGTGGTGACGCCCGCCGTCGCGGCGAGGACGGCACGTCTGGACGGACGTGCGGTGCTTCCCGTGCTTCCGGTGCTGCTGTCGGGCACGTGCGCTCCTTTGGAAGGTGATCCGCGGGGGACCGGGGATCCGCTGAAGGACATCCTTGAAGGAAACTGCCGGGAGGTCACCAATATCCGGGAAGTTTCTGCCAGTCAAGGGAATGCGCAGCGACCGGGCGGGACCCGCAGGACCCGGGGGACACGCGGGGCCTGAGGGCTTGGGGGCCTGGGGGCCTGGGGGCCGTCATCGGCGCGACGGGAGGGGGGCGCGCCGATGACGGCGTGCTGCCGGCCACGGCACGGCGGAGAGGGTTGGTCAGCGATCGCAGCCAGCAGCGAGGGCCGACACCGCACCACGGAGACTCATATCCGGCAGCCTGCACATGGGACGGACGGAGGTGGGGACGGGTTCCCCGGCCGGACCGGATTCCCCGAAATCGGGACCGGGGGTGCGTACGGGGTCAGCGGGGCGAGTGCGCCGACACCTCGGGCCAGTGCCCGCACAGCGTGCGGACGGTCTCCGCGATCGCCGGACGGCGGGCCGCCCCGGCGCGCCACAGCGCGTACAGCCGCCGTACGGGCACCGGGTCCAGCGGCACCTCCACCACACCGGCGGGCAGCGGACCGCGCCCCAGCCGGGGGATCAGCGCGATGCCGAGCCCGGCCGCGACCAGGGCGACCAGGGTCGGGTTCTCGTCGGCCTGGTGGACGATCTCCGGCTCGTGCCCGGCCGCGCGCAGGGTGCGCACCAGCCACTCGTGACAGACCCGCCCCGGCGGCTGGCAGATCCACCGCTCACCGCCCAGCTCCTCCCGCCGTACCGCCGTACGCCCCGCGAAGGGGTGGTCCTCGGGCACCAGCAGATCGCACAGGTCGTTCCCGATGACCGCCTGCTCCACGCCCGCCGGGGCGGGCAGCGGCGCGATGTCCCAGTCGTGCGCGACGACGAGGTCGACCGCGCCCTTGGCGACCAGGTCCACGGAGAGGTGGGGGTCGATCTCGGTGAGCCGGGTGTCGAGCGCGGGATGCCGGCGCGCCAGGTCGGCCAGGACGGGCGGCATCAGCCCGCGGGCCGCCGACGCGAACGCGGCGACGGTCAGCCGCCCGGCCGGCACCCCGCGCCGCTCCTCCAGCTCGGTCTCCGCCCGCTCCACGATGGCGAGCAGCTCCCGCGCGGTACGCACGAGCTGATGCGCCTCGTCGGTCAGCCGGACGCCCCGGCCCTCCCGTTCCAGCAGCACCGTCCGGGTCTCCCGCTCCAGCTTGGCGATCTGCTGGGAGACGGCGGACGAGGTGTACCCGAGCGCCACGGCGGCGGCACCGACGGTGCCGTGGACGGAGACGGCGTGCAGGGCACGCAGCCGCTGGAGGTCGAGCATGACAACTCCCCGATCGGTTAGCGGTGCTTCATCCAACCATGCAGGAATCATCGCTGGTGCTGAAGTGTGGTGGGCGGTGATCCTCGACGTATGCGACCTTCCCACCTCTTCCTCGCCGTCCTCGTCACCGCCGTGTGGGGAGTGAACTTCACCGTCATCGAGGTCGGGCTCGACCACTTCCCGCCGCTGCTCTTCTCCGCCCTGCGCTTCCTGGTGGCGGCGCTGCCCGCGGTGTTCTTCGTGGGGCGGCCCAAGGTGGCGTGGAAGTGGATCGTGGGGGTGGGGCTCGCGCTGGGGGTGGCCAAGTTCGGGCTGCTGTTCGTCGGCATGGACGCGGGGATGCCGGGCGGACTGTCCTCGCTGGTGCTCCAGATCCAGGCGGTGTTCACGGCCCTGTTCGCCTTCGCGCTCCTCGGCGAACGCCCCTCGCGGGTGCGGCTGGTGGGCATGGCGGTGGCGCTGGCCGGGATCGGCGTGGCGGCGGTCGACGAGGGCGCCTCAGGCCCGTTGCTCGGCTTCGCCCTGGTCGTCGCGGCGGCGGCCTGCTGGGGCGTCTCCAACATCCTCACCCGCAAGGCGGCGCCCCCGGACGCCCTGAACTTCATGATCTGGGTGAGCACGGTGCCGGTGCTGCCGCTGCTCGCCCTGTCGCTGCTCCTCGAGGGCCCCTCGGCCGGCCTCGACGCGCTGCGCGGCCTGGACTGGGCGGGCGCGGGCACGGTGCTCTTCGTCGCCTGGGTCGCCACGGTGTTCGGCTTCGGCGCCTGGGGGTGGCTGCTGCGCCGCCACCCCGCCTCCACGGTCGCGCCCTTCTCCCTGCTCGTCCCGGTCTTCGGCATGTCGTCGGCCGCGCTGTTCCTGGGCGAGTCGGTGACCCCGTTGCGGTGGTGCGCGGCGGCACTGCTGGTGGGCGGGGTGGCGCTGGCGTCGGTGACGTGGCGGCGGCCGGCGGCGGCGCCGGCGGTGAAACCCGTTCGACGGGCGGAGGTCCGTACGGAAGACTCGCCGGTCGGCGGATGAGGAAGATCGGGAGACCGGGAGATCGCGCATGGGTTTTGTTCTGGAAGGACCGATCCTCGAGGGCACGTCGGTGCGCCTGGAACCACTGGAGCACCGGCACGCGGCCGACCTCGCGCAGGCCGGGGAGGAGAACCGGGACACCTACGCCTACACCTGGGTGCCCAGGGCCGACGAGGTCGGCGCGTACATCGACGCGCAGCTCGCCCGCGCGGCCACCGGACGGCTGGCCCCCTACGCGCAGATCTCCCTCGCCACGGGGCGCGCGGTGGGCGCCACCGCGTACTGGGAGCCCCGTTCCTGGCTGAACGAGGACCGGCTCGACGCGATCGAGGTCGGCTTCACCTGGCTCGCCGGCTCCGCCCAGGGCACGGGCCTCAACGCCGAGTCCAAACTCCTGCTCTTCGGCCACGCCTTCGAGGAGTGGGGGGTGTCCCGCGTCGACCTGAAGACGGACGCCCGCAACACCCGCTCCCGCACCGCTATCGAACGCACCGGCGCCCGCTTCGAGGGCGTCCTGCGCAACTGGTCCCGCTCCTGGGCCCCGGGCGAGGAGGGCCGCCTGCGCGACTCGGCGATCTACTCGATCACGAGGGAGGACTGGCCGGAGGCCCGCCGCCGACTGGAACAGAGAGCGGCGTCCCGGGCCGCCCTCTAGGGGCGCGGGGAACTGCGCAAAAAAGGGGCGCGGGACTGTGGCATGTGCGGCTCCGCCGCGTAGGCGCGACCAACCACGACGCACCCGCACCCGCACCCGCCCCACAAGGCTTCCGCCCCGAGTTCGCGCGCGCCCCCGCTGGGGGCTACGCCGAGTGGGACCCCTCCCGCAACTCCGGCGTACTCGTACCGACGTACACCACCGCCACCACACACAACACCCCACCCACCACCAGCGCCGCCGCCCCGGACGTCGCCCCGGCCACCAACCCCGCCCGCATGTTGCCGAGATGCGGCCCCGCCTGCCCGACGATCTGCTCGGCGGCCGTGACCCGCCCCAACAAGGCATCAGGCGTACGGGTCTGCACGATCGTGGTACGGGAGAGCACCGACAGCGCGTCGGCCCCACCGGCCACGACCAGCAGCCCCAGACCGATCCAGGGGTTGCTCATGACCCCGAACGAGGCCAGCGCGGCACCCCACACGCCGGCACCGAACAGCATCACGAGACCGGGACGGCCCAGATGGGTCACCGCCCCGGACAGCGCCGACGCCAGCACGCCACCGATCGCGACCGCCGACAGGAACAGGCCCAGCGTGCGCGGATCACCGCCGAACCGTTCGTCGTTGATCAGCGGGAACAGGCTGACCGGCATCGACAGGACGGTGGCGGCGAGGTCGGTGACGAGCGCGCCGCGCACCACCCGGTGACCGGCCAGGAAGCGCAGCCCGTCCAGCACCCCGCGCAGCCCGGCGCGGGACGGCTCGCCCTCGGGCGGCAGCGCGGGCAGACCGAACGCGCCGTAGAAGGACAGCAGGAAGCTCAGCGCGTCGAGCAGGTAGCAGACGCCGATGCCGAACCAGCCGAGCAGCAGGCCCCCGAGCGCGGGGCCGACGAACATCATCGCCTGACCGGTGACCTGGTAGAGCGCGAGTCCGGAGGCCACCTGCTCCTTGGGCAGCAGCCGGGGCACGAACACACCGGCCGCCGGACCGCCGACCGCCGCGCAGGCGGCCTGGGCGGCGACCAGGGCGAGCACACCGCCCACCGGCACGTTCCCGGTGAACCCCTGGACCGCGAGCAGCAGCGAGCAGACCGCCTGGCCGACCGTCGCGGCCAGGAAGATCCGGCGCCGGTCGCCCCGGTCGGCCCAGGCCCCGGCGAACAGTCCGAAGCAGACCAGCGGCAGCGCCTGCACGAGACCCACCGCGCCGCTCCAGGCCGCGCTGTGCGTCATCTCCCAGACCTGGTACATGACGGTGACCATGGTCATGAAGCCGCCGAGGAGGGACACCGTCCGCCCGATCAGCAGGCGTCTGAAGACCGGTGAGGTACGCAGGGGACGCACGTCGATCAGCGTGCGGGACAGGCTCACGAGGGCAGGGCGGCGGGGCGGGGCACGGGCTGGGGCACGGCGGGGACGCTATCCGGCCGCCGCCCGCCCCGGCCAGTGGATTTTCCGTCCGGTCAGGCCGACTCGCTGAGCAGCCGGGCCAGGTGCTCCCGGCCGGGGGTGAGCAGGCCGGGCAGCGGGGCGGCGTCGGCGTACCAGCGCTTCTCGTACTCCCAGCAGAGCCAGCCGTCCCAGCCGTGCCGGGAGAGGATCTCCACGCAGTCGGTCAGCGGGAGGACGCCGGCGCCGAGCGGGAGCGGGGTCGTGTCGTCGGCGGAGGCGATGTCCTTGACCTGGACGTAGCCGAGGTGCGGGGAGAGGGCCGCGTAGCTCTCGGCGGGCTGTTCGCCGCCGAGCCAGGTGTGCATCACGTCCCACAGCGCACCCACCTGACGGTGGCCGACCAGGCCGAGGACCCTGATCGCGTCGGCGCCGGTGCGGTGCGAGTCGTGGGTCTCCAGCAGGATCCGTACGCCCAGGTCGGCGGCGTACTCGGCGGCCGTGCCCAGCCGGCGGGCGGCCGTCGCGTCCGCCTCCTCGGGGCGCTGCCCGGTACCGCCGCCGGGGAAGACCCGGACGAAGGGGGCGCCGAGGTCCCGGGCGAGGTCGAGGAGGGCGCGGATCTCGGCGAGGACGGGTTCGTCCTCGCCGGGCGCGGCGACCCGGGCGTAACCGGCGAGCCCCAGGATCTCGATGCCGGCCGCCTCGGACTCGGCGGCCACGGCGGTACGTTCGGCGGGGCCGAGCCCTGGATGGACGGGTTCCTCGGGGTGGGCGCGCAGTTCCACGCCGTGGTAGCCGTGCGCGGTCGCGAGGGCGAGTACGTCGGTGAGCGGCAGCCCGGGGACGCCGAGGGTGGAGAACGCCAGCTTCATGGAATCGGACCCTACCCGCGACCCACCCGGCTGACTCCTTCTTGTCACTCCGGTGTCGTGCCCAGGTCCAGCCGCCAGTCCTGGCCGACCAGATCCTTGCCGAAGGAGTGGTGCGGCTTCTCGGCGACCAGCGTGAAGCCGTGCCGCTGGTAGATGTGGCGGGCCGAGGTCAGTACGTCGTTGGTCCACAGGACCAGGTCCCGGTAGCCGGCCGAGCGCGCGAAGCCGACGACCGCCGAGACGAGCCGGTCGCCGATGCCCAGGCCCCGGGCGTCCGGCTCGACCAGGAGGAGACGGAGCCGGGCGGTGCCGGGGGCCTCGTCCCGTACGCACATCACACAGCCCACGGGGCGGCCGTCCAGCTCGGCGATCCACACGCGCTCCCCGTGCGGGTCGTGGTCCTGCGCGTACTCGGCGACGATCTTGGCGACCAGTACCTCGTAGTCGGCGTTCCAGCCGTACTCGGCCGCGTACAGCGCCGCGTTGCGCTGCACGATCCAGCCCAGGTCGCCGGGGCCGGGCTCGCGCAGGACGACGTCCTCACGGCCGGGCCCGCGGCCCTCGGACAGGAGGTCGCGGATGGTGCGCATGGCCTCCGAGAGGCGCTCCCGGTCGGCGGCCGGAACCGTCGACAGCAGGGTCCCGACGGCCTGGTCCGACCGCTCGGCCAGCAGGGCGGCGGTCTCCCGGCCCTGCGGGGTGAGGGTGACGCGCCGACGACGCGGATCCTGCGGGGAGGGCACCCGCTCGATCAGTCCGTCCCGCTCGAACCGGTTCAGGATCCGGCTCAGATACCCGGCGTCCAGCGCGAGCCCGGTGCGCAGGTCCGCCGCGTCCGTGCGCGGGGAGTGCGCGAGCTCGTACAGCACACGGGACTCGGTGAGGGTGTACGGGGCGTACAGCTGCCGGCTGTAGTCGAGCGCCCCTATGACGTTGGTGTAGAAGCGGTTGAAGGCACGTACATCCTGAACGGTCACGACCACCCCTCCGATCCTGTCGCCGACTCCCACCCCCAGAATATCTCTGACTCAGTCAAACATCCCTACCCTCCGGGACATGGGGAACCGCGCGAGATCCCCACCCTTCCGGGGACGTGGGGACTACGCGAAATCCCTCACCCCTCCGGGGGTGCGGGGAACTGCGCGAGATCCCCCACCCCTCCGGGGGTGCGGGGAACTGCGCGAGATCCCCCACCACTCCAGGGGCGCGGGGAACTGCGCGAGATCCCCCACCACTCCGGGGGTGCGGGGAACTGCGCGAGATCCCCCCACGACTCGCACCCGGCAACACGCCCCCGGCAACACGCCCCCGGGCAACACACCCCGGGCCCGGACCCCCGGTCCGATCAATCCCGCGGCCCCGCCGTGGACCCCCGCACCATCAACTCCCCCCGCACCGACGCGATCCCCCCGTGCGGCGCCTCCTCCCGCCCCATCGCGATCCGCCCCGCACGGGCCCCCGCCTCCGCCAACGGCAACCGCACCGTCGTCAGCGCCGGCACCGCGTCGATGCTGAACGGCAGATCGTCGAACCCGGCCACCGACACGTCGTCCGGAATCCGCAGCCCCGAGTCCCGCAGCGCCGCGCACGCCCCCAGCGCGACGGAGTCGTTCGCCGCGACCACGGCCGTCAACGACGGGTCACGCCGCAGGAGTTCGAGCGTGGCCTCGTACCCCGACCGCCGGTCGTACCGGCCGTGCACGGTCCACCGGGCGTCCTCCTCGATGCCGTGCGCGGCCAGCGCGTCCCGGTGGCCTTCGAGCCGGTGCCGCGTCGTGGTCCGTTCCAGGGGCCCCGCGATGTACCCGAGCCGCCGGTGCCCCAGCCCGATCAGGTGCTCGGTGAGTTCCCGCCCGCCGCCCCGGTTGTCGAAGGTCAGCGCGATCGCCCCGGTCTCCGCCGCCGGCGGCCGGCCGCACAGCACCACCCGGGTCCCGGCGTCCGCCAGTTTCCGCAGCTTCGCGTCCATGGCCGCCTTGTGCGGCGCGTCCTCGATCGCGCCGCCGGTCAGCACCACCGCCGCCGCCCGCTGCCGCTGGAGCAGCGTGAGATAGGTCAGTTCGCGCTCGGGCGAGCCGCCCGTGTTGCAGACGACCGCGAGTCTCTCCCCGCCCGCGCGCCCGCCCGGCCCGCCGATCTCCGCCTGGATCGCGCTCGCCATGATCCCGAAGAACGGGTCGGCGATGTCGTTCACCAGGATGCCCACCAGGTCGGAGGTGGCGGCGGCCAGCGCGCTCGCGGGGCCGTTGAGGACGTAGTCCAGCTCGTCCACGGCCTTCAGCACCCGTTCACGGGTGGACGCGGCCACGGGGTAGTTCCCGTTGAGCACGCGCGACACCGTCGCGGGGGAGACCTGCGCGCGAGCCGCCACGTCCGCCAGGGTCACCGTCATGTCTCGTCCTCCGCCTCGCGCGTTCGCCGTACGCCGTCGTACACATCCACGCCCACACCCGTGGTTCCGAGCAGACCCTACGGCCATCCGCGCGGTTGTTCGCCCCCTCGAACAACTCGGCTCCGCCGTGGTCTTGTCCACACCGCCGTTCAGAGGCTAGCTTCTCTCTACATAGAAAGCGCTTGCTGTCACGCTCACCAGTGGGGCGTACGCGGCGCGCGAACCGCGTACGAAGGGAATGACGTGACACGCAAGACGGTGCGTATCGCCATGAACGGCGTGACCGGGCGCATGGGCTACCGCCAGCACCTCGTCCGCTCCATCCTGGCCCTGCGCGAGCAGGGCGGCCTCGACCTCGGTGACGGCACCGTGCTGTGGCCGGAGCCGATCCTGGTCGGCCGGCGGGAGCACGCGCTGAAGGCGCTGGCCGAGCGGCACGGGCTGGAGCACATCGCGACGGACCTGGACGCGGTCCTCGCGGACGACAGCGTCGACATCTACTTCGACGCCCAGGTGACCTCGGCCCGCGAGGAGGCCCTCAAGAAGGCGATCGCCGCGGGCAAGCACGTCTACACCGAGAAGCCGACCGCCACCGGCCTCGACGGCGCCCTGGAACTCGCCCGCCTGGCCAACGCGGCCGGCATCAAGCACGGCGTCGTCCAGGACAAGCTCTTCCTCCCCGGCCTGCTCAAGCTGAAGCGCCTCATCGACGGCGGCTTCTTCGGCCGGATCCTCTCCGTGCGCGGAGAGTTCGGCTACTGGGTCTTCGAGGGCGACTGGCAGGAGGCGCAGCGCCCGTCCTGGAACTACCGCAGCGAGGACGGCGGCGGCATCGTCGTCGACATGTTCCCGCACTGGGAGTACGTGCTGCACGAGCTGTTCGGCCGCGTGAGGTCCGTACAGGCCCTCACCGCCACCCATGTCCCGCAGCGCTGGGACGAGAACGGCAAGCCCTACGACGCCACCGCCGACGACGCCGCCTACGGCGTCTTCGAGCTGGACGGCGGCGCCATCGCCCAGATCAACTCCTCCTGGGCGGTCCGCGTCAACCGCGACGAACTGGTCGAGTTCCAGGTCGACGGAACCGAGGGCTCGGCCGTCGCCGGCCTGCGCAACTGCCGTGTCCAGCACCGCTCCGCCACCCCCAAGCCGGTCTGGAACCCGGACATCCCCGCCACCGAGGTCTTCCGCGACCAGTGGCAGGAGGTCCCGGACAACGGTGAGTTCGACAACGGCTTCAAGGCCCAGTGGGAGCTGTTCCTGCGCCACGTCTACGCAGACGCCCCCTACCACTGGGACCTGCTGGCCGGTGCCCGCGGCGTCCAGCTCGCCGAGCTGGGCCTGAGGTCCTCGGCCGAGGGCCGCCGCCTCGACGTGCCGGAGATCGCGCTGTGACCCTCCACCTGCCCGACGCGAACGGCACCCTGCGCGCCTACGAGCCCCGCACCGAGCCCCGTGCCGTCACTCCGGGAAGCGCTTTCACCTCCCGTACGGTCTTCTCGGCCGCGCACGTCGTCGCCGACCCGTACGCGGACGTGTCCCCCGACTCACCGGCCGCCGTCGACTGGGACGCCACCCTCGCCTTCCGCCGCCACCTGTGGTCGCACGGCCTGGGCGTCGCCGAGGCGATGGACACCGCGCAGCGCGGCATGGGCCTGGACTGGGCGGGCGCGGCCGAGCTGATCCGCCGCTCCGCCGCCGAGGCGAAGGCGGTCGGCGGCCGCATCGCCTGCGGCGTGGGCACCGACCAGCTCACCTCCGCCGCCACCCTCGCCGAGGTCCGGACGGCCTACGAGGAACAGCTCGCGGTCGTCGAGGAGTCCGGCGCGCAGGCCATCCTGATGGCGTCCCGCGCGCTGGCCGCGACGGCGCAGGGCCCGGACGACTACCTGGAGGTCTACGGCCACCTCCTGCGCCAGGCCGCCGAGCCGGTGATCCTGCACTGGCTGGGCCCGATGTTCGACCCGGCCCTCGAGGGCTACTGGGGATCGGAAGACCTCGACGCGGCCACCGACACCTTCCTGGAGGTCATCGCCGCCCACCCCGACAAGGTCGACGGCATCAAGGTCTCCCTCCTCGACGCCCAGCGCGAGATCGACCTGCGCCGCCGCCTGCCGCAGGGCGTGCGCTGCTACACCGGCGACGACTTCAACTACCCCGAGCTGATCGCCGGCGACGAGCAGGGCTTCAGCCACGCCCTGCTCGGCATCTTCGACCCGCTCGGCCCGCTCGCGGCGGAGGCGGTCCGCGTCCTCGACACCGGGGACAGCGAGGGCTTCCGCGCCCTCCTCGACCCGACCGTCGAACTCTCCCGCCACCTCTTCCAGGCCCCCACCCGCTTCTACAAGACGGGCGTGGTCTTCCTGGCCTGGCTGGCGGGCCACCAGTCCCACTTCACGATGGTCGGCGGCCTGCAGTCGGCGCGCTCCCTGCCGCACTTCGCCCGCGCCTACGAACTCGCCGACGGCCTCGGCCTGTTCCCCGACCCCAAGCTCGCCGAGGAACGCATGAGGACCCTGCTGCACCTGTACGGAGTGACTCCATGACCGCCGACCTCACGCGTTTCAGCATCAACCAGATGACGGTCAAGCAGCTCTCGCTGCCGGACCTCGTCGACGCCTGCCGTGACCTGGGCGTACCGGGCGTGGGCCTGTGGCGCGAACCGGTCCGGGCGTACGGCGTGGAGGCGGCCGCGAAACTGGTCCGCGACGCGGGCCTGGCGGTGACGACACTGTGCCGGGGCGGCTTCCTCACCGCGATCGACCCCGAGGAGCGGGCCGCGGCCCTGGCCGACAACCGGCGCGCCGTCGACGAGGCGGCCACGCTCGGCACCGACACCCTGGTCCTGGTCTCGGGCGGCCTGCCGGCCGGCTCCAAGGACCTGCGCGGCGCCCGCGAGCGCATCGCCGACGCGCTCGCCGAACTCGGCCCCTACGCCGAGGAGCACGGGGTGAGACTGGCCATCGAGCCGCTGCACCCCATGTTCGCCTCCGACCGGTGCGTGGTCTCGACGCTCGCCCAGGCCCTGGACATCGTGGAGCGCTTCCCCGCCCACCAGGTCGGCGTCACGGTCGACACGTACCACATCTGGTGGGACGACCGGGCCCCCGCCCAGATCGCCCGCGCGGGCGCGTCCGGCCGTATCCACACCTTCCAGCTCGCCGACTGGACCACCCCGCTGCCCGAGGGCGTCCTCAACGGCCGCGGCCAGATCGGCGACGGCGCGGTCGACATGCGGGAGTGGAAGGGCTACGTGGAGGCGGCCGGCTACACCGGCCCCATCGAGGTCGAACTGTTCAACGACACGCTGTGGGCCCGCGACGGCCGCGAGGTCCTCGCCGAGACGGCGGCACGGTTCGCGGAGCACGCGGGCTAGGAGCCGCACGCGGCGATCCGGGTCTTGTGCGGGGCCCGGGTTTCTGCCCGCGCGGCGTCCCGGGTCCTGTGCACGGCCCGGGGCGCCGCACGCGGAGGCGCGGGGCGCGGGAGAAGCTCTGGGGAGAGGTCCTCCCGTGCCCTGTCGTCCCGTCCCGCGTGGAGCACACCGTCAGGCCCCCGCACCCGGCACACCGGCCCGTAGGTGCGCCGCCAAGCGGTGCAGCTCCACGAGGGCACCGGCGTCCGATCCGTCCCCCAGCGGGTAGTGCAGGGCCGGTTCGGACGCGGGCCCCAGGACGACGGGCCGTACCTCGACGGGCGGGCGACGGGCATGGGTGAGGCCGATGCCCCGTACGTCCCGCGCGCCCAGGGTGAAGGCGACCGGGACGGGAGGGGCCTGGAGCACGGGCCCCGTGGTGAGGTCGCGGGAGGCCCGCCGCACCGAGGCCAGCATCGTCGTCAGGCCGTGCTCCGCGACGAGCACCTCGGCGAGCGGGGCGATCGCCTCCAGGGGCGGTTCCTCACCCTCCCCGTATCCGAGGACGAGCGTCACGTCCTGCTCGACCCCGGCGGTCGTCCGCGTGACCCGGATCCACGCCAGCGCGGGCCGGTCGGGGTGCCCCGCCACGATCAGATGGGTCGGCTCGGGGGCCCGGTCACGGGCCAGACCGGTCAGCCGACGCGGCGACCAGGGCAGGTTGACGGGTTCCGCGGTGCCCCAGCCGGCCGGCGCCGAGCCGGTGAGCGCACGCCAGGCGGCCTCGAGCCCTTCGCCCAGGACGGCGTCCTCGTGCGCGGGGAGCGTCGTCCGGAACGCCACGACGAGCTGCCGGTCGCCCGACGGGGACGTCCGGCCGAACGCCTCGGCGACCGGGGCCGTGCCGTCCGCCCCGGGCACGGGCGCGAACGTCCCGTCCCGCCAGCGCAGCACCGCCCCGGACAGCCCGTCGTAATAGCCCTGGTCCGGGTCCTGGACCACCCAGCGGTTGGGCACCTGGAGGAGGGTGGCGCGGGCCGGGGCACTGAGCCGGACGTGCGGCGGGGTGACGATCTGCAGGGCACGGCCCGACTCGGAGGTGCCCCGCAGCACCTCGGAGAGCCAGGTGGTCAGGGCCAGGACCGGCCGGTCGGCCAGGACGACGGACGTGCTGTCGGTGAGGACGTCCACGACCGGCTGTCCGTCGTCCGGCGCGACGGCCGCGCGCACGTCCACGACCTCGGTGCTCGCCGTCGGCCCGGGCCAGGTGCTGCCGCCCAGCAGCAGGGCGAGCCGTCCGCACACGGATCCCGCCAGCCGCTCGGCCCCGGGCACGGCGCCGGAGGCCCGGACCTCGGTCCACCAGAACGGCACGGGCACGTCCCGGCCGAGCAGCCGTTCGGCCTCCCCGGGGACCTGGACCAGCAGCGGGGCCTCCACGGACACGAGGGGCCTGCCGTCCGGGGCGCACAGCCGCAGCACGGCGCCTTCGGAGCCCGCGGTCACGCCCGCCCCGGGGCCGCCCGCGTACAGGCCGGCCAGCAGGGCCCAGGTGTCCGGCATCCTCGGGGTGAGGGCGATGACGTCCTTGGTCACGACTTCTCCTCTCCGGCTCCGGCCAGCGCGGTCTGGACGAGCCGGTGGTTCCGGCCGCGGCGGACCAGGGTGCCGCGGCCGGGTGGCTGCCGGGAGGCGTACAGGCCGGGGAAGAGCTGCCCCTCGGTGCGGTCGCCGGTCATCACCAGGGCGGTGGCGCCCGTCTCGCGCAGTGTGGTCAGGAGCGGTTCGTACAGCGCGCGGGAGGCTCCCGCGGTGCGGCGCGCCAGCACGAAGTGCAGACCGATGTCCTGCGCGGAGGACACGTACGGCAGGAAGGGCGCGAGGGGCTGTTGTCCGGCGGTGGTGAGGATGTCGTAGTCGTCGACGAGGATGACGATCCGCGGGCCCCGGAAAGCGGGTTCGCCGGTCTCGGGCGCGTCCGGGTCGGCGGTCTCCGGCATCCGCTTCCGCAGTTCGGCGGCGATGCCCGTGGAGAGGGCGGAGGCGAGCGTGGCGTTGTGGGCGTAGCCGCCCCGGTACGGTTCCGGGACGACGCCGCGCAGGCCGCGACGGGGGTCGAAGACACCGAAGACCAGCTCGTCGTCGGAGTACCGTTCGACGAGCCCGGCGACGATCAGCTTCAGCAGGTTCGTCTTGCCGCACTCGTTGTCGCCGAGGACCAGCAGGTGCTGGTCGCCGCCGAAGAGGTCGAGCAGCACGGGGGCGAGGGCGTCCTGGTCGAGGCCGACCGGTATCCGCCGCGGTTCGGTGGCCGGCGAGGGCAGCCGGGTCACCGGCAGCCGGGCCGGCAGCACCCGCACCGGGGCGGCGGGCTCGCCGTGCCAGGTGGCGCGGACCTTCCGGGTCGCCTCGTCCAGGGCCGGGCCCAGGTCACCGGTCGTGGGCGAGCCGTCGATGCGGGGCAGGGCGACCTGCGCGAACAGTTTGCCGTCGGTCAGCACCCGGCCGGGAACGTCCGGCGAGAGGGTCTCGGAGAGCTTGCGGTCGACGGAGGAGTCGGCGGGGTCGTTCAGGCGCAGCTCGACGCGGGTGCCGAAGAGCGACTGGGTGGCGATGCGGACGTCGTTCCAGCGCAGCATGCCCGCCACCACGTGGATGCCGTAGCCGCCGCCCCGCTTCAGCAGGTCGGCGACCGGCTCGTCGAGGTCGGCGAAGTCGTCGCGCAGCGCGCCGAAACCGTCGACCACGAGGACGACGTCGGTGGAGCCGAGCCGCGGCAGCCGGCCCTGGGCGCGGAGCCGGCGGAGCTGGTCGACGGAGTCGATGCCGTGCTCGCGGAAGAGCGTCTCGCGCTCGTCGAGCATGGCGCGCACCTCGGCGACCGTACGGGCCGCGCGTTCCCGGTCGGCCCGTCCGGCGACCCCGCCGACGTGCGGCAGGGCGGCCAGCGCGGACAGGCCGCCGCCGACCAGGTCCAGGCCGTACACGGCGACGTCGCGGGGCGTGTGGGTGACCGCCAGGGACAGCACGAGGGTCCGCAGCAGCGTGGTCTTGCCGGACTGGGGGCCGCCGATCACGGCCACGTGACCGCCGGCCGTGGTCAGGTCCAGCACCCACTGGCCCTGCCACTGCCGGGCCGGGTCGTCGAGCACGCCGAGCGGCACCCGCATGCCGTCCGTGGCACGCGCCAGGCGCAGCCCGTGCTCGGAGACCCGGGCCGGTCCGGCGACCGCGTCCAGGGTGACGGCGTCCGGCAGCGGGGGGAGCCAGATGCGGCGCACGGCGGGCGCGGCGCCGGCGAGCCGGCCGACCATCAGGGACAGGACGGCCGGGCCGGTCTCCCGACGGGTGGCGGCGGGTTCCTCCTCCGACTCCTCGGCCTGCCCCGCGGTGTTGTACGCCGGGTAGGGCAGGGCGAGCGGCTCCTCGTCCCGCTGCTCGAGCACCGCGGGGCCGCGGTGGACGCCGGAGACGTACCCGGCCTTGAACCGTTCGTAGGTGGAGGTGTCGACCTTCAGATAGCCGAATCCGGGCAGGGGCGGCAGATGGAAGGCGTCGGTGGTGTCGAGGACCGTGCGGGACTCGTCGGCGGAGAAGGTGCGCAGGCCCAGCCGGTACGACAGGTAGGTGTCCAGGCCCTTGAGCCTGCCGCCCTCGATGCGCTGGCTGGACAGCAGCAGATGGACGCCGATGGAGCGGCCGATGCGTCCGATGGACAGGAACAGGTCGATGAAGTCCGGCTTGGCGGTGAGGAGTTCGCCGAACTCGTCGATGACGACGAACAGGTGCGGGAGCGGTTCGAGGTCCGGCCTCTCCGTCGCGCGCAGTACCGCGTAGTGACCGATGTCGGCGACGTTCCCGGCGTCCTTCAGGACCTGCTGGCGGCGCTTGACCTCGCCGGCGAGGCTGGTGTGGACGCGTTCGACGAGCCCGGCCCGGTTCTCCAGGTTGGTGATCATGCCGGCGGTGTGCGGGAGTTCGGCGAAGGGGGCGAACGTGGCGCCGCCCTTGTAGTCGATCAGGACGAGCGCCAGGTCCTCGGGGGAGTGGGTGGCGGCCAGGGCGAGGACGAGGGTGCGCAGGAGCTCGCTCTTGCCGGAACCGGTCGCGCCCACGCACAGCCCGTGCGGACCCATACCGAGCTGGGACGACTCCTTCAGATCCAGCAGGACCGGCTCGTGCCGGTCCGTCAGCCCGATGGGCACGCGGAGGAAGTCCCGTTCGCCGCGGGGCTTCCACAGGGTGGACAGGTCGAGGTCGGCGGGGTCGGCGATGCCGAGGAGCGCGGGGAAGTCGACCGGCCCGGTGACGGGGCTTCCCTCGGCGACGGACTCCGGGGACAGCCGCAGCGGGGCCAGCAGCCGGGCGACGCCCTCCGCCCCGGCCGCGGTGACCGGGTCGACGGTGCCTTCGGCGGTGCCCGGCGCGGAGGCGTCCTCGGCGCCGGAACCGCGCAGGTCCTCGACGACCACCCGCTCGCCGTGGACGGTGATGCGCACGCTCACCTCGTCCGGCTCGTGGACCTGCTCCTGGAGGAGGTGCACCACGGTGACCCCCATGTCCGGCAGCCCGACCGCCGAGTCCGGGCGGGGGAGTTCGGCGGCCGGCTCACCGTGGGCGTCGACGACCACCAGCAGCCGGCCCGCCAGCCGCAACGCGTTCCGGTCGGCCAGACCACGCCGTACCTCCGCCGCGTACGCGGACCGCCGGCCCAGCTCGTGCCGCAGCCGTTCGGCCAGCTGCCGCACCTCGGGCGCGATGCGGCGGGCGGCCACCGGACCGTCGTGTGCCTGCGGATCCAGTACGTGGGGCAGCCACTTCGCCCATTCCCACTCGGCCAGCCGCTCGCCGGGCACGGCCAGGGCGAGCGCGACGTCGTCCGGAGCGTGCGTCACCGCGGTCTGCACCAGCAGCGCCCGGACGACCCGCAGGACGTCCTCCCGGTCGCCGACGACGCTGACGTTCCCGGCGCGGTCCAACGGCACGGTCAAGGGCACGTCGGCGGCCGTCGCGAACCGGCGTTGCAGGGCGCGCGCCTCGTTGAGCATGAACGGGTCCGGCGGCGTCAGCACCCCGCCGGCGCCGCTCTGCTGGATCGCCGGCTCCTGGACGGGTACGTCACCGAGACCGACCCGCACCCGTAGGAAGTCGGCGTCCCGGCGGCGCCGTTCCCACAACCGGGCGGGGTCCCGCACCAGGTCGTACAGCGCGTCCGGCGGCGGATTCAGTTCCCGCTCCGCGTCCCGCAGCCGGCGTTCCGCGGCGCCGAGCTCCTCCCGCAGCTCCTCCAGGTACTCCAGGTAGCGCTCACGCTGCGTGCGCCGGGTGCGCTGCGCCTTGCCCCGCTGCGACAGGAACAGCGCCACCGCACCCAGCAGCGCGAAGACCAGCACGACCGCGCCCACCACCGCGAACCGGCTGTTGCGGACCACGGTCATCATGATCACGGAGCCCATGACGCCGGCCATCGGCAGCAGCGCGGTGGCCGCGTTGCCGATCTTCCCCTCGGGCAGGTTGGGCGGCGCCTCGACCGTACGGGGCCGGACGGGTTCCAGGGGGCGGGTGCTGCGGGCGGGCCGATGGACGATCTGCAGGGTCACGGGCGGACTTCTCCGGAGCGGGTCGTGACGGAAAGGGGGGAGCGGGTCGTGGCGGAGAAGGGGGAGCGGGTCGTGGCGGAGGAGGGGCGGGCACGGGCCGGGACGCGTCGGCCGGACACTCAGCGCACCCTCACCGCGCGCTCCATCACCTCGGCGGCCAGCCGCAGGGCGGCCTGCCGCGTGGTGTGTGCCAGGAGGTCGGTGCGGATGGGGCCGCCACCGGCCAGATGACGGTCGTACGGCACGGCGACGACGGTGACACCGGCCTCCTTGAGGTGCCCGGCGGCCGTCTTGTCGTCGAGGAGCGTGTCGGGGGTGTTCGACACCAGCGCCACGACCGTCGTGGCCAGGGCGGAGTGCGGCAACCGGGCCAGCCAGTCCAGTACCTGGCGGGTGGCGCCGACGCCCTCCGCGGTGGCCGGCGCGACCACCACCCGGGCGTGCGCGGTGTCCATGGCCGTACGGGCCACCTCGCCGGGAAGCGTCTCGCAGTCCACCACGCTCACGGCGAAGTAGCGGCGCAGCGCCAGCGTCACCTTGCGGTACGACACCATGTCGAGCGGCGGACCGACCTGGCCCCGGCTCGCGGGCAGCAGCCAGCCGCCGTCCGACACCGGCACCAAGTAGCCGGTCACGTCCGTCAGCTGCATGGACGGGTGGAGGATCGGCGCCAGATCGGCGAGCGTCCAGCGCACCGCCTCCGCGCCCATGCGCACCGGCAGGGTGCCCAGCGCGGCGTCCGCCTCCAGGGTGAGCACCGGGTCGTGCCGGTAGTGGTTGAGGGTGCGCCCGAGCAACGCGGAGACGGTGGACTTGCCGACACCGCCACGGATGGAGGTGACGGCCACCACCCGGCCCGTGGTGACGGGCTGCTGCAACTCGCGGGCGATCCTGGTCTGTTCGGCGACGTCCTGGGCCACGGACGAGGTGAGCTTGCGCAGGGCCCGCCCCGTGCGCCGGGTCACGGAGTCGCCGTGCGGGGGGCGTTTGAGGGCGAGGAGCAGACGGGGGTCGAGGGTGGGGGAGGACTCGGGGGCGGGGGCCGCGGGGAGGCGGGGGTCGTGGACGGGGGCAGGGGCGGCGTGCGGGGAGGGCCGCTCCGGGGCCGGCTCGTCGGCGGGCCCCGCGCCGGACATGAGGGCCGGGGACGCGGTGCCGCCCGGAGCGTCGGGTGGGCGGGACGCGTCACCGCCCGTGTCCGACGCCGCTTCCGACGCCGTGGCCGCGGGCTGCGGGGGTGCGGGGTGCACGAGCCGCAGCGCGGGCTCGCCGGGCCGGGCATCCGTACCCGGGCGGCCGCTCCCGGAGCCCCCGCCCAGCTCCCGCAGCACGTCCCGCTGCCAGTCGTCACCACCACCGTGTGCCGACGGCTGCTCCCGCCACTGATCCCCCTGCTCCCGCGCCATACCGCCGCGCCTCCTAAGCGAAGGTGTCGAGCAGTCGCCCGTACACACCGAACACGCCGACGAGCAGCGGGAGCAGCGCGATGACCCCCACCGATTCGAGCAGGTCACCGGCCCGCCGCAGCCGGACCCGCACGTGCTCGGCCGGCTGCACGGCGAGCACGAGGAGCGGCAGGACCGCCAGCACGACGAGGATGGCCGGCAGTGCCGCGGCCGAGGACCGCTCCGCCCACACCGTCAGCAACCGCACGGCGACGCCCGCCGCGGCGGCCAGCAGCACGACCACCTCGGCGACCAGCGGAAACGCCCGGGCCCGCAGAGCCAGCACCACCGCGACGACCGCGGCCAGCGGCACCGTCCACACGGAGGGATCCCGCAGCGCCAGTACGGCGGCCACGGCGGCCGATCCGGCCACGGTGACCGTGGCGAGCACCAACCCGCGGTGGGCGGCGGCCAGGGCGGCGGACACCTGGTGGCGGCTGACGGAGATCCCTCCGGCCCGGCGGTCGTCGAGCCCCGAGAGCCCGGACGCCATCAGCGCGAGCCGCGGCAGCAGCCCGAGCACCACCACGCAGACGACGCCGAGCACGGCCCCGACACGGGCCTGCTGCTCCGCCGTCCCGGCGCCGGACTGCACGGCCACGACGGCCTCCCAGCCGACGGCGGTCACGGCCACGGCACCGGCGCCCACGACCCCGCCCCGCCCCAGCGGCGTGAACAGCCCGAGCAGGGCGAGGACCAGCACACTCACGGCGGCCACCCCGGCGAGCCGCAGGGCGCCCGCCGAGGATCCGCCGACGACGTCGACCAGGCTCCACACACCCGGCACACCGAGCGCGCCCGCGCCGCACAGCAGGGTCGCGGCCGGCCCGTGCCGGCGCAGCCGCCCCAGGACCGCACCCGTGACCGCGGCCAGTCCGGCCGCGGCGAGCAGGGCACCGGCGACGACCGTCCGGTCGTACTGCGCACGCGCGAACAGAGCGGCGACGACCATCCAGCCCACGCTCGCGGCACCCGCCGTGACCCGGCGCGCGGCCGGCCCCCACACCCATGCCCGATGACCGAGATCCTCCGCCACCTCGTCGGTGACGTCGTGCACGACGGGGGCGGGCGGGGCGTCCTCCGCGCGGACGAGACGCAGCACGGCACCGTCGCGGACGCCCGCCGTCTCCAGTGTGCTGTCGTGATCGAGCGCGGAGCCGTCCACCGTGACGAGGTGACGCGATGCGGGCCGCCCCTCCACACGGTCGTCCAGCAACCGCATGATCTCGGGCAGCAGCAGCCCGACCGGCTCCCGCGCCGGAAGCACCAGGTCGACGCGGCGCCGCTCACCGACGAGCGTGACCCGGCTCAACACCGTCGGCCCACCGGCCGTTTCCCTGCTCAAGGCCCCCGTAGACATCACGATCGCGAACCTATCACCGGCTCGCAGGACTGTCGGAAGGCGTGGAAACGCCAGGGGAGTACGGGCTCTGCCCGATCAGCCGATGGGACACGAACGACCACCCCACACACCCCGCGCACAGCACGGCCGCGATCACCACCCCGGCGACCGCCTTCCCCATCCGCTCGTCCACGGCCCGCCGTTGCCGCTGCGCCCCGAACACCAGGGCGTCCCGCAGCCGCCGTCGCCGCACGGAGACGGACTCGAGGAGCTGGCTGTCGTAGTCCTGAGCGGTCATACCGGTCACCTACCTCACGTGGAGAACTCGCCCAGCCAGCTGCGCTTGAGCAGGTTCTCGGGCAGGTACTCCGACTCGACCTCGACGGGCAGTCCGGCGTCGTGGGCGAGGCAGGCGAGGGCGAGGATCGCGAGGGGGACATCCCCGTCCCCCGTCTCCTGGCGCTCCTCGCTCGCCGTCCAGTACTCCTTGTGCAGCTCGAGCGCCTGGACCAGAGCTTCGTTGAACTTGTCGGCGTCTCTGCTGACGAAGCGGTAGAACAGATTGATCGGCGGATACAGGACCTTGAGCATCATCTCGCGGTCCATGAACCGAAGCCGGTCCGGGTCGGTCCCGTCGAACGCGGCGACCAGCTTCTCCCCGAGCCCAGGACGTTCCAGCCAGTACGTCTGAAGGGCGTCGACCCAGTGGTAGATGTACTCCTCGAACACGGCGCCGGAGGCCCGGAGCGTCTCGATCGGCACCTCGCACAACTGCGTCATCCGCGCCTGGTCCCGGCAGACGATCGCCAGCCAGAAGGCTTCCAGCCAGGTACCCGCATCCACGAAATGCGTGATCCCCACGGCGGGGATCGTCCGTACCTCGTGGCCGATCATGCACTCGACGGTGGAGCCCTCCGGGGCGGTTGCCGAGGCGAACAGGGCGGACCCGACCTGCATGGCCGCGACCCAGGCTTCCCATGTCTCCAGCTTGTCCGCTGTGGGGTCGAGGGAGCACTGGAGCTTGGCGGTGTGCAGGGTGCCGCTGAAGGTCATGCCGAAACTCTGAGGCCACTCCCCGAGCTGCTCGATGTCCTTGAGTGTGTCCTCGTTGAATTGTCGTCTGAGTTCGTCGGGGTTCGGATGGCCGATTCCCTGCGCAGGTCGGGAGACGCGCGTCGGCATGAACTACTTCCTTATTTCGTGAGGTCGAACATTTTCATCCGGTATCCAGTGTGCTCAGGTCCGTGGGAATCCGCCTCGGCTGGGATACGGTAGACCTCTTCCGTGCTTATCGTGGTTCGCGGCTCACGTCTCAAACTCGCCGACCCACGAACGCTCCAGCAAATGCTTGGGCAAGTATTCGGATTCGACCTCGATCGGGAATTCGTTGTCGTAAGCCATGCATGCCATCGCAAGGGGTGCGAGAGCCACTAGACCGTCGCCGCTCAGGGCACGGGCCGCGTCTCCGGACCAGTACTGCTTGTGCCCGACGGTGGCGTCCACCAGTGCGCTGTTGAATCGGTCGGCTTCCCGCAGCTGGAATCGATGAAAGAGTTCGAGCGGCGGATAAAGAATCTTCAGCATCATTTCCCTGTCGGCGACGCCATCTCGTTCGGGATCGGTGCCTTTGACTGCTGATACCAGTTTGTCCCACATCTCCGTGGCCCGGCCGGCCCAGTAGTTCTGGAGGGCCTCCACCCACTCGTAGACGTAGTTGTCGAAAACCGCGCCCTCGGGAACAGAGGCACGGAGAAATGAGACAGGTACTTGCATCAGCCGATCGAGACGGTCGTTCTCGCGGCAGATCGTCGCCAAATAGACCGATGTGAGCCATGCCCCCGCATGCGTGTAAGGCGCCGGCCCTGTCGCAGGCAGGTTCTTCACCTCGCCCGCACTTCCTATGCGGCACGGTACGGGCCCCTCGGCGGCTGTGGCGGAGTCGAACAGGGCGCAGCCGACCTGCATTGCGGTGACCCAGGCCTCCCACGTCTCAAGTCCGGCTGCTTCGGGATCCGTCAGGCATCGCCACTTCGCCATGGTCAGGGTGCTGCTCAGCGCCCGGTGGCGGGAAATCTCCGATCTTTCCAGTCGGTCGAGAACCCGGCGTGTCCCATCGACGAGCGGCGCCATGTCCTCGGCTGCGTTGTCCGTCCGGAAGTCATGGCGCGGAACGCTCGTGACCACTGAACCCCACCTCTAATCGATCTTGAAGTGTTCCATCACGGCACCAGTGTAGGATCCCGTGTTCTCCTGCGCCTTCACCAGGACGTACTGCAGCTTTCTTTCTTCCAGAGCGTCATCAAGGGCGTTGGCGATCTTGGCGTCCTCCCCGCCTCGTGCCCACATCTTCTCTAGAATTGTGTAAAAGTATTCTTTGGTTCCCTGCTTGACCATCATGCCCTCATAGGGGCCTGCCCCTCTGCGCCAACCGAGTTCCGCCGCAGGTGCCTTGGCCTCGACGATCACGTAGCTTCCGTCATCGCCGATTTTATACACCTGGTCGAACATGTCGGCACCGTTGGGTGTTTTCGGGAGTGGCACCCACTCGGCGCCTGAGAACTGATGTGGAATCACATGAAGTTCGGCGGCCTTCTCACCCAGCTTTTCGGATATCTTGCTGTTGTTCGGTACGTCGCCGAGTTGCTTGGTGTATGCCTCTTGTGCTTTTTTGAGGGCATCGCGTGCATGGTCTGTGGGGGATTCATCGTAAGCTTTTTTCGCATCGGTGAGATCCCCGGCGACCTTACGGTCTCTCGCCAGCCTGTCGAGTTCAGGGCGATGTGCGGGGGTTGCCGAGTCCGGCCCCAGCGGCGTCCGACCGTACTTGATGTCCGACGGGCCGCTTGGCAGGTCGTGCTTGGCCACCAGGTTGCCGTTCGCATCTCTGGCCAAAATGGGAAGTTCGACACCGTCAACGATTCTCGAGGCGTCCTTGCGCCGGTCAAGAGCGTCATAGTGTTCATCGCGCCAAGCCGGGTCGTTGTTGGCCTTCCAGACGTGCTCGTCCTGGATACGCTTTCGTTCTGCTGCGGTGAGTTCTCGGTCCCCGGAAGAGTCCCTTCCTCCGGAAGAGTGCTCAGAACCACCTGCCCTTGCGGAAGATCTCGATGGCTCGTGGCCGGTACCGGACCTGCTGGCATCGCCTGTCACTCGGTCGTTTCCGCCACCTGAGTGCGTGGAGGTCTGCGGTGCCGGAGATCTTCCCTCACCGTCGCGTGCGGGCACCGTGTCCGTGCCGCGCGCCCCGGCGTGCTCGCCGGCGTGAGCGGTCGGTGCCGTGTTCCCGCCGGCCCGGCCCGTCGCGTCACCGCCGACGCGGGCCGCCGTCTCCCCGGCCGCGTGCACGCCTGCCCGCTCGCCCGCCCCGACGAGCACACCCTCCTCGTGCGGCAGGCTCCGCTCCAGCAACTCCCGGTCCGCCGCCGACAGTTCCACCTTCGCCGGCGCCGCCGTGCCGTCCGCGCGTACGACCGAGCCGTCGTCCAGGTTCAGCCGGGTTCCGTCCGGCCACTCCACGACGTTGTCGCGGATGACCGGCATGTCGTCGGCGACCCGGACCACGCTGCCGTCGGGCTGGACCCGTCCCGTTCCGGAGAGGATGTCGGTGTACGCGCCCGCGTGCACGCCCCGCAGGCCGGCGAACAGGTCGGCGACCTTGACCGTGCCGAACGTGGCGGCCTTGCCGAGGTACGTCATGGGGTCGACGAGCCGGGCCGTCTTGCCGAGCGCGCCGACCGTACGGGCCACCGCACCGCCCTTCGCCGCCGCTCCGGCGCCTCCGGTGAAGACCGTCGTCAGGACGTTGAAGGTGACCGCGCCGCCCGCCCGCGCGGGGTTCTCGTCCCACTGGTCCCAGGCGACCAGCGCCTTGCCCGTCTCCTTGACCGCGTTGCGGGAGTCACGCAGGTAGGAGGGCAGCTTGTCCTCGGGCATAGCCCAGTAGGCGACGCCGACGACGGGCACCGCGGTGATGAGCACGCCGGTCGCGAGCTTGCCGAGCCCCTTCCACGCCTCGCCCGCGGCGTCCCAGCCGTCGACGCCGACGAGGGTGCCGAGGCCCCGGATCGTGCCCCACACGCCGTCGACGACGAAGCCCTTGCCGAACTCCACCAGCTGGTGGCCCAGCCAGTCGAGCCCGTGCCGCTCCTTCTCCACGGTCTTGCCCCAGGGCAGTTCCTCGGACTGGTCCAGGAGGTCGGCGGTGAAGCCGTACGTGCTGTCGCCGAGCTTCACCAGCCGCTTCTCGGCGCCGTCCTCGAGTTTCAGCGTCGAACCGCCCACCAGCGCGGTGATCTTGTTGTGGCAGGTGATCTCCGCCTGCCAGAAGGCCGCCGTGGTGGTGTTGACGTCGTGCACCAGGTCGTTGTTGAGCTGGACGTTGTCGTCGTCCTCGCGCCAGTCGTCGTCCCCCGCGATCTGCTGACGGAAGGTTTCCGCACGCTGCTTGAGGCTCTTCAGCCTGGCCACGAGCGGCTGGATCTCCGTCTCGTACGAGCTGAGGGCCGCCGCCACCTTCTCCAGGTCGTCGGCGAACTCGTCGGCCTTGGCCGCCACCGGCGCCGTCGTGGCGAACAACTGCTCCGCCTCCGGCGCCGTGTAACACGCCGACAGCCCCTGGAAGCGGGTGTGCACGTCCGACCCCGACTGGCGGAAGGCGAGGGCCTCCGCCGTCAGCAGCATGTGGTCCGTGCCCAGTTGCTCCAGGTCTCCGGTGAACTGCGGGATGTTCTGCGGATCGATGAGGTCCGCGCTCACTGGCCCCCCTGCTGCCCACCCGCACCCGGCAGGTCGATCTTCGGTTCCTTCAGCGCGTTCGCCTGGGCCCGCGCGGCCATCTCCAGGTCACCCTTGACGTACGCGTTGGTCGCGCCGGCCGCCCCGTTGAGGGAGTTCGACGTGCGCACCGCGACGTACATCAGCTTCTCCTGGTAGGCGGTGAAGAACTCGCCCAGCGCCGCCGCGACCGGGCCCTGGACCCCGCTCTTCTCCACGCCGCCCTGCTGGATCGTGCCGGCGGACTTCGCCGCGCTCGGCATGGTCTCCTGCAGGGCCTTCCCGGTGTTCGAGAGGCCCTCGGCCGCCTTCGCCGTCTCCGTGAGGACGTGCTGCACGCCCGACGGCGATATGTCCCACCCCGTCATGTGGATTCCCCGTACTCCCGTGTGCCGTCGCCCCGCCGACGCGCCCGCGTCAGCCGATGTTGTCGACCGCCGCCCGCGCCTTCGCCATCGTCGACTGGGCCGTCCCGTCGTTCTCCTCGAGGGTCGTGCGCACCAGTCGGATGATGTTGCGCACCTCGTCGGCCGCGCGGTTCCAGCGCATTTCCTTGCCGTGGTACTCCTCGGAGACCCCGTCGGCCTGGAAGTCGGCCATGGCGGCCTTCACGGCCCTGTCGCGGTCGGCCAGCACGCGCTCCAACTGCCCGACGATCCCCTGCAGACCACCCTGCACCTCGCTCGACGCGCCGGTGTCGTAGGAGCGGCGGTCCAGATTCTGGCCCATCGTCAAAACCCCCTGTGGTTGTCGGCCTCTGCCCCGGCCGGCGGTCTAGCGCGCGCCGAAGCGGGCCGCGTCGAAGTTGGCCGCGCCCATGTTCTTCTGGGCATTGTCGTGCTGTTCGGTCTCACCGGTGGTGAACGCGGTGTCCATACCGCCCTGGCCTTCGAGGATCGCGCCGAGCGACTCGTTCAGCGCGGCGGTGATCTCGTCCGCGCGCGTCTTGAACGAGTCGAAGGCGACCTTTCCGGAACCGTTGAACTTGCCCTCCAGCGGCTCGGCCGCCTGGATGAGCATGCGGATCAGCGTGCCCAGGTCGGTGCTCGAACCGAACGTGTTCTTGCCCAGTTCGGACAGGGTCGTCGACCCCATGTCGAACTTCACGTGTGTCACCCCCGTGCGTCACGTACGCGTCACAAAGCTGTTCGAACATGTTGTCGCACAACCCGTTGCGGACGCAACGCCGTTGATCGCGGTGTGACGCGGTCCGGACATGCTGGGGACAATTGCCGATGCCCGCGCGCGTCGGCGCGAGGTGCTCGCCGGGGCGGCGGCACGGTTCGTGGAGCACACGGGCCGGAGCCGGGACCGGGCTCGTGCGAGGGAGCGGTTCCTGCCGGCTCGCGCGGAGCGCAAGCCGTGCGGTGCCGGATCGGACGCCGACGTTCGCCGGCACCGCACGTTGCTTCCCCCCTGCTCCCCGCTGGTGCACAGCCCCCACTGTGCACGGGCACCAGCATGCGCCCGCCGGACGCTTGAATCCTTGACCGTCCGTGCAGGGATCTTGTCGATTCCGGCAGGACACGCCGGGCCGCCCCTACCGGTCGCGGCCCGCGTGGTGATGGCGGTGGTCCGTCGGCGTCATGCCGTACGCGCGGCGGAAGACGCGGCTGAAGGTGGCCGCGTCGGTGAAGCCCCACCGCGCGGCGATCGCGTGGACGGAACGGCCCCGCAGCCGGGGGTCGGCCAGGTCACGGCGGCACCGCTCCAGCCGGCGGTGGCGGATCCAGGACGCCGGGGCCTCGCCCTCCGCCGCGAACAACTGGTGCAGATGCCGTACCGAGATGCCGTGGGCCGCCGCCACGGTCGCCGGGGACAGCGACGGATCGCCCAGGTTCTGGTCGATGAAGTCCCGGATCCGGGTGTGCAGGGCACGCCGGCGGGACTCCGGCGGCAGCGCGTCCTCGGAGTCCGCGCAGCGGCCGAGCAGGGAGGCGAGCAGATCCGTGGTCACCGAGGCCAGCGCGGGCGCGTCGGCCTCGGTGAACTCGTCGGCCCGCCGGGCGACGTCGGCCAGCCAGCGGTGCAGCGCGCCGCCCATGCCCCGGTCCACCGGGACCGGAACCGCCAGCAGGCGGCGCACCGCGCGTGGCGGCAGCGGGAGCCGGGCCCGGGGCAGGCTGACGACCACCGTCGTGGACCGCTGCGACGTCCTGTTGATGCGGACGTCGTACGGGAGGCTGGTGTCGGCCATGATGAGCTGCCCCGTCCCGAACACCGCCTCGGTGCCGTCCTGCGCCATCCCGCCGTCACCGGCGAGCTGACAGTTGATCTGGAGGGCCTCGGGGTCGAAACGCCGGATGGTGCGCGGTGTGCGCACGGTGTCCAGGTGCGGCAGGTCCAGCTCGGCGATCTGCAGGTCCCCCAGCGGCAGGACCCGCATCGTGGCCTCGAAGTCGTCGCTGCGCTCACTGCGCAGCAGGTTGGGCACGTGCGTCCGCGTGGCGACGTCCTGCCACAGATCCCACCGCTCGGCGGGCGGCACCACTCCGGTCCGGAACTCCTGCACCAGCATCGCCACACGCCCCCAACGCGTACCGGACGTCCGCATCCTGCCCAGGGGGACATCCTAAGGAACCGGGGCCGGGGCCGGGGCCGGAAAAATTCCGGAGGGACCGTGCAACCCTCCCCGCACCTCGCGGGTCGTACTCGGTGTCAGGACTCCTGGGAGGGGACCCGGGGGGGGACTTGAGGGGTTCTGACGGGGGAGGGACCGAGGGGGCCAGGTCGACGGACCGGCCCCCTCGAAGCGCGTACGCCTCGAGCGCGTACGGCCTGGCTCAGAAGAACACCCCGCAGCGCAGCAGCACGTTCGCGTACGGCCGTGCCTCGCCGGTGCGCACGACGAGCCGCGCGCCGGCGCTCAGCTCCTTGAGCCGCTCGTGCGGGACCAGGCCGAGGCCGGGGAAGCGGCCCGCCAGCAGTTCGGCCGCCGCCGGATTGGCGTCCCGTACCTCGGACGCGGCCGTGGCGCCCTCGACGACCAGCTCGTCGAGGAGCCCCTCCAGCACCTCCGCGAACGAGGGCACCCCCGCGCGGAAGGCGAGGTCCACCACGCGCGGCCCGCCGGGTATCGGCATCCCCGCGTCGCACACCAGCACCCCGTCGCCGTGCCCGAGCTCGGCCAGGGCGCCGGCGAGGTGCCGGTTCAGGATCCCGTGCCTCTTCACCGGGCGCCGCCTTCCGGCCCTCGGCCGGGGGTTCGGGGGGTGTCCCCCGGACCGGCACCGCACAGCCCGTCGACCTCCGCCGCCGTCGGGAAGGACACCTGCGCGCCCTCCTTGGTGACCGTCGCCGCGCCCACCCGGGCCGCGTACGCCGCCGCCTCGGCGAGCGGCTCGCCCGCGCCGAGACGCCAGGCCAGCGCGGCGGTGAACGCGTCACCCGCACCGGTGGTGTCCACGGCGCGCACCTCGACGGACGGGACGCGGGCGACACCGTCGGCGGAGGCCACCAGCGCGCCCTCGCCGCCCAGCGTCACCACCACCGAACGCGGGCCCTTCGCCAGCAGCAGCCGCGCCCACTCCTCGGGCTCGTCACCCGTCACGGCGTCGTCGCCCAGGATCACCTTCGCCTCGTGCTCGTTGACGATCAGCGGGTCGCAGGCCGCCAGCACGTCCGCCGGGAGCGGGCGCGGCGGGGACGGGTTCAGCACGAACCGGCTGCCCGGCACCAGGTTCCGCACCACCTCCACCACCGTCTCCAGCGGGATCTCCAGCTGCG
Source organism: Streptomyces sp. NPDC053426 (assembly GCF_055585405.1). Taxonomy (NCBI): domain Bacteria; kingdom Bacillati; phylum Actinomycetota; class Actinomycetes; order Kitasatosporales; family Streptomycetaceae; genus Streptomyces; species Streptomyces sp. NPDC053426. The sequence continues at coordinate 123,385 of NZ_JBVJKE010000006.1, read as the reverse complement.
CGGAGACCACCCGGGAGGCGTGGAACAGGCTCCCGGCCGCCCGCACGTCCGCCGGCGTCAGCCGGCCGTTGGCGCCCGGCGAGACGACGATGCTGTTGTCCCCCGACGGGTCCACCGTGATCAGCGCGACCCCGGTGGGCGCCCCGCCGACCAGCACGCCCACCGTGTCCACCCCGGCCGCCCGCTGCGAGTCCAGCAGCAGCCGCCCGTGCCCGTCGTCGCCGACCCGCGCCAGCAGGGCCGTACGGGCGCCGAGCCGGGCGGCCGCGACCGCCTGGTTCGCGCCCTTGCCGCCCGGGTGGACGGCCAGGTCGGAACCGAGCACCGTCTCCCCGGCGCCGGGCCGGCGCTCGACCCCGATCACCAGGTCGGCGTTGGCCGATCCCACGACCAGGAGGTCGTAGTCGTACATGAATCGCTCCCCGATCTCGGTGTCGGCCGGTCAGCCCTCGAAGCCGGCCACGTTCTCCTGGGTGACCACCTTCACCGGCACCTTCACCATGTTCTCCACCTTCTCGTCCTCGGCGGCCCGCAGCGCGTTCCGTACCGCGATCCTGCCCAGTTCCGACGGCTGCTGCGCGACGGACGCGTACAACGTGCCGGCCTCGACCGCCTTCAGCCCGTCCGGCGTACCGTCGAACCCGACGACCTGGACCGACTTGCCGGCCTTCGAGCCGAGCGCCTTGATCGCGCCGAGCGCCATCTCGTCGTTCTCGGCGAAGACGCCGTCGATGTCGGGGTGCGCCTGGAGCAGGTTCGTCATCACGTCCAGGCCCTTGGTGCGGTCGAAGTCCGCGGGCTGCTCGGCGACGACCTCGATGCCCGGGTACTCCTTCAGCCCGGCCGCGAAGCCCGCCCCGCGCTCCCGGCTGGCGGAGGTGCCGGCCTGCCCCTGGAGGATGACGATGGTGCCCTTGCCGCCGAGCTTCTCGGCGAGCGCCTCGGCGCCCAGCGCGCCGCCCTCGACGTTGTCGGAGGCGACCAGCGCGGCCGTGTCCGCCTCGTTGACCCCGCGGTCCACGGCGACGACCGGGATGCCGGCCTTGTTGGCGCCGCGCACGGCGGGACCGGCCGCGTCGGAGTCCACCGGGTTGACGACGACCGCGGAGAGCGAGCCGCTGGTGAAGTTCTGCAGCTGGTTGGCCTGCTGGGAGGCGTCGTTCTGCGCGTCCGTGACCGTCAGGTCCACGCCCAGCTTCTTCGCCTCCTCCTCGGCGCCGTTGCGGATCTGCACGAAGAACGGGTTGTTGAGCGTCGACAGCGACAGGCCGATCTTCTGCGTCTTCGCCGCGGAGGAACCGTTGTGCAGCAGCGAGGTCGCGCCGACGACGGCCACCGCGACGACCGCCGCGACGACGTACGTCAGTGCCTGCTTGCCCCTGTTCCCGTTCCCGGACGCCCCGGCGGCCGGGGTGGTCGCGCCCGCCTTGCGGCGCAGCGTGTCGAAGAGGACGGCCAGCGCGATGACGACACCGATGACGACCTGCTGCCAGAACGCGGAGACGGACAGCAGGTTGAGCCCGTTGCGCAGCACCGCGAGGATCAGCGCGCCGATCAGCGTGCCCGACGCCTTGCCGGTGCCGCCCGCGAGGGAGGCGCCGCCGATGACGACGGCGGCGATCGCGTCCAGCTCGTAGCCCTGCGCGGCCTGCGGCTGCGCGGAGGACAGCCGGGAGGCGAGCACGATGCCCGCGGCGGCGGCGAACAGACCCGAGAAGGCGTAGATGGCGAGCTTCTGCCGCTTCACCCGCAGGCCGGAAAGGCGCGCGGCCTCCTCGTTGCCGCCGATGGCGTACATGGAACGGCCGATGTACGTCCGTCCGAGCACGAAGGCGGTGAGCAGCCCCATGACGACCATCACGAGCACCGGCACGGGCAGCCAGCCGCCCAGCGTGTCGCCCAGGTGGGAGACGGAGTCCGGGAAGGCGATGGGCGAGCCCTGCGAGATGACGAGCGACAGACCGCGCGCCACCGACAGCATGGCGAGCGTCGCGATGAACGGCGGCAGTTTCCCGTACGAGATGAGGAAACCGTTCACCAGACCGCAGACGACGCCCGTCGCGACGGAGAGCAGCACCGCCAGGGCGACCGGGATCCCGGCCTCGGTCGCGCTCCACGCCAGCACGGTCGCGGACAGCGCGGCGACCGAACCGACCGACAGGTCGATGCCCGCCGAGACGATCACGAAGGTGACGCCGAACGCGAGGATCGCGGTCACGGCGGCCTGGACGCCGACGTTGAGCAGGTTGTCGGCGGTCAGGAAGTCCCCGGACAGCGCCGACATGGCGATGACGAGGACGATCAGCGCGGTCAGCGCGCCGTTGTCGAGGAGCAGGCGGCGCAGGCCGGCCGTGGCGCCGCCCTGCGCGCCCGGCTTGCCCTTGAGCGTGTCAGTGGCCACGGGAGGCCTCCGTTCCCTTGGTGTGAGTGCTGACGGCGAGGGCCATCACGGCGTCCTGGGTGGCCTGTTCGGCGGTGAGTTCGCCCGCGACGCGCCCCTGCGCCATGACGACCACCCGGTCGCTCATGCCGAGGACCTCCGGCAGATCGCTGGAGATCATGAGCACGGCGGCACCGGCGGCCGTCAGTTCGTTGATGAGCTGGTAGATCTCGACCTTCGCGCCGACGTCGATGCCGCGCGTCGGCTCGTCGAGGATGAGCACCTTGGTGTTCGCCAGCAGCCACTTGCCGATGACGACCTTCTGCTGGTTGCCGCCGGACAGCGTGCGCACGTGCTGCCCGAGCCCGGCCATCCGCACGCCGAGCTGCCCGGCGATCCGCTCGGCGGCCTCGTGCTGCCCCTTGAGGTCGACGAGTCCCGCGCGGGAGGCGGACCGGAGCGTGACCAGGCCGAGGTTCTCCTCGACGGAGGCGTCGAGGACGAGCCCCTGCCCCTTGCGGTCCTCGGGCACGAGCCCGACACCGGCCGCCATGGCGGCGTTCACGTCGTGGCGGCGCAGCGGGGCCCCCGCGACGTGCACGGTCCCGGCGTCGTACGGGTCGGCCCCGAACACCGCCCGGACCACCTCCGTCCGCCCGGCGCCGACGAGCCCCGCGATACCGACGACCTCACCGGCCCGCACCTCGAAACCCACGTCGTGGAAGACACCGTCCCGCGTCAGCCCCTCCACCTTGAGCAGCGCGTCACCGGCCTCGGCACGCTCACGCGGGTACTGCTGCTCGATCGACCGCCCGACCATGAGCCGTACGAGCTCGTCCTCGGGCGTGGAGGCGGGCACCTGCCCGACGCTGCGCCCGTCCCGGATCACGGTGACCCGGTCGCCGAGCGCGGCGATCTCCTCCAGGTGGTGGGTGATGAACACGATCCCGACGCCGTCCTCGCGCAGCCGCCGCACGATGGCGAACAGCTTCTCGACCTCCTCGGAGGTCAGCACGGCAGTCGGCTCGTCCATGACGAGCACGCGCGCGTCCAGGCTGAGCGCCTTGGCGATCTCGACCATCTGGAGCCGGGCGATGCCGAGTTCGCGCACGCGCGCCCGGGGGGAGACGTCGACCCCGACGCGCTTCAGCAGCACCTCGGCGTCGGCGTCCATCGTCTTCCGGTCGATCATCCCGAACCGGCGCGGCTGCCGCCCCAGGAAGATGTTCTCGGCGACCGTCAGATCGGGGACGAGGTTGAACTCCTGGTAGATGGTGGCGATCCCGAGCCGCTCGGAGTCCTGCGCACCGTGGATGCGCACCTCCTCGCCGCCGACCGTGATCCGGCCGGTGTCGGGCGTGTAGGCGCCGGAGAGCATCTTGATCAGCGTGCTCTTGCCGGCGCCGTTCTCACCGAGGAGCACGTGCACCTCGCCCCGGCGCAGGTCGAAGTCGACGCTGTCCAGGGCGACCACGCCCGGGAAGGTCTTGCGGATGCCCTCGATGCGCAGCAACTCGTCCGGGTTGCTCACGACGTACTCCTTCGTACGGGGGACGGGGACTGTGGGGGTGCCGGCTCACCGCACGAGCGGCGTACGACGAGCCGGGCGGGGAGGGTGACGGACTCGCCGGGTCTGCCCTCGATCCGGTCGACGAGCGCGCGTACGGCGGCCCGGCCCAGCGCGCCGGTCGGCTGGGCGATGGCGGTGACCGGCGGATCGGTGTGCACGAACCAGCGGATGTCGTCGAACGCGGCCAGCGCGATGTCGTCGGGCACCCGCAGCCCGCGCGCGCGTACGGCGTCCAGCGCGCCGAGCGCCATCAGGTTGTCGGCGGCGAACACGACCTCGGGCGGCTCGGCCAGATCGAGGAAGCCCTCGGTGACCCGGCGCCCGCTGTCGGCCTGGAAGTCGCCCTGGCCGATGTAGGCGTCGGGGAGGGGGAGCCCGTACGCGCCGAGCGCCTCCCGGAAGGCGTCCACGCGCTCGCGGCCGGTGGTGGTGGCGGCGGGCCCGGCGATGATCGCGAGCCGCCGGTGCCCGAGCCCGTACAGGTGCGCGACCAGGTCCCGTACGGCGTCGCGCCCGTCCGACCTGACCACGGGCACGTCCACGCCGGGGATCCACCGGTCGACGAACACCATGGGCGTGCCCGCGCGGGCGGCGTCCAGCATGCCCGGCGACCCGCCGTCGGTGGGGGAGACGAGCAGCCCGTCGATGCGCCGGTCCAGCAGGGTGGTGACGTGGTGGTCCTGGAGATCGGGCCGCTCGTCGGCGTTGCCGATGATCACGCTGTACCCGAGCGCGCGGGCCTCCTCCTCGACGGAGCGGGCCAGCTCGGTGAAGTACGGGTTCATCACGTCGCTGATGACCAGCCCGAGGGTGCGGGTCTGATCGGTGCGCAGCGACCGGGCGACGGCGTTCGGCCGGTACCCCAGCGCCTCGACGGCGGCCGTCACACGCCGGCGCGCGTCCTCGCTGACGGACGGGTGCTGGTTCAGCACCCGCGACACCGTGGCGACGGACAGCCCCGCCTCGGCAGCGACGTCCTTGATGCTCGCCATCGCCGTTCCACCTCCTCGTGGAATCGATTACACGGGGGATTGGAATCGATTACACGGGAGGGACGCAAGGGGGGTGGGGGTGGCCGAAACCGAATCGTGACCGGGACGGGGGAGTGCGGCGGGGGGCGCCTGCCGACGAGGTGACCCTCGGGCCGCCCCGCTCCCCGCCGCGGAGCCGCGCGTCCGGCCGAACCGGCCGGTGACGGCCACGCCGCCCGCGCACGGGTGACGCCTGTTCACGCCGGGCCGGGCGGTGGACGTTCCCGTACGGCTCGTGGACGGCTTCGTCGGCGGCCGTGTCATCGCCCCGGTGGAGCGCCCTGAACGGGTCGGGCGCGTCCACCGGCGGCGCCGGTCCTCACGCGGCGGGCGAAGGCGCGACGACGGGCGGGTTGAGGCGGGCGAAGCCTTCCTGGCGCTGGTAGGGGAAGTACGGGTAGGGCGCCGTCCTGCCGCTCGCCGCGTCGAGTTTCGCCGTCTGGTCGGGCGTGAGCGTCCAGCCGACGGCGCCGAGGTTCTGGCGGAGCTGCTCCTCGTTGCGGGCGCCGATGATGACGGAGGAGACGGTCGGCCGCTGCAGCAGCCAGTTGATGGCGATCTGCGGAATGCTCCTGCCGGTCTCCTGCGCGACCTCGTCGAGGGCGTCGACCACGCGGTGGAGGTGTTCGTCCTCGACCGGCGGGCCGTAGTCCGCGGTCCGGTGCAGCCGGCTGCCGGCCGGGAGCGGCCGGCCGCGGCGGATCTTGCCGGTGAGCCGTCCCCAGCCGAGCGGGCTCCAGACGAGGGCTCCGAGGCCCTGGTCGAGCCCGAGGGGCATCAGCTCCCATTCGTAGTCGCGGCCGATCAGCGAGTAGTAGACCTGATGGGCGACATGGCGCGGCCGGCCGTACTTCTCCGCGCTCGCGAGGGACTTCATCGCCTGCCAGCCGGAGAAGTTGGAGATGCCGGTGTAGCGGACCTTCCCCGCCCGTACGAGATCGTCGAGCGCGGACAGGACTTCCTCGATCGGCGCGCCGGCGTCGTAGGCGTGCAGTTGGAACAGGTCGATGTGGTCGGTGCCGAGCCGGCGCAGGGCGTCCTCGCACGCGGTGATCAGGCGTGAGCGGGAGGTGCCCGCGTCGCCGGGGCCGTCGCCCATCGGCAGGCCGGTCTTGGTGGACACGATCACCTGGTCCCTGCGGCCCTTGATCGCCTCGCCGAGCACCTCCTCGGAGGCCCCGCCGGAATAGACGTCGGCGGTGTCGAACATCGTGATCCCGGCGTCGAGGCAGATGTCCACGAGACGTCGCGCTTCCCGCGCGTCCGTGTCGCCCCAGGCGCCGAACAGCGGTCCCTGGCCGCCGAAGGTGCCGGCGCCGAAGCTCAGTGCGGGGACCTTGAGGCCGGATGTGCCCAGCCGCCTGTACTCCATGGCTGTTCCTCTCTCGTCACACGATCTGGCTAATGGGTCTGGAGTTCCGTTAACCTGGACCACAACGTAGCAGGTGTGAGCGATTAATGGAACTGGAGTCCCGTTATGGGGTTTGAGGGTACGGATCCGGGGACCGTCCGCCCTGGTGGGCGCACGGCGCGGGTGCGGGCGTCGGTGCTGCGGGCGGCCGGGGACGCCCTGGCGGAGCACGGCTTCGCCCACCTGGACCTCGCCGACGTCGCGCGCCGCGCCGAGGTGGGCAAGACCACCGTCTACCGCCGCTGGGGAACGGTGACCGGCCTGGTGGCCGATCTGCTGCTGGACATGGCCGAGCAGTCGCTGCCGCGCACCGAGACCGGCTCGCTGCTCGGCGACCTCAAGGCCAACGCCCGGCTCGTGCGGCGCACCCTGGCCGACCCGCGGCAAGGAGCGCTGTTCAAGGCGGTGATCGCCGCCGCCACCTGCGAGACGAAGACGGCCGAGGCCCTGCACCGCTTCTACGACATCCGCGTCAGGGAGTGGGCGCCCTGCGTCCAACAGGCCGTCGACCGGGGCGAGATCCCCGAGGGCACCGACGCCCACGAGGTGATCCGCGCCGTCTCCGCTCCTCTCTACTACCGCCTGCTGACCACCGGCGCCCCCCTCGACGAGGCAGCCGCGGACCAGGCCGCCGAGGCCGCGGCGGCCGCAGCACGCGCGGGGGCGTATGTACGGGGCGACGACGGCCGTACGTGACGGGCTTCCCGCTTCATGTCCGCTCACGGGGGCCGAGCACGCGCGGGAAGCCCCGCGCGGACAAGCCGTGTGCCCCGGCCGCGCGTCAGGCCGCCGGCAAGCCGAAGCCTTCGCCCCCTTCCTCGAAGACCTCGAGTCACAGCCGCGCCGTTGACGACCTGGTCCGCGATCGAGGTCTGGGCGTGCCGGCCCGGCGGGTCGGCTGATGGTTGATCAGCAGGCGGCCTGCCGGGCGAGCACGAACTCGGTGCCCGGCTTGCGGCAGGCCGGTCGGCGAGCCGAACGGTCCGAAACCGATGAAGCGATCGCCTGGTGGGTCGCGGCGCAGTCCTCCATCAGGGCCTCAGCAGTCCGCCCACCCACCAGTCGTGCGGCTCGCCATCGTTGGCGATGCTCCGATTGCGCAGTGTCCCTTCGACCGTGAAGCCGAGTTGCTCGGCGACGGCACGCGAGCCGGTGTTCCCGACCATGGCCCACCACTCGATGCGGTGCACGTCGAGCGTGGCCCAGCCCCAGTCGCACAGGGCCCGAGCGGCCTCCACCGAGTACCCGCGTCCGCGCTGCTCCTTGACCGCCCAGTAACCGAGCTCCCAGACGCCGCGGCTGATGAGGGTCAGGCAGTACGAGCCGACCAGGGCGCCGGTGTCCTTACGGAACGCGCCGAGGGTGTAGTCCCTGTCCTCGGCCCACTGAGCGGGCAGCTCGTCACCGACGAGCTTCTCGGCGTCCGCACGCCGGTACGGCACCGGCACCGGGGTGTAGAACTGGATGTCCTCGTCCTGGCAAGCCTCGTACACCGCGTCCACGTCGGCGGGCGTGAAGGCCCGCAGCACCAGACGGTCGGTCTCAAGAGTCACTGGATCCATCGCGGCAGTATGACCACCGTCGACAAGCGACGACCAGCCAATATCCCGACCGAGCACCGCACTTCACACCACCCCGGGCTGGTCGTCGCCACACTCCGGATCAGCTCCCCGCCCGGACGGAGCCACCCCCACCGTCAATCGCGGACCGAGCCGTGACCGTCCCTGCCGTACCTGCGGAACTCCGATGTCTCCACCGTCCACGGCCCGAACGGCACCGAGTCGCCGAAGATGTACGGCTCCTTGCTGCTGTAGCGGCCCTTGCACGGCTCGGAGTGCACCTCGATCGTGCCGGTGCGCGGGTCGACGATCATGTAGTGCGGGATGCCCATGGCCGGGTATTCGGCCAACTTCTCGTCGTAGTCGTTGCTCGGGCTGGACGGCGAGACGATCTCGACAGCGGCCAGCACCTGCGTCGCGTCGACGGCCAGGCCCTCTTCGTCGAGGACGGCCTCGGGGATGACGACAGCATCAGGGCGGCGCATGCGGCCGATCGCCGGATGCTCGATTTCAGGGCCGTTCTCGCAGACGTAGCCCGGGTGGGTGGCGGGGAGCTGCGCATTGAGTTGATTACGGATGCGGCGGATTGTTCCCTCGTGACGTTTCGAGGGGCACGTCATCGCCAGTATCGGACCGGACGGCCCGATCTCGACGCTCCACGACCCCTCGAGCTGCTCCGAGTAGGTCCCGAGCTCTTCGGCGATGGCGCGCATCTTGGCGTAGTCCATGAGCCCAGAGTACGGAGGGGGCGACTCTCCGGCCGCCCTGTCAGTCCCCACCGGTACCGTCGGACCATGCCCAACCAGTCCGCCGCCCCCGGTGAACGCCGGCTCGCCACGCTCGAAGGCGTGCTGGAGCGGGTCACGTACGCCAACGAGGAGAACGGCTACACGGTCGCCCGGGTCGACACCGGCCGAGGCGCCGGTGATCTGCTCACCGTCGTCGGCGCGCTGCTCGGCGCCCAGGTCGGGGAGTCGCTGCGGATGGAGGGGCGCTGGGGGTCGCACCCCCAGTACGGCAAGCAGTTCCACGTCGAGAACTACACGACCGTCCTCCCCGCCACCGTCCAGGGCATCCGGCGTTATCTCGGCTCCGGCCTCGTCAAGGGCATCGGCCCCGTCTTCGCCGACCGCATCACGCAGCACTTCGGCATCGACACCCTCACGATCATCGAGGAGGAGCCCGAACGCCTCATCGAGGTCCCCGGGCTCGGGCCCAAGCGGACCAAGAAGATCGCCGACGCCTGGGAGGAGCAGAAGGCGATCAAGGAGGTCATGCTCTTCCTCCAGACCGTCGAGGTGTCCACCTCCATCGCCGTACGGATCTACAAGAAGTACGGCGACGCCTCGATCTCCGTCGTGAAGAACCAGCCGTACCGGCTCGCCGCCGACGTCTGGGGCATCGGATTCCTCACCGCCGACAAGATCGCCCAGTCCGTCGGCATCCCGCACGACAGCCCCGACCGGGTGAAGGCCGGCCTGCAGTACGCCCTCTCGCAGGCCACCGACCAGGGGCACTGCTATCTCCCCGAGGAGAAGCTGATCGCCGACGCCGTCAAACTCCTCCAGGTGGACACCGGCCTCGTCATCGAGTGCCTCGCCGAGCTCGCCGCCGAGCCGGAGGAGGACGGCGAGGACCCCGGTGTCGTACGGGAGAAGGTGCCCGCCCCCGACGGGGGCGACCCCGTCACCGCCGTCTACCTCGTCCCCTTCCACCGCGCCGAACTGGCCCTCTCCGCCCAGCTCCAGCGCCTGCTCCGCACCGACGAGGACCGGATGCCGGCCTTCCGGGACGTGGTCTGGGAGAAGGCGCTCGGCTGGCTGAAGGGCCGTACGGGCACGGACCTCGCCCCCGAGCAGGAGTCCGCCGTCAAGCTGGCGCTGAGCGAGAAGGTCGCCGTCCTCACCGGCGGTCCCGGCTGCGGCAAGTCCTTCACCGTCCGCTCGATCGTGGAGCTGGCCCGCGCCAAGAAGGCCAAGGTCGTCCTCGCCGCCCCGACCGGCCGCGCCGCCAAGCGCCTCGCCGAGCTGACCGGAGCCGAGGCCTCCACCGTCCACCGCCTCCTTGAGCTCAAGCCCGGCGGCGACGCGGCCTACGACCGGGACCGCCCGCTCGACGCCGACCTGGTGGTGGTCGACGAGGCGTCCATGCTGGACCTCCTCCTCGCGAACAAGCTGGTCAAGGCCGTACCGCCGGGCGCCCACCTGCTCTTCGTCGGCGACGTGGACCAGCTCCCCAGCGTCGGCGCGGGGGAGGTCCTGCGCGACCTCCTCGCCGACGACAGCCCCGTCCCCGCCGTCCGGCTCACCCGCGTCTTCCGCCAGGCCCAGCAGTCCGGCGTGGTGACCAACGCCCACCGGATCAACGCGGGGCAGCACCCCGTCACCGACGGCATGAAGGACTTCTTCCTCTTCGTCGAGGACGACACCGAGGAGGCCGGCCGGCTCACCGTGGACGTCGCGGCCCGCCGCATCCCGGCGAAGTTCGGCCTCGACCCCCGTCGTGACGTGCAGGTCCTCGCCCCCATGCACCGGGGCCCGGCCGGCGCGGGCACGCTCAACGGGCTGCTCCAGCAGGCCATCACCCCCGGCCGCCCCGACCTCGCCGAGAAGCGGTTCGGCGGCCGGGTCTTCCGCGTCGGCGACAAGGTCACCCAGATCCGCAACAATTACGAGAAGGGGGAGAACGGTGTCTTCAACGGCACCGTGGGCGTGGTCACCGCCCTCGACCCGGTCGACCAGCGCCTGACGGTGCTGACCGACGAGGACGAGGAGGTGCCGTACGAGTTCGACGAGCTGGACGAGCTGGCGCACGCCTACGCCGTGACCATCCACCGTTCCCAGGGCAGCGAGTACCCGGCGGTCGTCATCCCGGTGACCACGGGCGCCTGGATGATGCTCCAGCGCAACCTGCTCTACACGGCGGTCACCCGGGCCAAGCGGCTGGTCGTCCTCGTCGGCTCCCGCAAGGCGATCGGACAGGCGGTGCGCACGGTCTCGGCGGGCCGCCGGTGCACGGCGCTGGACTTCCGCCTCGCCGGCTCCCGCCTCTCGGCCCCCGCGTCATCCCTGTGAGCGGTCCGTCATCAAAAAATGATCGATCAAATGAGTCACGAAGGTCACAGAGCCCTTCCGGACAGGGGACAGAGGGGGCAGGATGGGCAAGTTGGCGGCACTCAGTGCCGCCGATAGGCCCGATGGTCGACCCCGAGTGCACTCTCCTGCGCCGAGTGGGGGATGGTGGAGACAGTCAGGGCACCTCGAAGATGAGGCACTAGGTCGGTGAGGGAAGACGTGAGCGACAACTCTGTAGTACTGCGGTACGACGGCAGCGAGTACACCTACCCGGTGATCGACAGCACCGTCGGCGACAAGGGCTTCGACATCGGGAAGCTCCGCGCCCAGACCGGTCTGGTGACACTGGACAGCGGCTACGGCAACACCGCCGCCTATAAATCCGGGGTCACCTACCTGGACGGCGAGGCCGGCATCCTCCGGTACCGCGGCTACCCGATCGAGCAGCTGGCCGAGCGATCCACCTTCCTGGAGGTCGCCTACCTGCTGATCAACGGCGAGCTGCCGACCGTCGACGAGCTGTCCGCGTTCAAGGGCGAGATCACGCAGCACACCCTGCTGCACGAGGACGTCAAGAACTTCTACAAGGGCTTCCCGCGCGACGCCCACCCGATGGCCATGCTGTCGTCGGTCGTCTCCGCGCTGTCGACGTTCTACCAGGACAGCCACAACCCGTTCGACGAGCAGCAGCGCAACCTCTCCACCATCCGGCTGCTCGCCAAGCTTCCGACGATCGCGGCCTACGCGTACAAGAAGTCGGTCGGCCACCCGTTCGTCTACCCGCGCAACGACCTCGGCTACGTCGAGAACTTCCTGCGCATGACGTTCTCGGTCCCGGCGCAGGACTACGAGCTCGACCCGGTCGTCGTGGCCGCTCTGGACAAGCTGCTCATCCTGCACGCGGACCACGAGCAGAACTGTTCGACCTCCACCGTGCGCCTGGTCGGCTCCTCGCAGGCGAACATGTTCGCCTCGATCTCCGCCGGCATCTCCGCCCTGTGGGGCCCGCTGCACGGCGGCGCCAACCAGTCGGTGCTGGAGATGCTGGAGGGCATCCAGGCCAACGGCGGCGACGTGGACTCCTTCATCCGCAAGGTGAAGAACAAGGAGGACGGCGTCCGCCTGATGGGCTTCGGCCACCGGGTCTACAAGAGCTTCGACCCGCGCGCGAAGATCATCAAGGCGGCGGCGCACGACGTCCTGTCGGCCCTCGGCAAGTCCGACGAGCTGCTCGACATCGCGCTGAAGCTGGAGGAGCACGCGCTCTCCGACGACTACTTCGTCTCGCGCAACCTCTACCCGAACGTGGACTTCTACACCGGTCTGATCTACCGGGCCATGGGCTTCCCGACCGAGATGTTCACCGTGCTCTTCGCGCTCGGCCGTCTCCCCGGCTGGATCGCCCAGTGGCACGAGATGATCAAGGAGCCGGGTTCCCGCATCGGCCGCCCGCGCCAGATCTACACGGGCGTCGTCGAGCGCGACTTCGTCCCGGTCGAGGAGCGCTGACACCTGCCGGTGGGGTGCGCGGTGCGCCTAGTAGCTCGTCGCTGAAGGGGTGTGGGCGGCTGTCGGCCGGTCTGTGGCTGGTCGCGCCCACGCGGCGGAGCCGCATATCGATACGGCCCCGCGCCCCTTCAGGCATGCGGCCCAGCCGCAAGCCGCAAGCCGCACGGAAGACCGCGCCCATCGGCGTGACGTACGGCAGCAAGGAAGAAGGCGCCCTGGCCGACGGTCCCCCCACGGGCCGACGAGCCAGGGCGCCTTCCCATGTCCCGGTGCGGATTCCCCCCACGGGATCCGGCCGGGCGTCTGTGAGGACAGCGCCTGAATCGCTGTATGAGTACGGACGGACCTGAACCCGTCGCACTCGTCGGTGTGTGCGGTCTGCCGGGACAGCGCACGTTCGGGAGGGCCGCTCAAAGCTCCCCGCTGGGTACGTGCCCCGGCAACGCAATCTCCGGAGAAAGTCCCCCAAGACATTCCCCAGATGTCAGGAAGCGCCCCCCAAGACGCTGCCCGACATCGCCAACTTAGACCTTCGAACCCCTTCGATGGTTACGTTCAGATCACTGTGATCTGCGTCTCTTGCATACGTCCCCCAAAGGCGCAAGAGTCCGCAAACCGCTCACGGGACCCAAGCGTAAGGAAGATGCGCGAGCCGTGTGAAGAGCTTATGTGAGGGGCGTACCGGACGACAGGGGTACACCCCAACTCGAGACCTCAATGAAACGCCCGCAGGCGCAGGCTGTTCGTCACCACGAAGACCGAGGAGAACGCCATCGCCGCCCCGGCGATCATCGGGTTCAGCAGCCCGGCCGCGGCCAGCGGCAGCGCGGCCACGTTGTAGCCGAAGGCCCACACCAGATTGCCCTTGATCGTGCCGAGCGTCCTGCGGGACAGCCGTATCGCGTCCGCGGCCACCCGCAGGTCACCGCGGACCAGGGTCAGATCGCCCGCCTCGATCGCCGCGTCCGTGCCGGTGCCCATGGCGAGACCCAGATCGGCGACGGCCAGCGCGGCCGCGTCGTTGACGCCGTCGCCGACCATGGCGACGCTGCGCCCCTCGTCCTGCAGCCGTCGTACGACGTCGGCCTTGTCCTCGGGCAGCACCTCGGCGATCACCCGGTCGATGCCCACGGCCCGCGCCACCGCCTCGGCGACGGCCTTGTTGTCACCGGTCAGCAGCACCGGCGTGAGCCCCAGCGCGCGCAGCTCGCGCACCGCCTCGGCGCTGGTCTCCTTCACGGCGTCGGCGACCGCGAGGACACCGCGTGCCACCCCGTCCCAGCCGGCCACGACGGCCGTACGCCCGTCCCGCTCGGCCTCCTCCTTCGCCCGCGCCAGCTCCGGCGGCACCTCGTCGAAGAGGCGGCCCACGGCCACCTCGTGGCCCTCCACGCGCCCGCGTACGCCCCTGCCGGGGACGTTCTCGAAGTGTTCGACGCGAGGCAGCGCCCCAGTGTGCTCCTCGGCGCCCGCGGCGATCGCCCGCGCGACGGGGTGCTCGGAGGCGTGTTCCAGGGCGCCCGCGAGGCGCAGCACCTCGGCCTCGTCGGTGCCGTCGGCGGTGTGGACGGCGAGCAGGGTCATCCGGCCGGTGGTGACGGTGCCGGTCTTGTCGAGGACGATGGTGTCGACCTTGCGGGTGGACTCCAGGACCTCGGGGCCCTTGATGAGGATGCCGAGCTGGGCGCCGCGCCCGGTGCCGACCATCAGCGCGGTCGGCGTGGCGAGCCCCAGGGCGCAGGGACAGGCGATGATCAGTACGGCGACGGCGGCGGTGAACGCGGCGACGGTGTCGCCCGTGGCGCCGAGCCACGTCCCGAAGGTGCCGGCCGCGATCAGCAGCACCACGGGGACGAAGACCCCGGCGATCCGGTCGGCGAGGCGTTGCACTTGCGCCTTGCCGTTCTGCGCCTCCTCGACCAGCTTCGCCATCCGCGCGAGCCGCGTGTCGGCGCCGATCCGGGTCGCCTCGACGACGAGCCGTCCGCCCGCGTTGACCGTGGCGCCGGTGACGGCGTCGCCGACGGTGACGTCCACCGGGACGGACTCGCCGGTCAGCATGGACGCGTCCACGGCGGAGACGCCCTCCAGGACCGTGCCGTCGGTGGCGATCTTCTCCCCGGGCCGTACGACGAACCGGTCGCCCACGGCCAGCCGCTCCGCCGGGATCCGCACCTCCCGTCCCTCGCGCAGTACGGCCACGTCCTTGGCGCCCAGCTCCATCAGCGCCCGCAGGGCCGCTCCCGCGCGGCGCTTGGAGCGGGCCTCCAGATAGCGGCCGAGCAGGATGAACGCGGTGACGCCCGCGGCGACCTCCAGGTAGATCGTGGAGGCGCCGTCACCGCGGGCGACGGTGAGTTCGAAGGGGTGACGCATGCCGGGCATGCCCGCGTCGCCGAGGAACAGCGCCCACAGGGACCAGCCGAACGCGGCGAGTGTGCCGACGGAGACCAGCGTGTCCATGGTGGCCGCGCCGTGCCGGAGGTTGGTCCAGGCGGCCCGGTGGAAGGGGGCGGCGCCCCAGACCACGACGGGCGCGGCGAGGGTGAGCGAGAGCCACTGCCAGTTGTCGAACTGCAGCGGCGGGATCATCGCCAGCAGTACGACGGGGAGGGCGAGGAGCGCGGAGACGGCGAGGCGCCGGCGCAGGGCGGCCGGCTCGGGGTCGGCTTCCCCCGCGACGGGCGTCTCGTCCCGCGGAGGCGCGGGCTCCTCGGCGGTGTAGCCGGTCCGCACCACCGTGCCGATCAGGTCGGCGACCTCGGTGCCCGGCGGGTAGGTGATCCGGGCCTTCTCCGTCGCGTAGTTCACCGTGGCGGTGACGCCGTCCATGCGGTTGAGCTTCTTCTCGACGCGGGCCGCGCAGGAGGCGCAGGTCATTCCGCCGATGAGCAGCTCGACCTCCGAGAGGGCCGGCTGTCCGGCGGCCGGTGCCTCGGGGGCGGTGGTGCTGGTCATGTCCGTATCTCCAGGGACTCCGGGATCCGAGTGCGGGCGGCGCGCCGGGCCGAAGGGAACGGGTGGCCGGTGTACGGCCCGGTTCACGCCGCGCAGGGCTCAGGACCGGCTCAGGCGGTGCCCGCCAGCTCGAAGCCGGCCTCGTCGACGGCGGCGCGGACGGCCTCCTCGTCGAGCGGGGCCGCGGAGACGACGGTCACCTCGCCGGAGGAGGCGACCGCCTGCACCGAGCTGACGCCGGGGATCTGGGAGATCTCGCCGGAGACGGCGCCCTCGCAGTGCCCGCAGCTCATCCCGCTCACCTTGTAGACGGTGGTGACGGAGCCCTGGGTGTCGGTCTGGGAGGTCATGTCGTTGCTCCTCGTCGAGGTGTGGATGATGGGTGGGGGTGGTGCGTGCGGGCCCATGCGGGTCACGGGGGACCTCGAGACCCTCCCGTCACCCAGCTTATACCCCCTAGGGGTATAAATCCACGACGGTCGGGCCGAGCGGAAGGCGGGGCGGGTCATGCGGGCGGTGGTGTTCGAGCGGTACGGGGAACCGGCCGAGGTGCGGGAGGTCGCGGACCCGGAGCCCGCGGAGCACGGGGTCGTGGTCCGCGTCGAGGCCACCGGCCTGTGCCGCAGCGACTGGCACGGCTGGCAGGGCCACGACCCGGACATCACCCTCCCGCACGTCCCCGGCCACGAACTCGCCGGGACCGTCGAGGCGGTCGGCGCGCGGGTCACCGGCTGGCGCGCCGGGGACCGGGTCACCGTCCCCTTCGTCTGCGCCTGCGGTTCCTGCCCCGCCTGCGCGGCCGGCGACCAGCAGGTGTGCGAGCGCCAGACCCAGCCCGGCTTCACCCACTGGGGCTCCTTCGCCCAGTACGTGGCGCTGGACCACGCGGACGTGAACCTCGTCGCGGTCCCCGACGGGATGTCCTCCGCGACGGCCGCCTCGCTCGGCTGCCGCTTCGCCACGGCCTACCGCGCGGTGGTGCAGCGGGGCCGGGTGGCGGCGGGGGAGTGGGTGGCCGTGCACGGCTGCGGCGGGGTGGGCCTGTCGGCGGTGATGATCGCCGCGGCGGCCGGCGCGCGCGTCGTCGCCGTCGACGTGTCACCGGGCGCCCTCGACCTGGCGCGGAGGTTCGGCGCCGCGCAGTGCGTGGACGCGGCGGCCGTGCGGGACCCCGCCGAGGCGGTCCGCGACCTCACCGGCGGCGGCGCCCACCTCTCCCTGGACGCCCTCGGCGCACCCGCCACCTGCGCCGCCTCGGTCGACGGCCTGCGCCGCCGGGGCCGCCACGTCCAGGTCGGCCTGCTGCCCTCACCGACGGGCACCACACCCGTCCCCATGGCCCGCGCCATCGCCCTCGAACTCGAACTCCTCGGCAGCCACGGCATGGCCGCGCACACCTACCCGCCGATGCTGGAACTGGTCCGCGCCGGAGTGCTCCGCCCCGATCTGCTGGTGACCTCCACCATCACCCTGGACGCCGCCCCGCCCGCCCTCGCGGCGATGGGCGGGGCGGGGGCGGGGGCGGGCGTGACCGTCATCGAGCCCTGGGGCTGATCGGGGTCCTGCCCGAAGGGACGACGGGAGGTCAGCCGCCCCCGCGCCCCCGGTTGCCCGGCCGGGAGGCGACCCACGCCCGGACGGTGTCGGCGTACCAGTAGGGCTTGCCCGCCTCCACGTGGTCGGGCGGGGGCAGCAGCCCGTGCTTGCGGTACGAGCGGACGGTGTCCGGCTGCACCTTGATGTGGGCCGCGATGTCCTTGTAGGACCACAGCGATCGGTCGGTCATGGTGGCACCTCCCCGCGCGCACCACGGCGACGGCCGGGGGCGGCCGTCAGGGGGAGCCGGGCGTGCGCTGGTGATCAGACATGCGTTGTGCCCGGTGAACGAGGCCCGTCGGCGGCGGGGCAGGGGTTGTGCGCCGGGTGTGACGGAAGGCCCGCGCACGTGTGACGCCCGTGACAGCACGGGAGTGTTTGTGACAGGGATGCCACACAGGCGCACGCCGGTCCGTCGGCGGGGCGCGTTGACTTCCCTCGCGGCGGCCTGCCCGGACCCCGCGGCGGCGGATCCGGGCAGGACTCGACAAAGTCTCGTCCGAATGTCCGGACAAAACATTGACAGGGCTTCGTACCCGGGGCTAGAAACCGGGGAGGACCACACAGACGTGGAGCCGTACGAAGGGGACGCGATGCCGTACGACGTGATCACCATGGGGCGGATCGGGGTGGACCTCTATCCGCTCCAGACGGGCGTACCACTGCCGCAGGTCACGTCCTTCGGCAAGTTCCTCGGCGGCTCGGCGACCAATGTCGCGGTCGCCGCCGCCCGCCTCGGCCGCCGTACCGCCGTGATCACCCGCACCGGCGACGACCCCTTCGGCACCTACCTCCACGAGGCGCTGCGCGACTTCGGCGTCGACGACCGCTGGGTCACCCCCGTCCCCGGCCTGCCCACCCCGGTCACCTTCTGCGAGGTCTTCCCGCCGGACGACTTCCCGCTCTACTTCTACCGCCGGCCCAAGGCCCCCGACCTGGAGATCGACGCCCACGAACTCGACCTGGACGCCATCCGCGACGCGCGCGTCTTCTGGGTCACCGGCACCGGCCTGAGCGAGGAACCCAGCCGCACCGCCACCCTCGCCGCCCTCGCCCACCGCGCCAGGTCCCACACCACGGTCTTCGACCTCGACTGGCGCCCCATGTTCTGGACCGACCCCGACGCCGCCCGCCCCTTCTACCGCGAGGCCCTGCGCCACACCACGGTCGCCGTCGGCAACCTGGACGAGGTGGAGGTCGCCACCGGGGAACGCGAACCGCACGCCGCCGCCCGCGCCCTGCTCGCCGCCGGGGTCGAGATCGCGGTGGTCAAGCAGGGCCCGAAGGGCGTCCTGGCCGTGGACCGCGACGGCCGGTCGGCCGAGGTCCCGCCGCTGCCGGTGACCGTCCTCAACGGCCTGGGCGCCGGCGACGCCTTCGGCGGCTCGCTCTGCCACGGCCTGCTGGCCGGCTGGGACCTGGAGAGGACCATGCGGCACGCCAACGCCGCCGGGGCCATCGTCGCCTCCCGCCTGGAGTGCTCCTCCGCGATGCCCACCCCCGACGAGATCGACGCGGCGCTCGCCGCCGGGGCCGTCACATGACCGGCCCGTACGTCCCCCGGGACGCCACGCCCGACACCACCGGCACCACGGGCATCACCGGGGCCAATGGCACCACCGGCACCACCGGCACCACCGGCACCACCCCACCGATCGCCTCCGGCGCGGGAGGCCGCTTCGCTTTGGCAGGAGCGAAGAGCGAGCGACGACTCCCCGCCCGCCGCGGCCCCGCGCCGGAGGTCCCGCCGAACTCCCACATGTCTATGCGGGCCCCGAAACGGCCGACACTGTGTCGGGCCCGTCCGGCGGTCCGGACCTGGTGGTATGGATCCGTGGCCGAGGCCGCGGCGCGTCCGCCCGCAGCCGAGGCGCACGAGCTGTACGAACGGCACGTCTCCACCCGTCGCCGCCATCTGCGAAGGAGTTCTCGGTCATGACGAAGATCGTCAACCACTGGATCGGCGGCAAGACCGCCGAAGGCGCCTCGGGTACGTACGGCCCGGTGACGGACCCGGCGACCGGCGAGGTCACCACGAAGGTCGCGTTCGCCTCCGTCGAGGAGGTCGACGCCGCGGTCGCCGCCGCCAAGGAGGCGTACCTGAGCTGGGGCCAGACCTCCCTGGCCGCCCGCACCACCATCCTCTTCAAGTTCCGCGCGCTGCTCGACGCCCACCGCGACGAGATCGCCGAGCTGATCACCGCCGAGCACGGCAAGGTGCACTCCGACGCGCTCGGCGAGGTGGCGCGCGGTCTGGAGATCGTCGAGCTGGCCTGCGGCATCAGCGTGCAGCTCAAGGGCGAGCTGTCCACGCAGGTCGCCACCCGCGTCGACGTGTCGTCCATCCGCCAGCCGCTGGGCGTCGTCGCCGGCATCACGCCGTTCAACTTCCCGGCGATGGTGCCGATGTGGATGTTCCCCCTCGCCATCGCCTGCGGCAACACGTTCGTGCTGAAGCCGAGCGAGAAGGACCCGTCCGCCTCGGTCCGCCTCGCCGAACTCCTCTCCGAAGCCGGCCTGCCCGACGGCGTGTTCAACGTCGTCCACGGCGACAAGGTGGCCGTCGACCGCCTCCTGGCCCACCCCGACGTCAAGGCGGTCTCCTTCGTCGGCTCCACCCCGATCGCCCGCTACATCCACACCACCGCCTCCGCGAACGGCAAGCGCGTCCAGGCCCTCGGCGGCGCCAAGAACCACATGCTGGTCCTCCCCGACGCCGACCTCGACGCGGCGGCCGACGCGGCCGTCTCCGCGGCCTACGGCTCGGCGGGCGAGCGCTGCATGGCGATCTCCGCGGTCGTCGCCGTCGGCGCGATCGGCGACGAGCTGGTGCAGAAGATCCGCGAGCGCGCCGAGAAGATCAAGATCGGCCCCGGCAACGACCCCACCTCCGAGATGGGCCCGCTGATCACCAAGGCCCACCGCGACAAGGTCGCCTCCTACGTCGCCGGCGCGGCGGACGAGGGCGCCGAGGTCGTCCTGGACGGCACCGGCCACACGGTGGACGGCCACGAGAACGGCCACTGGATCGGCATCTCCCTCCTCGACAAGGTGCCGACGTCCGCCTCGGCCTACCAGGACGAGATCTTCGGCCCGGTCCTGTGCGTCCTGCGCACGGACACCTACGAGGAGGCCCTGGACCTCATCAACGGCTCCCCCTACGGCAACGGCACCGCGATCTTCACCCGCGACGGCGGCGCCGCCCGCCGCTTCCAGCTCGAGGTCGAGGCCGGCATGGTCGGCGTGAACGTCCCGATCCCGGTCCCCGTCGGCTACCACTCCTTCGGCGGCTGGAAGGACTCCCTCTTCGGCGACCACCACATCTACGGCAACGACGGCACGCACTTCTACACCCGGGGCAAGGTCGTCACCACCCGCTGGCCCGACCCGGCGGACGCCCCCACCGGCGTCGACCTGGGCTTCCCGCGCAACCACTGAGCGTCACCGAACACCCCCCGGGGCCGTCCGTTATGCGGACGGCCCTATTTTTTTGCGGGTCCTCCCTGCGGTTACCGCAGGAAGGGAAAGCCGCTTGCTTGGCGCCCCGTTGTGTCCGGATGGGCATTCAAAGGGCTCGTGGTCAACGAATTCCGCAGGTGAAGACCCATTGACGTCACGGTTTCCGTCGGATTCCATTCTGCGAAACCGGGAGCGGACACACGACGTACGACCTGATCCGCCGGAGGCGATAGCGCTCCCGGCCCTCACTTCTTGTCGCACGAGTCGATCGGAACCGCCGCATGACCGACACGCTCCGCCCCGCCGAGACCGCCGTCACCCCGGCGGCCCCGGACAGCCCCCAGAAGCTCAAGCGCTCCATCGGGGTCGTCGGCGGCACACTGCTGACCCTCTCGTGCGTGACACCGGCCTCGACACTGTTCGTGGTCGTCCCCGACCTGTTCGGCTCCCTGGGCACCGCCACCGCCCTCACCATCGCCATCGGCTCGCTGCTCTGCGTCGCCGTGGCGTTCTGCTACTCGGAACTGGGCACCCTCGTCCCCAGCGCCGGCGGCGAGTACGCGATGGTCTCCACGCTCGCCGGACGGCTGGCGGGCTGGCTGGTCTTCGTACTGTCCCTGCTGGTGGTGATGATCGTGCCGCCGGTGATCGCGATGGGCACGGCCGACTACCTCGCCCCCATCGCCCACCTCGACCCGTCCTGGACCGGCGCCGCCGTCATGCTGCTCGCCACCCTCGCCGGCCTGCTGGACCTGCGCGCCAACGCCTGGATCACCGGCGTCTTCCTGGTCCTGGAGGTCATCGCGGCGGCCGTGGTGGCGGTGCTGGGCTTCGCCCACAGCGAGCGCGGCCTCGGCAGCCTGGCCTCCCTGGAGGTCGCCGGCGCCGACGGCCGCCCGGACGCCGTGACCGCCCTGCTGGTCGTCTCCGGCCTCGCCATCGCCCTGTTCGTCACCCAGGGCTTCGCCTCGGCCGTCTACCTCTCCGAGGAACTGGAGCACCCGCGCCGCAACGTCGCCCGCACGGTGCTGGCCACCCTCGGCATCTCCGCCGTCATCATCCTGGTCCCGGTCGTCGCCATCACCCTCGGCGCCTCCGACCTCGCCGAGCTGACCGGCGGCGACATCTCCGCCATGGTCACCGCCTGGTCCAACTCCGCCGTCGGCACCTTCGTCAGCCTCTGCGTGGCGCTCGCGATCGTCAACGCCGGCATCGTCATGGTCATCCAGAACTCGCGCGTCCTGTTCGCCTCCGCCCGCGACAAGGCCTGGCCCGAGCCGGTGAACGCCGTCTTCTCCCGGCTCGGCCGCTTCGGCTCCCCCTGGGTCGCCACCCTCGCGGTCGGCGTCCCCGGCGCGGTCCTGTGCTTCGTGAACCTGGACACCCTGTACGGGGTCACGGGCGTCTCCGTCACCGGCATGTACCTGCTCGTCGCCGTCGCCTCCCTGCTCTCCCGCCGCGGCGCCCACCGCCACGCCCGCTCCTGGCGCATGCCGCTGTGGCCCGCCGTGCCGGCCCTCCTGATCGTGGTCCTCGCCTACGTCCTCACCCAGCAGGAGCCGGCCCACCTCCTGTGGACCGGCGGCATCATGGCGGCCGCCACCCTCTACTGGGCCTTCTACCTCCGCCCCCGCCCCGCCACCCGCTGGCTGGTGACCTTGCCGGAGGACGCCCGCTCCTGACCGCCGGCCGAGGGAGGGACCGCGCACCGGTGAATCAGGGACCCTCAGTGACACGCCGGGCGGGTGCACCGGTCACGAAGACCCGCGTTCCGGCCGGCCGGGACGCGGGTCACGGCCGACGGCCCGGACCCGCGGGACCGTCGGCCGGCCGTCGCGGCTCACCGTCGCGCACCAGGCCGTCCCTCAGGAGGAGCGGGTCGCCGCCGGCCTCCCCGCCGTTGTCCCCGTCCGCGACAGCAAGTTCCCGCACGGCCCCGTCCTCCGCTTCCCCGCCACCGCCCGGACGGCCTTCCCCGGCACCCTCAAGGGTCCTGGGCCCGCCTAGAACCGCACCGGCTCGCGGATCAACGGGCACGTCATGCAGTGCCCGCCGCCCCGCCCGCGGCCGAGTTCCGCGCCGACGATCTCGAGGACCTCGACGCCTGCCTCGCGCAGCAGCGCGTTGGTCTGGGTGTTGCGGTCGTAGGTGAAGACGACGCCGGGTTCGAGGGCGACGGCGTTGTTGCCGCTGTCCCACTGCTGGCGTTCGGAGGCGTAGACGTCGCCGCCGGTTTCGATGACCCGTAGCTCCCGCAGGTCCAGCGCCTTGGCGACCACGTCGGTGAACGCCGCCGGCCGCTCGTCGGTGATCTCCAGTCCCGGTTCCTTGTCGCCGGGCCGCAGGGAGAAGGTGTGCACCCCGTCCATGATCTTCGGGTACAGGGTCACGATGTCGCGGTCGGCGAAGGTGAACACGGTGTCCAGGTGCATGGCGGACCGCAGTCTCGGCATGCCGGCGACGATGACGTGTTCGGCGGCGCCCTGGTCGAAGAGGGCCTTGGCGACCTGGGTGACGGCCTGGCGGGAGGTGCGTTCGCTCATCCCCATCAGGACCACACCGGCCCCGACCGGCATGATGTCGCCGCCCTCGAAGGTGGCCTGGCCCCAGTCGAGTTCGGGGTCCCCCCACCAGACGGTCGCGTCCCGGAAGTCGGGGTGGAAGGTGTAGACGGCCTTCATCAGCAGGGTCTCGTCGTGCCGGGCGGGCCAGTACAGCGGGTTGAGGGTGACCCCGCCGTAGAGCCAGCAGGTGGTGTCCCGGGTGTAGAGGGTGTTGGGCAGCGGCGGCATCAGGTACTCGCGGGTCCCGGTGGACTCCCGGGCCAGGGCCACATAGCCGGGCCGGTACTCCTCGGGCAGGTCGGTGGTGGCGAGGCCGCCGATGAGGAACTCGGCCAGGGCGTGCGGGCGGAGGGTCTCCAGGAAGGCGCGGGTGGAGTCGATGAGGCCCAGTCCGACCTCGTTGGGGACGATCTTCCGGTCGAGCAGCCAGTCGCGGGCTCCGGGCAGGGCCATGGTCTGCGCGAGGAGTTCGTGCAGTTCGACGACCTCGACGCCCCGTCGGGTCAGCTCGGCGACGAAGTCGGCGTGGTCGCGCTGGGCGTTCTCCACCCACATCACGTCGTCGAAGAGCAGGTCGTCCGCGTTGCTCGGGGTGAGCCGGTGGTGGGCGAGGCCGGGCGCGCACACCAGGACCTTGTGCAGCCGGCCCACCTCGGAGTGCACACCGAGCGGGCGGGCGGAGCCGGTGGTGGGGTCGGGTGTCACGGGCGTGCCTTTCGTGCGGAGCGGTGGTGCACAGTGCGAAGCGGTGGTTCACAGTTCGATCCAGCCGACGGCCAGGGCGATCACGCCGAGCACGGCACCGGTGAGGGAGACCGCGAGGATGACGAGTTCACGGGGTGAGAACACCCGTCGGCCCTGTTCGCGCCGTGCCATGACGAAGAGGACCGTGGCGGGCGCGTAGAGGATGAAGGAGACCAGGACGAATTTCAGGCCGGCCGCGAAGAGCAGGAACGCGGTGTACAGCGTCGCCAGCAGGGCCACGGCGAGCCCGGCGCGGGTGGTCCGGCCGCGGGTGAGGCGGTCCGGCCGCAGCGTGATCTTCAGTGCGAAGGCCGCCGCGAGCAGGAACGGGATGAGCGTCAGGGAGCTGGTGAGATTGAGGGCGAAGTTGAAGGCGTTGTCCGAGAACCAGGTGATGATCAGCACCACCTGGGTCAGCAGGGTGGACATCAGCAGCGCCGGCACGGGGACGTCGTCGGCGTTGGCGTGCCGGAGGAAGCGGGGCATGTCGTCGTCCCGGGCGGCCACGTAGAGCACCTCGGCGGCCATCAGGGCCCAGGCGAGGTAGGCGCCGAGCACGGAGACGATCAGGCCGGTGCTGATGAACACCTTGCCCCAGGTGCCGACCGCCGCCTCCAGGACGGAGGCCATGGACGGCTGGCGCAGTTCGGCGATCTCGCCCATGGGGAGAATGCCGTACGAGACGATCGTGACCGAGGCGAAGACCGCGAACACGCTCAGGAAGCCGAGGACGGTGGCCCGTCCGACGTCCTCGCGGCGCTTGGCGTGCCGCGAGTAGACGCTCGCGCCCTCGACCCCGAGGAACACGAACACGGTGATCAGCATGGTGCCGCGGACCTGGCTGAACAGGGAGCCCGCGTAGTCGGCGCCGCCGAAGTTGTCGGCGAACACGCCGGCGTCGAGGTAGAAGAGCGCCAGGATGACGAAGACGACGATCGGGATGACCTTCGCCACCGTGACGATCTTGTTGATGAACGTGGCCTCCTTCACCCCGCGCCGGATGAGGCTGTAGAACAGCCACAGCCCGAGCGTGGACAGGACGATGGCGAGCAGGGTGTCGCCCTCGCCGAGCGCGGGCCAGATCGCGCCCACCGTGGACATGATCAGCACCCAGTAGGTCACATTGCCCACGCAGGCGCTCGCCCAGTAGCCGAACGCGGAGAAGAAGCCCAGGTACTCGCCGAAGCCGGCCTTGGCGTAGGCGTACACACCGGCGTCGAGGTCGGGCCGGCGCACCGCCAGGGTCTGGAAGACGAACGCGAGCATCAGCATGCCGGTGCCGGCCACGGCCCAGGAGATGAGGGCACCGGCGACGCCGGTCTCCTCCGCGAAGCGGGCCGGGAGGGAGAAGACCCCGGCGCCGACCATCGAGCCGACGACCATGGCCGTCAGGGTCGGCAGGGTCAGTTTCGCCGCCTCTTTCTGGACGGCGGTCGCCGTGTCCGTGGCATCGGCGTCGCTCATACGGGGTCCTCGGTCGAGTCGTTGGCCGGGCCGGTCCACTCCCCGATACGTGTGCGGCATACCGGATGAAAAGTGATCATACGCAGATTCCGGACGGTGTCGTGGTGACTCGCCCGCCCCGGTCCGCACGCCGTCCGCGTACCACGGACGCGGTACGCGGCGGACCTCCCGTACGCCCCCGGGAGGTGCCCGGGTTCGGTCTCCGGTCGACATCCGTCCGACAGGTTCGCCCCGTACCGTTGACGCATGGATCTTCGACTGCCCGGATCGCGGTGGCCGCGGCCGCGACGGGTCATCGCCGCCGCGGCCGCCGTCGTCGTGCTCGCCGGTGCCGGTACGTGGACCGCCGTCGCCTCCGACGACGCGCCCGCGGTCCGCCGCGCCGACCGGGTCATGAGCGTGGGCGACGGGGTGCGCGTCGACACCTCGTACTTCACCGCCGGGCCCGGTGGCCGCCGGCCCGCCGTGCTGCTCGGGCACGGCTTCGGCGGCAGCAAGGACGACGTGCGGGAGCAGGCCGAGGACCTCGCGCGCGACGGGTACGCCGTGCTGACGTGGTCCGCGCGCGGCTTCGGCGAGTCCACCGGGAAGATCGGGCTGAACGACCCCGAGGGCGAGGTCGCCGACGTCTCCCGGCTGATCGACTGGCTGGCGGAGCGGCCCGAGGTCGAGCTCGACGAGGACGGCGACCCGCGGGTGGGGATGGCCGGTGGCTCGTACGGCGGTGCCGTCGCGCTGCTCGGCGCCGGGTACGACGACCGGATCGACGCCATCGCCCCGGCGATCACCTACTTCGACCTCGCCGACGCGCTCTTCCCGAACGGCGTCTTCAAGAAGCTGTGGGCGGGCGTCTTCGTCAACTCCGGCGGCGGCTGCGAGCGGTTCGAGCCCGCGCTGTGCGCGATGTACCAGCGGGTCGCCGAGTCCGGTGTCCCGGACGCCGAGGCGCGCGAGCTGCTGGAGGCGCGTTCGCCGGTCGCCGTCGCCGACCGCATCGACGTGCCCACGCTGCTGATGCAGGGTCAGACCGACTCCCTCTTCCCGCTCGGCCAGGCCGACGCCGCCGCCGAGGCGATCCGTGCCAACGGCGCCCCCGTCGACGTCGACTGGATCGCGGGCGGCCACGACGGCGGCGACCCGGAGACGGACCGTCTGCAACAGCGCGTACGGACCTGGTTCGACCGGTACCTGAAGGACGACAAGAACGTCGACACCGGCCCCGCCTTCCGCGTCACCCGCACCGGAGGCGTCGACTCCACCGACGGTGAGGCCGTGCTGAACGGCGCGAGCGCCGACACCTACCCGGGGCTGACGAACGGCGGCCGGTCCGTCCCCCTCACCGGACGCGAGCAGAGCTTCGCCAACCCGGCCGGCGCCAACCCGCCCGCCGTCTCCTCCCTGCCCGGCCTCGGCGGCTCCGGCGGACTCGCCCAGCTCTCCTCGCTCGGCGTCGGCATCTCCCTGGACTTCCCGGGCCAGTACGCCCGCTTCGACTCCGCTCCGGTCGCCGACGACCTGCGGATCACCGGATCGCCGACCGTCACCGTCCACGTGAGGTCGAGCAGCGAGGACGCCGTCCTCTTCGGCAAGGTGTACGACGTCGGCCCGGACGGACGGCAGCAGGTGCTCCCCTCGCAGCTCGTCGCGCCCGTCCGCGTCGAGGACGCCAAGGCCGGCAAGGACGTGAAGCTCACCCTCCCGGCCGTCGACCACAAGGTCGAGGAGGGGCACCGGCTGCGCCTGGTCCTGTCCTCCACCGACCTCGGCTACGCCTCCCCGGCCGCCCCGGCGACGTACACCGTCTCCCTGAAGAGCGACCTCACGGTGCCCACCGCCCCCGGCGTGACCACCGCCGCGGCGCCGCTGCCCGCGTGGGTGGTGTGGCTGCCGGTCGCCGGTGTCCTGATCGCCCTCGGGCTGCTGCTCACCGGCCGCCGCCGCACCACCGCACCGGCGCCCGACCCGGAACTGGCCGACGTCCCGCTCCAGATCACCGGCCTGAGCAAGCGGTACGCCCGCTCCTCGGACCGGTACGCCGTGCGGGAGCTGTCCTTCCGCGTGGAGAAGGGGCAGGTGCTCGGCCTGCTCGGGCCGAACGGAGCAGGCAAGACGACCACCCTGCGCATGCTGATGGGCCTCATCAGGCCCGACGGCGGCGAGATCCGCGTCTTCGGCCACGCCGTCCGCCCCGGCGCCCCCGTGCTGTCCCGCGTCGGCGCCTTCGTCGAGGGCGCGGGCTTCCTGCCGCACCTGTCCGGGCGGGAGAACCTGGAGCTGTACTGGCGGGCCACGGGACGTCCGGCCGAGGACGCCCACCTGGAGGAGGCCCTGGAGATCGCCGGGCTCGGCGACGCGCTCGCCCGCGCGGTGCGCACCTACTCCCAGGGCATGCGCCAGCGCCTGGCCATCGCCCAGGCCATGCTCGGCCTTCCGGACCTGCTCATCCTCGACGAACCGACCAACGGACTCGACCCGCCGCAGATCCGCGAGATGCGCGAGGTGATGATCCGGTACGCGGCCGCCGGGCGCACGGTGATCGTCTCCAGCCATCTGCTGTCGGAGGTCGAGCAGTCCTGCACCCACCTCGTGGTGATGGACCGCGGGCAGCTCGTCCAGGCCGGTCCGGTGCGGGAGATCGTCGGCTCCGGCGACACCCTGCTGGTCGGGACGGAGGCGCCCGTGGACGAGCCGGTCGCCGAGAAGATCGCCGCGCTGCCGGGCGTCGCCTCGGCCGTCCGCACCGACGAGGGGCTGCTGGTCCGGCTCGACGCCGACGGCACCGCCCCGCGCCTGGTCGCCGAACTGGTCCGGCTGGAGGTGCCCGTGGCGTCGGTGGGCCCGCACCGCCGCCTCGAAGACGCCTTCCTCACCCTGATCGGAGGTTCCGCATGAGCACGCTCACCGAGCGGGCCGAGCCCACCGAGCGGGCCGAGGTCGCCGCCGGCTACCGCGCGGGCCGCACCCTGCCCCTCCGGGTCGAGCTGGTCCGCCAGCTCAAGCGCCGCCGCACCCTCGTGATGGGCGCGATCCTCGCCGTCCTGCCGTTCGTGCTGGTGGTCGCCTTCGCGATCGGCGGCGAGCCCGACCGTCCCGGCGGCCGGGTGAACCTGATGGACACGGCCACCGCCTCCGGCGCCAACTTCGCCGCCGTGAACCTGTTCGTGTCCGCGGGCTTCCTGCTGGTCATCCCCGTCGCCCTGTTCTGCGGCGACACGGTCGCCTCGGAGGCCGGCTGGTCCTCCCTGCGCTATCTGCTCGCCGCGCCGGTGCCCCGGATGCGGCTGCTGTGGTCCAAGCTGATCGTCGGACTGGGGCTGAGCCTGGCCGCGATGGTGCTGCTGCCGGTGGTGGCGCTCGTCGTCGGCACGGCCGCCTACGGCTGGGGCCCGCTGCAGATCCCCACCGGCGGCGCGCTCGATCCCGGCACGGCGGCGCAGCGGCTCGTGGTGGTCGTGGCGTACATCTTCGTGTCGCAGCTGGTCACCGCCGGGCTCGCGTTCTGGCTGTCCACCCGCACCGACGCCCCGCTGGGCGCGGTCGGCGGAGCGGTCGGCCTGACCATCGTCGGCAACGTCCTGGACGCCGTCACCGCCCTCGGCGACTGGCGTCACTTCCTGCCCGCGCACTGGCAGTTCGCCTGGGCGGACGCCGTCCAGCCGACCCCGGAGTGGTCCGGCATGATCCAGGGCGCGTCGGTGTCCGTGACGTACGCGCTGGTGCTGTTCGCGCTGGCGTTCCGCGGGTTCGTCCGCAAGGACGTGGTGTCCTGACGCCCCCGGACCGCGCTCCTGCCGCGCGGTCCAACCGGGTGAACCTGCGCAACCGATTCCGTCGAGTCGGGTTGATGAAGGAGTAGGCCATGCGGCAGCGGAGGGCCAGAACGCGTGGCCGCTCCCATTTCTTCAAGCAGGAAGACAACCACATTGCGACAGACCCTGAGCAGGGGAGTGTTCGTGGCGGCCGCCGCCGCCACGGGCATTCTGTCCCTGTACGGAACCCCCGCCCTCGCCGACTCGTACGCGGCGGGCGGTGCCGAGGATTCTCCCGGTGTGCTGTCCGGGAACAACGTGCAGGCGCCGGTCCACGTCCCGGTGAACGCGTGCGGCAACGGCGTCAGCGTGGTCGGGGCGTTCAACGAGGCGTCCGACAACACGTGCGTCAACGGCTCCCACACATCCGAGGACGGCGCGCACGGCCACTCCGGTGACGGTGCGCGCGCGGTGGGCGGCGCCAAGGGCTCGCCCGGAGTGGCGTCCGGGAACAACGTGCAGGCGCCGGTCCACGCGCCGGTGAACGCGTGCGGCAACGGCGTCAGCGTGGTCGGGGCGTTCAACGAGGCGTCCGACAACACGTGCGTCAACGGCTCCTACGGCTCCCACGACGAGGCGGAGAAGTCCGCGGACAGGTCGCACGGCGACTCCTCGACCGCCGGTTCCTCCTACGGCGACCACGGCGACTCCGGTGACGGTGCGCGCGCGGTGGGCGCCGCCGAGGGCTCGCCCGGAGTGCTCTCCGGGAACAACGTGCAGGTGCCCGTCCACCTGCCGGTGAACGCGTGCGACAACAGCATCGACGCGATCGGGCTGTTCAACGGCGGCTACGGCGACGCCTACGGCACCACCTGCGTCAACGACGGCGGTTACGGCGGCTACGGCGAGGAGGACGAGCCCGAGAAGGAGACGCCGCCGCCCACCCACGTCAGGATGCCTCCCGCCCACGAGGTCGAGAAGCCCCCGGCCGAGGAGGCGGAAGTGCCCGGCAACCCGCCGCACCTGGCCGAGACCGGCAGCGACGGCATGATCGCCGCCTCGGCGGCCGGCGCCGTCCTGATCGCCGGCGGCGCGATGGTCTACCGCCGCGGCCGCGCCGCCTCCCGCCGCTGAGGCCGCCGGCTGCCGGGCCCGCCCCACCCGGCAGCCGTGCCCGTACGACGACGCGTCCCCCGGACCGAGACCGGTCCGGGGGACGCGTCGCTGTCGGCGCCCGTCAGCCGCTCACCGGCGACGGCGCCCCGCTGCGGCTGCCGCCGCCCGGCACGGGAACCGTCCCGCGCACCGGCGTCGACCTCAGCCGCCGGCGCACCCCCTGGACCAGCGTCGACGCCGTGAACGTCGCGCCGTGCACGAACCGCATCGCCGGACCGAAACCGGACGCGGTCACCAGGCCCGCCAGGAACAGCCCCGGATGCGACGACTCGAAGCTGTGGCCGAGCGCCGGGGAACCGTCCGGCAGCACCGCCAACGTCCCGCGCAGCTCGGCGGAGAGCAGACCGAGCCGGTCGCGGTGCGCCTTGAACCCGGTGGCGGCGATGACGTGCTCGGTCTCCAGGGAGCGCCGGGCACCGTCACGGCCGGTCAGGTCCAGGCGCAGCCCGCCCGGCACCGCGGCGGCCGCCGTGACCTCCTGGCCCGGCAGCAGGTCCACCGCCCGCTCCACCCGGTCCCGCACCCACCACGCGCCCGCGGGACCCAGCGCCGTGGCCGCGATCCGCGACCGGGACGTCTGCGGCAGCCGCCGGAACAGGCCGGGGCGCTCGGAGTAGAACCAGTTCCGCCAGCCGGGCCCGAGACCGCTGTGCGGCGAGCGGACCGACTGCCACCACGGGCGCTCCCAGGCCGGCGGCACATCGTTCCACCGCAGTCGCTCCGCCCGCGCCAGCACCCGTACCCGCGTGCCCTGTTCGGCGAGGAGCGCCGCCGTCTCCAGGGCCGCCTGGCCGCCGCCGATCACCGTGACGTCCTTGCCCTGGAAGTGGCCCAGGTCGCTGTGGTGGCTGCTGTGCGTCACCAGCGTGGGGTGCAGGCCGCGCAGGGCCGGCGGCACCTCGATGAACGGCATCACCCCGACCGCCAGCGCCACCGTCCGCGCGTGCAGCGCCTGCCCGTCCTCGGTGACCGCCGTGAACCCGTCGGCGCCGGACGAGATCCGGGCGATCGTGCGCTCGTCCACCTCCGGCACGGCGTTGCGGGCGAACCACAGGCCGTACGACGCGAACGCCTCCACCGGGATCGGGTGGGCGTGACGTGCCGTCAGGCCCTGCTCGGCGCAGTACGCGTCCAGCCGCCAGCGGCCGCCCGGGTCGGACAGGTTGGACGCCCACGGCTCCGACTTCAGGAACATGCCGCCGGGCATGTGGTCCCGCCAGGACGCCATGGGCCGGCCGAACACGCGCAGGTTCAGCCCGGCGTCCGCGGCGTGGGACGCGATCGACAGACCGTACGGACCGGCGCCCACCACCAGAAGGTCGTACATCATCAGCTGCTCGCTTTCTCGTCGTCGGTCGGGGAGGTCGGGGAGGTCAGGGAGGGAGCGGCCGCCCCGGGGACCGCCCGGGGGACCGCCCGGGGGACCGGGCGGGGCGCCGGTACGGAGGCCGCCGTGCGGCCCAGCCGCTGCCGCAGCCGGCCGGACACATGACGGGCCCACAGGGCCCACATCGCCCATCCGGGGGCGCGGTCGTCCCCGGCGTACCAGGCCAGTTCGCGCCCGCCGGACGCCGACGCCGTACGCAGCGCGGCGAACGGCGCGTAGTTCTCCACCACGAACGACCGCCCGGCCACCGGATCCCCGTCCGGCAGCGGCCGTCCGGTCAGGTCCAGGTGCAGGGCGCGTACGACGTCCAGTCCCGCGCTGTCCGAGAAGAGCCGGAACTGGGCGCCGGGGCGCGGGTTGAAGTCGAGGAGGTGGTAGCGGCCGGTCGTGCCGCAGCGGCGGAAGTCGAGGTCGAAGACGCCGCGGTAGCCGAGTTCGCCGGTGATCCGTTCGGCGAGCGCCCGGACCTCGGGGTTGGGGGTCCAGCGGCCCACCGCGGTCAGTCCCGCGCCGCGCGGCCAGGACGACTGCTTGCGGCCCGGACCGCCGGCGCGCACGGTCCCCGTACGGTCGGCGTAACCGTGGAAGAACCAGTCCCGGTCCTCGCCCGGCGGCAGATACGCCTGGAGCAGCAGCGGGCTTCCCGCCTCCGCGGTGCGCGCGTGCAGCTCCCGGGCCTGCCGCGCGGTGTGCACCAGTCGGGTGCTGCGCAGTCCGCCGCCGGCCGGCAGCAGCCAGGGGCGGCTCCACTTCGCGACCAGCGGCAGCCCGAGCCGGTGGGCGTCGTCGGCCGCCCGCCGCGGGCTGTCCGGGACGAGGGTGAGCGGGTGCGGAACGTCCGCGGCGGCGCACACGGCGGCCAGTTCCGCCTTGTCGGCGACGCGTTCGGGCAGGGTGGCCGGCATCTCGGGCAGCAGGTAGGAGGGCGTGAGGTCGTCCCGCAGCCGGCCCGCGGCGATCGCGGTGGCGTCGTCCAGCGGGATCAGCACGGCCGGGCGTCCCACCCGGCCGGCCACCCGGCGCAGCACGGCGAGGATTTGTTCCGCGGATGCCTCCGGTGGCGGCGGGGAATGCATGTGGTGGACATAACGCGAGCGGCGAACGGGACTTCCCGTGGAATCGGCGACGACATGCACCTCCACTCCCGCCCTGCCGAGCGACCGCACGGCCCCCAGTGTTCCGTGGTGAAAGGGATTCCGGTCGGTCCGCAGCAGTACGGCGGGGACACGGGTGTCGAGCAGCGACACGAATACTCACTTTCTTCTGGTGCCGGCTCACCCGCACGGGCGAGACCGGCACTCGAAAGCCGCAGTGATATTGGCACCGTCGTATGTCCTGTGCCTGAATTCATATGACTGTTCGTCAAGAGCGAGGACGTCAGGCAGAAGGCGGACGCGAGTGAGGAAGAGGAGCAGCCAATGGCCCCACAGCACAGGCGGGTCCGGGCCCGCGGGATGGCCGTGGGCGCGGCGGCGGTCGTCGTGTCCGCCGCCCTGGCGGCCGGTCCCGCGGCGGGGGCGGTGCGGACCGACGACCTCCGTCCGGCGGCGCCGGCCCCGGACGGGCCCGTGGTCACCCCCACGGTCCCCACGGTCCCCACGGTCCCCACGGTCCCCACGGCCCCCGTTGTTCCCGTGACCCCTGCCGTCCCCGCGCCCCCGAAGGCCCTCGACGTTCCGGACGCCCCGGTCGTCGGCTTCCCGTCGGTGCCCGTACCGGCCCCGCCGATGTCGCTCCGTGACATCCCGGCCTTCGGCGCCTTCCTCGCCTCCGACGCGCGCGGAGTGGCCCGCATGGGGCAGCTCAGCCGCTGGCTGGGCGGGGCCGAGATGCGCGTCGGCCACACCTACCTGCCCGGCAACCACTGGAGCGACATCGAGGGGGACATCGGCTTCCTCGAGTCGTGGGCGCGCTGGCGCAACGCCGGGGACGACCGGATGCTCGTCCTCAACGTCCCGATGCAGGAGCGCAACGAGGAGGGCGTCCCCGACCACGAGGTCCGGCAGCTGCTGCGGCGGGGCGCCGCCGGGGAGTTCGACCACCACTTCCGTGCCCTCGCCGAGCGGCTGGTCGAGCTGAAGGTGCCGGACACGGTCCTGGTGCTCGGCTGGGAGATGAACGGCGTCACCTACACCCACCGCTGCGGTCCCGACCCGGAATCCTGGAAGAAGTACTGGAACCGGATCGTGAAGACCATGCGCGCGGTGCCGGGCCAGGAATTCCGGTTCGACTTCACACCGAGCCGCGGCCGGGACGCCGTTCCCTGGACCGAGTGCTACCCCGGGGACGACACGGTCGACATCATCGGAATGGATTCCTACGACCAGCCGGCCGGGCGCTCCTTCGACGAACAGGTGAAGGAGCCGTACGGGCTCCAGGCCCACGTGGATTTCGCGAAGGCCCACGGAAAACCGATCTCCTATCCCGAATGGGGGCTTTTCCGCAACGGCGACAATCCCGAGTACATGCGGCGCATGCTCGCGTGGATCGACCGGCACAAGCCGCTCTACAACACGCTCACCGACTACTGCCCGCACGGGGTGTGGCAGTGCGACGACAACCCGGACTCGTCCCGCGTCTACAAGTCCGTCCTCTTCGGCCGCACCCACGAGGAGGAGCCGGACACCACGCCGCAGACCCCGGCGCCCACTCCCGCGCCGACCACGCCCGAGACACCGCTGCCGCCGGAGAACTGCTCGCCGCTGGACCTGGGCCAGTGGGTGGAGTACTGGCTCGGCGGAAGGCTCTGCCTCCGCTTCGACTGGTGGTCGCGCACCCGGTAGGACCACCCCGGCCGCGTCACCGCTGCACATCGGCGGCGGTGGCCGGGCCGGGCACCGAGGCGGCGGGGGCGGGGTCGTCGTCCCGGACGGACCGCCTCGGCCGGGCGAGCAGCACCAGGCCGCCCAGCAGGCCGCCCGCGCTCGCCCCCACCAGCGCGGTCACCTCCGACGTCGCGGACGACGGCTTGCCCGGCTTCACCGCGCGCGAGAACTGCACGAGCCGGACCTGGGTGCTGCCCTTGGTGTCCTCGGCGTGCCGGGTCAGCGCGCGCGAGACCGCGTTGGCCATGTCGACGGCCAGCTCGGGCCGCGCGGAGGTGGCCGTGACGGCGACCATCGGCGCGTCCGGCGAGGTCGCCGTGCGGACGCTGTCCCGCAGCGTGCGCACCGGCACACCGGCCCACACCTGCGCGTCGCCGAGCACCGCGAGCTGGGTGGCGACCCGGCCGTACGCCTGCGCGAAACCGCGGGCCGCGTCCGGGGTCGCCTTGTCGGTCGGTACGGCGACGACGTAACTGGTGGCCGTGTACGCCGGGGGTGTGAACGCGCCGTACGCGCCGCCGAGCAGACCGCCGAGGAGCGTGCCCGCCACCAGCGCGGACCAGGCCGGCGGCTTTCTGACACGGTCCAGGGACGGACGGAGCCGACGGGTCGGGGTGTCGGTCATGACGGGCTTGCTCCCTCGAAGGTACGGCGAAGTGCGGCGGAGTACGGCGGAGTGCGCCGGAGTGGGGCGGAGGCCTACGGTGCGGCGGCGGACGTCGGCGGACCGGCGACGGCCGCCGTGTACACGTCCATGAGGCGGGCGGTGCTGCGGGTGATGCTGTAGTGGTGCGCGGCCCGGCCGGCCGTGCGCGGTCCGGGGCCCGCCGTACGGACCTCGGCGATCGCGCGGGCGTACGTCCCGGGACCGCCGCGCACCCGCCGGGCGCCGGCGCAGGTCCCGGGGGGCAGGTCCTCGATCGCCGGACAGGAGGCGTAGAGCACGGGCAGTCCGGACGCCAGCGCCTCCACGGCCGCCAGGCCGAAGGCCTCCTCCGCGGACGGGGAGGCGAACAGGTCCATCGCCGAGGCCAGCGAGGGCAGGTCGGGGCCGGGGGAGCCGTCGGGCACGCCGGGACGCTCGCCGGTGAACAGGACCCGCCCCGCCACCCCGGCCTCACGGGCGGTGCGGCGCAGCACGTGCTCCTCGGGGCCGCCGCCCACCAGCAGCAGCCAGTGGTCCTCCGGCAGCAGGGCCAGCGCCCGGACGAGGACGTCGAACCGCTTGCCCCGGGCGAGCCGGCCGACACCGCCGACGACGAACGCGCCCTCCGGCAGGCCGAGGCGCCGCCGGGTGCGCTCCCGCCGCTGCGGGTCGAAGCGGAAACGGTCCAGGTCGACGCCGTTGGGAACGACCTCGATACGGGGGGCGGGCACGCCCCAGCGCTTCAGCCGGTCGGCCACCGTCGGGGAGACGGCGACCGTCGCCGAGCCGAGCCGCTCGCTCGCCAGGTACAGCGCGCGCACCCCCGCCGTCAGCCTGCGACCCTCCATCTGGGTGTCGCCCAGGGAGTGTTCGGTCGCCACGACCGCGCGGACCCCGGCGACCCGCGCGGCGAGCCGGCCGTAGACACAGGCCCGGTACAGATGCGTGTGCACGAGGTCGTAGCCGCCGGCCCGGATCACCCGGACCAGACGCGGCAGCGCGGCCAGGTCGCGGTTGCCGCCCATGCCCAGGTGCACGACCCGTACGCCGTCGGCGCCGAGCCCCTCGGCGACCGCGCCGGGGTTGGTGAGCGTCACCACGTCGCAGTCGACCGGCAGATGACGCAGCAGCAGCCGCAACTGCTGCTCGGCACCGCCGACACCGAGCCCGGTGATGATGTGCAGCGCCCTCATCACAGGCCCTCCACCGGGCGCCGGCGCAGCCGGTGCAGCCGGAGCTTGAGGTGCAGGCGCCACGCCGTGTCGTTCTGCCCGACGTGCGCCCGCGGCAGGGCGTGCGGGCCGGTCAGCGGGCCGGGGTCGATGGCGCAGGCGTAGGCGTAGCCCGCCTTCCGCACCGCCTCGACGGCACGCGCGTCGACCGTGCCGTACGGGTAGCAGAACCCGTCGGCCGGGACGCCGGTCAGCTCCTCCAGCCGGGCCCGGCTCCCGGCGACCTCGGCGGTGAGCGTGGCGTCGTCCGCGCGGGTCAGGTCGACGTGGGCGAGACCGTGCGAGCCGATCTCCACGCCCTCGGCGGCGGCGCGCCGGATGCCGTCCGCGGTCAGCAGCGGCTTGCGCGGACCGAGCGGGTCCCAGGCGTTGTCGCCGCCGAGCCGTCCGGGCAGGACGAAGAGGGTGGCGCCGCAGCGGAAGCGGCGCAGCAGCGGCAGGGCGCCGGTGAGGAAGTCGGTGTAGCCGTCGTCGAAGGTGAGGCCGACCAGGCCCCGGCCCTCGCCCCGGGCGCGCGCGGCGAGCAGCTCGGCGACGGACACGCCGCGCAGCCCGCGCCGGCGCAGCCAGGTCAGCTGCCGTTCGAGCCGCCCGGGGGTGACGGTGATGCGGTACGGATCGTCCGAGCAGTCGCCCACCGAGTGGTACATCGCCACCCAGGGAACGGGGCCCGGACGGGGCGCGGAGGGTCTGCCGGTGGCGACGGAATCAACGGAAGCGGCCATGTGTGAGCCTTCGTGTGACGGTGCGTACGGAGCGCAGTGCGGATGCGGAGCGTCGAACGCCCAGGACGGACAGGGCGAGCGGCACGAAGACGGCGGCCACGGCCGGACAGCCGGCCGCGAGGGCGGCCACCGGGGACTCGAAGCGGCTCGCGGCGAACGCCCCGGCGGCGACGGCGAGCACCGAGGCGAGCACGGGCCGGCTCAGCCGGCCCAGCACCTCGCGGACGCCGATCGAGACGCCGGTCGAGACGCCGCCCGGGTCGCGGGCCGGGTCGCGGGCCGGGTCGCCGTGGCGGGCCGTGCGCAGGCCGGTCAGCAGCAGTACGGCCGTGACGGTGATGCCGAGGGCGTTGGCGGCGGCGATCCCCGCCACCCCCCAGCGGCCCACGGTCGCGGCGCCGATCAGGGACGTGACGACGATGCCGGCCGCCATCACGCCCAGGGGGTACCAGCTGGGGCGGCCCGCGGAGAAGTAGCAGCGGACGAGGGCGCCCACGAGGGTCTGGCCGAGCAGACCGAGGGCGTACACGCGCATGACGTTCGCCGTCGCGGCGGTGTCGGCCGCGGTGAACGCGCCCCGCTGGAAGAGCAGTTCGATCATCTGCGGGGCGCACGCGATCACCGCGCACATGCCCGCCAGCACCACACAGGACGCCAGCACCAGGTCCCGTTCCACCCGGGCGCGGGCCCGGCGGGTGTCGCCGTCGGCGAGCGCCCGCGCCACCACGGGGAAGGTGACGGTGCACACCATCAGCGACAGCGTCATCGGGATCTGGGCGACCTTCTGCGCGTAATTGAGGTGCGAGATGGACCCGGCGGGCAGGGAGGACGCCAGGAACCGTTCGACGAGGACCTGCGACTGGCGGCACAGCGCGAACAGCAGCACGGCGGCGATCAGGGCGAGGCGCACCGGCCGCTCCTCGCCCGCGACCCCCGCGGCGGCGGACGCGGGCGCACGGGACGCCAGTCGCCGCCACAGCGACGGCAGTTGCACCGCCACCATCAGACAGCCGCCCACCACGACCCCGACGGCCGCAGCCCGCACCCCCCACTCCCCGCCCAGCAGGAACATCGTCGCCACGATGCCGGTGTTGTAGGCGACGTAGATCGCCGCCGGCGCGAAGAAACGGCGGTGCGCCCGCAGGACGGCGCTGCAGTACCCGGCGAGCCCGAAGGCCAGCAGGCTGAGCGCGGTGAGCCGGGTGCAGTCGACGGCGAGGCGGGGGTCGGGCAGACCGGGCGCCAGGGCGCGGACCAGGTACGGGGCCCCGGCGGCGACCAGCGCCGTCACCGCGGTGAAGGCCAGGCACAGCCGGGGCAGGGTGGCCCTGACCAGTTCGCGCACCGGGTCGCCGGGCACGCCCCGGGCCCGGCGCGCCAGCGCCATGCTGAACGCCGGGATCAGCGCGATCGCCAGCCCGTCCTCGATCAGCAGCGTCGCGGCGATCTCCGGCACGGTCCACGCGACCAGGAAGGCGTCCGTGTCGCTCCCGGCCCCGAACAACCGCGCCAGCGACTGGTCCCGCACCAGCCCGAGCAACGACCCGGCGATGGACAACACCGCCGTCCCCAACGCGGCCCGCGCGAGGAACCTCCGCGACACCCCGCCCGGCTCACCCCCGTCACCGGCCGCCCCCTCGCCCCCGCCGCCCGGTGCTTCACGCAGCCCGACCGCGCCGGACACGGGTCCGCCGGTTGCGGGGCTGGTGAGTTCGGGGTCCGTGGGCTGGGGCCCGCCCGTCGTGGATCCGCCCGTCGTGGATCCGCCCGTCGTGGTCCGTCCGGGTACGGGGCCGTCGGCCCGGGACCGGCCGGCTGCGGGATCGTCGGTCGTCGTGCGTGTGTCGGCCGCGAGGCCGGTGAGACCGGGGTCCGCGGGCCGGTCAGGGGCGGGGCCGCCGGTCTTGAGGCCGCCGGGTTCGGGGCCGGTGGTGTCGGAGCCGGGAGTCCGGGACGGCAGCACTGTCATCGTGTCGCGGCCTCCTCGACCCGCTCGGATGCCTCGTCGCGCCGGGCGGTGTACGGCCGGTCGTCGCGGGACAGCGCCCACCACGCCGTCAGGCCCAGGGCCACACCGGTCAGGACGGTCGAGGGGCCGCCGATGTCGCCGTAGACGAAGTCGGTGAGCAGCCAGAGCAGCAGGCCGACGGCGACGAGCGCGCAGTCGAGGCCGGGGCCCCTGCGGCGGGCCCGCCGCAGGCGCCGCAGCGCGCACACCAGCAGCGCGAGCCAGCCCCCGGCGAGCGTCAGCAGTCCGATCAGGCCCTGCTCGCTCAGCACCAGCAGATACATGCTGTGCGGCGACAGCAGCGCCTGCCTGTGGTACTCCTCGCCCGCGCCCCCGATGTCGCTGCCGGAGGACAGCGCCAGGGTGGCGTGCCCGTCGCGGTACTCGGGGAAGCCCTTCAACCCCACTCCGGTCAGCGGGTGTTCGCGCCACATGCCGGTCGCCGCCGCCCACAGGGTGTACCGGTCGACGACGGACTGGTCGGGCGTGTCGGTGACCTCCGTGATGCTGTCGATCCGCTCCTGAAGCATCGCCGTACCGACCCCGAACCCGCCCATCAGCACGACGCCCGCGGCGACCACGGCCGCCGCCACCTTCAGCGCGCGCCGCAGCCCCGCCAGCGCCAGTTGCACCGCGCACGTCAGCGCGGTCGCGATCCACGCGCCCCGGCTGAAGGACAGCGCCAGCGGCAGCACCAGCAGCAGGGCGCACCCGGCGGCGGCCGCCCGCTGCCGCACCGGGGCCCGCCCCAGCGCGATCCCCGCCGCGCACACCACGCCCAGCGACACCGCCGTCGCCATGCCCATCACGTCCGTGGCTCCGAAGGTGCCGACCGCCCGGACGTTCTCGCCCTGGTACGAGGCACCGGTCCCGGTGACGTACTGGTGCGTCCCGACGGCCCCCTGCCACAGCGCGAGCCCCACGAACGACCAGGCCAGCACCCGGAAGTCGGCCCGGCCACGGAGCAGCACCAGCACGGCGGCCGGGACGAGCACGAAGATCTGCAGATAGCGGGACATGCCGTCGAGCGCCGCCTGGGGCGAGGCCGCCCCCATGGCGGCGAGCGCCAGCCCCACGACCGGCAGCCCCAGCACCACGGCGGCGACGGGCGACAGCGGGCGCCGCCGTTCCCGCAGCAGCCGGATCACGCAGTAGCCGACCACCAGCGCGGACACCACGTCGGCGGGCCCCGCGCCGTCCCCCGTCGGCGGCAGGCCCGCCAGGACGACCACCGCCACCAGCGGCAGGGCCGGCACCAGGGCGGCGGCCGGGCGCGGCAGCGGCGGCGGGACGAGGGCGTGGCTCACGTGGCGTCAGCTCCCCGTCGGGCGGACCAGCGTGGCCGCGGTGCGCAGCAGGATGCAGACGTCCCGCCACAGCGACCAGTCGTCGATGTAGGCGTTGTCGAACCGGCACCGGTCCTCGATCGAGGTGTCGCCGCGCAGTCCGTGGATCTGCGCCAGCCCGGTGATGCCGGTACGCATCCGGTGCCGGGCCGCGTAACCCGGATACGTCTGGCTGAACTGCGCGACGAAGTACGGCCGTTCGGGCCGCGGTCCGACCAGGCTCATGTCGCCGCGGAGCACGTTCCACAGCTGGAGCAGTTCGTCCAGAGAGGTGCGCCGCAGCATGCGGCAGAACCAGCGCATCTCGTGCTCGCCCGCCACGCTCCACCGGGTCGCCGACTCGTGCTCGTCGACCGGTCGGTGGGTGCGGAACTTCAACAGCGTGAACGGCTCCCCGTTCCGGCCGATGCGTTCCTGCCGGAACACCACCCCCGGCCCGTCAGCCAGCCGCAGCGTCACCGCGCACACCAGCAGCAGCGGACCGGCCAGCAGCAGCAGCGTCCCCGAGACCAGGACGTCGAGCAGCCGCTTGCCGGGGCCGCCGTCGCGCGCCGGGGCGAAGTCCAGCCGCCGGCAGGGGAATCCGGCCAACCGCTCCCGCGCCGGGTACGGCGCCGGGCCGGCGTCGACCTCCCAGACCGCGCAGCCCGACGCGGCCAGCGCCCGCAGCAGCGGCCCCTGTTCGTTCCGTACCGAGGGGTGGACGGCGAGCACCGCCCGCACCCCGTTCTGGATGACCGCCCGCTCGACCTCCTCCTCCGTGCGCAGCACCGGCACGCCCTCGGCGCCGTCCTGCTGCCCGGCCACGATCCCCACCGGCCGCACCCCGCAGCGCGGGTGGCGCAGCACGGCGGCGGCCACCCGCTGCGCGGTCGCGGCCGGTCCGACGACGAGCGCGGCGTGCGGGCGGTGCAGCAGCGCGGCCCGCCGCCGCCCGTGCACGGCCGCGCGCAGCGCACAGGCCGCCGCCGCCTGCACGGCGAGCCCCGTCAGCACGGTGCCGGCGGACAGCGCCTGCTCCGGCCGGTAAGCGGCCCACAGCGCCGCGCCGGCCGACCAGGCCAC
Organism: Streptomyces sp. NPDC053426; assembly: GCF_055585405.1. NCBI lineage: Bacteria > Bacillati > Actinomycetota > Actinomycetes > Kitasatosporales > Streptomycetaceae > Streptomyces > Streptomyces sp. NPDC053426. The sequence goes on along the minus strand of NZ_JBVJKE010000006.1, from coordinate 81,907 downwards.
CGCGACCCGGCCGCACACGGCGGGCAGTTCCTCCAGCAGCCCCGGCACCGGCGGCCGTCTGTCACGCGGGCGCAGCAGCAGCGACACCGCGATCAGCAGGGCGACGAGCAGTGGGTGGCGCTGGGCCCCGGGAACCACCAGCGCGGCGGGCAGGACGGCGGCACCGTCCGCGACGAGCAGCGGCAGCGGTGAGGCCGTCCGGGGCGGCGTGGTGGGCAGCCGGGGGCCGGTGTCGGTGCCGCGCGGCGGCATGACGGAGACGGGCGGGAAGAATCCGTGGTCCCGCGGCGGTACGCCGGGGGAGGCCACGGTACGTTCGGCGGTCACGAGTGGATGGACTCCCTGTGCTCAAAGGGCTCGACGCGCGATGACGTCCGGTCGGCCTCGGCGCCCCGGTCCGCCCGGCACGGGCGTGTCCTGGTCGCGGCGGGCCGGGTGCCGAGCAGGTCGTGGTAGACGTCGGCGACCGCCCGCGCGGTGTGCCGCACGTCGTGGAGGGACAGCACGTGCCGGCGGCCCCGGTCGCCGAGGGACGCGCGCAGCACCGGGTCGAGCAGCAGCTCGCCGACCGCCCCGGCCAGGGCCCGGGGGTCCTCCGGCGGCACCACGCACGGGGCGGCGAAGGACGGCGGCAGGCTCTCGCGGGCGCCGTCGACGTCCGTGACGACCACGGGCCGCCCGCAGGCCATCGCCTCCAGCGGGGCGAGCGCCATGCCCTCCCAGCGGGACGGCAGGACGACGAGGTCGGCGGCCTGGTACCAGGGGGAGGCGTCCGCGACGGCCCCCGCGAACAGCACGGACTCGGGAGCGGCCGCGCGCAGCCGGTCACGGTCCGGGCCGTCGCCGACCAGGACGAGACGGGCGTCGGGCACCCGGCGCAGTACGGCGTCCCAGGCCCGCAGCAGGACGTCCTGCCCCTTCTGCCGGCACAGCCGGCCCACGCACACGGCGAGCGGCGCCTCGGCGCCCGGCCCGGCCAGCGGCGCGAGCCCGGCCCGTACGGGTCCCGCGGGCGCCGGGCGGAAACGGTCGGGGTCGATGCCGTTGGGCACGACGGTCCAGCGGCCGGTGATCCCGGCGTGCACGCCGGTGGCGCGTTCCGCCTCGCTCACGCACACCACCCGCGCGGCCCAGCGTGCCGCCCACCGCTCCCAGCGCAGCGCGAGGGCCGCCGTGCCCCCGCCCACCGCCTCGAACGACCAGGCGTGCGGCTGGAACACCGTGGGGATCCGTCCGCGCACCGCGAGCCGTCCGGCGAGCCCGGCCTTCGCGCTGTGCGCGTGCACCAGATCGGGGCGCACCTCGTCGATCAGCCGGGCGAGCTGCCGTACCTCCCGCGCCAGCGAGACGCCCGGCGAACGCGTCGCCCCCCAGTGCCGTACGTGCGCGCCGAGCGACCGCAGCCGGCCGGTGAGCGCGCTGTCGGGGCAGGCCGCGGTGACGTCCAGGCCGTCCGCGAGCTGGGCCCGGACCAGGTCCGTCACGACACGCGCCACTCCGCCGTCCACCGGCTGGGTGAGGTGCAGGACCCGCGGCCGGCGGCCGTCGGGCGACGGGTCCGCGGGCACGGTTCCCTCGGTTCCCTCGCGCCCGAAGGCGCCGGGCGCGGACGCGTTCACCGCCGGGCGTCGACGGCGGCGAAGAGCACGCCCGCCCATGCCGCGTCCCGCTCGGACGTGAGCCGGAAGGCCGCCCGGTCACCGGCGCGCGGCAGGCCCCCTTCGAGGTCGAACACGTCGGAGTCGTAGCCGAGGGTGTTGGCGTACGCCGGTACCCGCGCAGGGGAGGCGTCGCCGGGGTCGGCGATGGTGGAGTTCAGGACGTCGTCGAAGGGGTTGGCCCGGTCGGTGAACGCGGTGGGGGTGGGACCCGCGGTGAGGACGAGCGAGTCGCCGGCGGTGCCGCGGTCGCCGTTGTACGCCACCAGCCCCGCCCGGCCCCCGGCGCCCGCCGGGAACGGCAGGTCGCTCAGCGGCATCTCGACCCCCGCGCGGCCGCCCAGCGGGGCGAAGCCGTCCCAGAGCGCGAGGTGCCGCAGCGGCTCCGCCGGGTTCTCGTACGCCACCACCAGCGTCCAGCCGCCCCAGGTCCCGGCCGCCGACCTGCCCATGGCCACGTTGACCTGCGCCACCGTGTACAGGCCCGGCGCGCTGTCCCGCACCAGCGCCGTCACGTCCGCCGAGGCCTGGAAGGCGTCCGCGCCGTCCGCCACCCGGTGCCCCACCACCGTGTCGGCGAGCAGCTCCTTGTACTCCCCGCCGGGCTCGGCGATCAGCACCCGCCCGTTGTCCTGCCACGGCTTCTGCTCGCCGGCCAGCAGGTTGCCGCCCCAGTACAGGCGGGCGTACGTCACCCGGGAGCCGGCCGGCAGCCGGACCTCCGCGCGGGAGGAGTTGTACGTGTTCGGGTCGCTGTCGACGTCGATGTAGGACATGTCGAAGTCGCCGTTCACCCCCTGCGCGCCGGCCTGCACGTCCCGGCAGGAGGACGCCTGGGCGCGGCAGGTGGCGGAGGCGTTGGCGGCCCGCACGATGCCGCCGTGCTGGACCGCGCGGTACCGCTGGGAGAAGGCGAGGCCGTCGGCCTCCGGGGAGGGCGCGACCGGCGCGGCGGCCGCGGAGCCGCAGGGGGCCCACATAGCCGCGAGGGAGAGGACGCCCACCGCCGCACGGCGAAGCATCTGGCCCAGGGATTGACGCATGACCGTCGGAGCCTTTCGGAACGGGGTGGCGGTGGCAGGCAGCGGGACGAGTGCGATGCGGCCGCCCATGAGGGTGCTTCGGAGGTTCGCAACTCTAGTCATCAAACGGACAAATTCACCGAAATTCGGTGAAAGGTGGTGAGTGTGTTGGAATCGTGAAGCCTCTTCAGGGGAAGGAGAAGGGGTTGGCCGGCCCGGCCCACCGCTTCCCCGGGGACCCGCCGGGCGAACGCGCGACGGACGAGGGGCGGGGAACCGAATGGCGCACCTCCGGTTGCGGGAGCCCCCGGGCGCTCTCACGGTGGGCTTCAAGATCCGAAGCCTGCGAAAGGAACCTCCATGCGCGCTCTGCCTGCCCGGCGCATCGCACTCGGCGCACTGTGCGCCGCCCTCCTCGCCGGACTCGCCGGCCCGGCCGCCGTGGCGGCCGACACGGACACCGCGCACGACCGCGCGGCGTCCTCCGCCGCGCTGCTCGCACAGGCCAGGACCGCCGACGGGGACGAGAACGCACTCGCCCCGGTCGTCGACCTGCTGAAGGCCGTACTCGAGAAGGACGACGGCCAGGTGTCCTCCGGTGAGGCCAGGAAGCTGGGCGCCGCGGTGAAGGACGTCCTGGCGAAGGCGGCCGACGAGGACCCGGTGGCCGCGACCGAGGCGACGACCACCGAGACCACCACGGAGACCGACACCACCACCGAGTCGTCGCCGTCGCCGTCGGCCACGACGACGGACGACGCGGAGCTGACCCTCTCCGGGGACGACCTCACGAGCGAGGAGCTGACCGCCCTGCGGGAGGCCCTCGACAGCCTCCTCGAACTGCTCCGGCCCGACACCGACGCGGACGGGAGCACCACTCAGGAGCCCACGCTGGGCAGCGAGTTGGCGGCCTGGGCGCACGACCTCGTCGACGCCCTGCTCGACACCGAGCCCCAGGCGTCGACCCTGCCCGCGCCGGCCGCCCCCGCGCAGACGCCGTTGCTCCCGGGCGTCACGTTCCCCGCGCTCACCTCGCTGCTGCTGCCGCCCGCGGCATCCTCGTAAAACCCCGCCGTCCTCGAAAAACTCTCATATGAGGACTTGCCAATCTCTCGCTCCACGGTTTCCGCTCCGGCCGGGGATCGTTAGGCACGGCGACAGAATTCCCCTCCGGCGACCGACCCCCGCGTTGCCGAAGAAAGGAACACGATGAAGTCCCTGAAGGCTGCCGCCGTCCTTGCCGGAACCCTGATCGCCGCCGGTGCCGCCGCGCCCGCGTACGCGGAGTCCCTCGACCTGGCGCAGACCGGCGTGGACACCGGCCTGCGCACCGCGGTCCCCTTCGAGCTGATGGAGGGGCACAAGTCGGAGACGGCGCTCGTCGACACCGACGACGAATCGCTGCTCGGCACGACGAAGGAAGCGGCGGCCACGGTGAACGAGGCCAAGCCGGTCCACGGCGACCTGGGGCTGCACGCCTGAAAAGCACCCCCGCGAAATCCGGCCCCCAGTTTCCACTGGGGGCCGGATTCCGTTTGCCGCTACGGAAAACCGTATGGACAAAGGGAGTTGGACCGATGGTCATCGACATCGACGGAACCCCGAAAGACACGCAGCCACCGCCGGAACCGGCATTGGCACCACCGGCACCGACACCGACATCGGCACCGACATCGGCACCGGTATCGGCATCGGAGGGCAGAACGCGGAGGGACGTGGCACGCGGACTGCGCGCCGGCGCGCTCGCCGCGGCCCTGGCACCGCTGCTCACCGCCTTCCGCGTACCGCGCCCCGCCCCCGGGAGGGCCCCCGGCCGCGCCTCCTTCGACCGGACGCACCGAGGCCGCCGCATCCAGGGGGCGCGGGCCGCGGACGGCCACTGGCACGTCACCGTGGACGGCCGCCCCCTGCACCTGATGCGCCGGGCCGACGGCACCTGGCTGAGCATGGTCGACCACTACTGCTCCTACCCCACACCGCTCGACGCCGCCCGCGCCGCCGTGGACGCCCTCGCCCCCGGTGAGCGGCTGCGCGACGCGGGCACGCGGCCGCGGCACGAGCACCGGGGAGGCATCCATGGCGTACGTGCGTAAGGACGCCGCCACCCTCACGGCGACCGAGAAGCGCCGGTTCGTGAACGCGCTGCTCGAGGTCAAGCGGCGGGGCGAGTACGACGAATTCGTGCGCACGCACATCGCGTACTACTCCTCCGACGGCGAGCGCGGACTGCGCACCGCCCACATGGCGCCCTCCTTCCTGCCCTGGCACCGCCGGTTCCTGCTCGACCTGGAGGAGGCCCTGCGCCGGGTGGACTCCTCGGTGACCCTGCCGTACTGGGACTGGACCCGCGACCGCACGGCCCGCTCCGCGCCGTGGACCGCGGACCTGCTCGGCGGCGACGGGCGCCGTTCCGACCGCCAGGTGACGACGGGTCCGTTCGCGTACCGGGAAGGGAACTGGACGATCCGGGTGAACGTGACCGAGACGGAGTTCCTCACCCGGGACCTCGGCCGCCGAGCCGACCCGATCGCCCTGCCGGGCAAGCGCGATCTGGAGTGGGCGCTGAAGGAGTCCGCCTACGACGTGGCGCCCTGGGACTCGACGGTCACGCGGGGCTTCCGCAACCGGCTGGAGGGCTGGGGCACCGGCCGGGGCAGCGTCTCGTGGCGCAACCACAACCGGGTGCACCGCTGGGTCGGCGGGACCATGCTCTCCGCCGCCTCCGTCAACGACCCCGTCTTCTGGCTCCACCACGCCTTCGTCGACCTGCAGTGGTACCGCTGGCAGCGCAGGCACGGCGGGGCCCGCTACCGGCCCGCGACCGCGCCGGGCTCCGGCGACGAGCAGCACGGCCGGATCGTCTCCCGCCACGAGAGGCTGCCGCCGTGGGACGTGACCCCCGGAGAGCTGGAGGACGTCAGCGCGACGTACCGCTACGCGTGACACGGCTCGTCCACGTCTCCCGTTCGGCCATCTGATACCCCTTCACACCGCGCTGACCTGCAACTTCACAGGGAAGATGCGCAATTGGGCGTTTTGATTGCGAACCGCCTCAAAGCATCACCTATAGTCGTGACCGTTGGTGAACAGCCCATAACGGACTGTGCCGACATGAACGAGAAACGGAGAGGTAATGCGTAAGTTCCAGAAGGCCGCCGTCGTCGTGGCCATGCTCGGCAGCGTTGGCTTCCTCGGTGCTGGCGTCAGCCACGCCGGTGACCAGCCGAGCGTCAAGATCGACAACGACCAGAGCACCTCGTGCGAGGCGAACGACTCGGGCGTTGGCGGCCTCATCAACGTCAGCGACCTGCAGGTCAACGCCAACATCCTCGGCGTTGCGACCCAGTCCGCGGGCAACACCGCCCAGGAGTGCAACGCCGGCTTCGGTCTCGGCTGACCAGCGCTGACCAAGTGATGTAGGCAGGTCCCGGGATCCGGCCTCAGGGCTCGGGTCCCGGGCCTGTGCGGCTTAGCGCCGCTCCAGGCATTCGGACCGACTCCGCCGGCCAGTCACGGAGAGTCGACCGTAAAGGAAAAGAGCAGATGTTCATTTCGAAGAAGATCGCAGTGACAGCCGGGATCCTGGGGAGCTTCGCCCTGGCGGGTCTCGGTGCCGGTCAGGCCCTCGCCAACGGCGAGGCGGCCAAGTGCGTCGAGGACGACAACGGCAACCGTCGCTGCGTTCTGGTGAGCGAGTACAAGCTCACCAACGAGGCCGGGAACGTACAGATCGTGAACAAGCAGTCGCAGAGCTGCTCGGGTTCGGGCGAGATGTCCTGCAACAGCTTCGTCACCCTCCCTGCCAAGAAGTCCTGACTTCCCGCCGAGACGGCCGAGGCGTCCTTCCCGCGTCGGCGACCGGCGTGTGAGCCACCCCGCGACGGCCGGGACCCGACATCGGGTCCCGGCCGTCGCGCGTTGCGCGGGTGCCGGACGCGAGAACGCGCCTCCCCGGTGACGCGCCCTCACGGGCCCGCGTCACCGGACGGAGGCGGATCCTCAACGACAGGCCGCCGCGTGGACGGTGTCGGCGCGCGGCGACTCGACGGTGCCGCAGTACGGCAGGCCGTCGATGGGGCGGTCGGTGCAGAAGCGGCCGATCAGGTCCGCGGACTCCTGACTGCGTTCGACCGTGACCAGGTGGTCCGCCTCCTTGACGGTGGTGAACCGCGCCGAGGGCATCGTCGCGGCGAGTTCGCGGCCCATCTCCGGGGTGCACAGGGTGTCGTACTCGCCGGTGAAGACCAGCGAGGGCACGTCGGGCACGGGCAGGGGCTCGTAGCAGCCGTGTGTCACGAGCCTCGTGTTGTGCTCGACGGCCTTCCTGAGCTCGTCCGGCGTCTGGTTCATGAACTGCCGGTGGAGGAGGCGCGCCACCGCCGCGTGCTTACGGACCTTGCCGGCGCCCGGGTTCGACATGAACAGCCGGACCAGCCCTTCGGCGGCCCCCTCGATGTCACCCTGTTCGAGCGCGCGCGACACGCGCGGTACGGCGTCGGTGTAGATGTCGGGAAGGCGGATCGCCGCGCCGCCGAAGACGATGCGCCGGACGGGCTCCGGATGCCGCTGCGCGAAGCGGAGGCCGACGACCTCACCGAAGCAGCCGCCGAACAGGTTCACCTCGGGCACGCCGATCTCCGTCAGCATGTGCTGGACGGCGTCGGCGAGGAAGTCGATGCCGTAGCGGGCCGGCAGGAAGTCCGAGCTGCCGTAACCGGGCAGGTCCACGGTGATCAGCGTGCACAACGGCGCCAGCCATCTCTCGTGGCTCTGCCAGGAGTACCGGTCCTGCGACGACCCTCCGAGCAGCAGCAGCGGAGCCGTTTGCGGCGCGCCCTGGTGGACGATCCGGCACGTGTACGCGAACCCCTCGAAGGTGAGATCCCGCTCCTCCACGGAGTCCTGGACGGCGGTGACGGCAGTACGCATGAACGGCTCCGGGAAGGGCGAAAGACAGCGAACCGATCCATGATTACCAGGATCATGGCAAATCCGGTGTAATCACTCCAAGGTGGGCGATCCTGACGACAGGGCTCGCGGACCGGAGTGAGGCAAGGCGCTTGGCCTGGCAGTGATGCGCATCGCGCCGGAAATGAAAAGGACCAGCGTTTCCGCTGGTCAGGAGGAGATTGCGCCCCCGGCAGGACTCGAACCTGCGGCCAAGCGCTTAGAAGGCGCCTGCTCTATCCACTGAGCTACGGGGGCCGGTGTGGTGGCCTGTCGTCGTGGTGCCCGGGTTCGGGCCTGTCCGTGACGTCGCCGGAGACAAGGATAGGGCTCCCGCATCCTTGTCCCTGTTGCCTCGCCTCCGTGGCTCGATGTGGAGGTTCGGTGAAGCGGTCCTGATAATCGCAGGCAGGTACGAATCGTGCACCGCTTTTGGTCTCTCGCGCCACCGGGTGTTGTGCACTCGTTATGCCTGGGGGGTACACGCGTCGCGGTCGTCCCTTCCGTCCCTTGTGTCCTGTCGGCGCGCAGGCATACACATATGCTTCAGAATTCCCCTAAAATTGGGCATTCTTCGCATGTGGTGACCTTGGACGTACGGCCCCAGCTGCTCGACGCACTCTCCGCCCTGCGCGACCGTGTCGCCGCCGCACGCTTCCCGCTGCCCCTGGCGGGGGCCGCACGCGCGCGTGCCAACCGCGACGAACTGCTCGCGCAGCTCGACGACTACCTGGTGCCCCGGCTGAGAGACCCCGGAGCGCCCCTGCTGGCCGTCGTCGGAGGATCCACCGGAGCCGGGAAGTCCACCCTGGTGAACTCCCTGGTGGGCCGCCGGGTCAGCGAGGCGGGCGTACTGCGGCCCACGACCCGGACACCGGTGCTCGTCTGCCACCCGGAGGACCACCACTGGTTCAGCGGGATGCGGGTGCTGCCCGACCTCACGCGCGTGTGGGTGCCCCACCACCGGGACCCCGCGGACGACCTGCTCCTGCCCGGCGAGGACCCCGCGCGGGTGCTGCACGTCGAGACCGCCGACACCCTGCCGCCCGGCCTCGCCCTCCTGGACGCGCCCGACATCGACAGCCTCGTCTCCGACAACCGGGTCCTCGCCGCCGAACTCATCAGCGCCGCGGACATCTGGGTCATGGTCACCACCGCCGCCCGCTACGCCGACGCCGTGCCCTGGCACATGCTGCGCACCGCCAAGGAGTACGACGTCACCCTGGTGACCGTCCTGGACCGCGTACCCCACCAGGTCGTCTCCGAGGTCTCCCGGCAGTACGGCGCCCTGCTCACCAAGGCCGGACTCGGCCACGTGCCGCGCTTCACCGTGCCCGAGCTGCCCGAGTCGGCCTGGGGCGGCGGACTGCTGCCCGCCACCGCCGTGGCCTCGCTGCGGACCTGGCTGGTCCACCAGACGCTGGATCCCGCCGCCCGGCAGCACGTGATGGCCCGCACCGCGTACGGCGTCCTCGGCTCCCTCGACACCCGCATGCCCGAACTGGCCGGTGCCGCCGCCGCGCAGTACGCGGCCGCGCTGCGGCTCACCGCCGCCGTCGACGCGGCGTACGACAGCGAGCACGCGCGCGTGCGGGGCCGGCTGCAGGCCGGAGCCGTACTCGCCGGCGACGCGCTCAGACGGTGGCGCGCCTTCCCCCTGGACTGCGCACCGGGCGAACTCCTCGACACCCTGGTGGAGAGCCTGAGCGCGCTGCTGCTGTGCGCCGTCGCCGCCGCCGACGAGCGCGTCGACGACGCCTGGCGGCGCGAGCCCGCGGCGGACGCCCCCGAGCTCGCGGGCAGCGGTGCCGCGCCCGAGAGCGCCGAGCACCGCATCGGGCTGGCCGTACGGCGCTGGCGGCGCGAGCTCGAGGAGTACGCCGAGGACGAGGTGCGGGAGCTGGACCGAAGCGCCGCGCCCGACCCCGAGACGGTCGCCGCGCTGGTCGCCACGGCACTGCTGGGCGGCCGCCGGGCCCGGACCGCCGGAGAGGGGCTCGCCGAGCGGATCGGCGCGCACGGCGCGCTGCGGCTGCGCGACCGGGGCGGACGGCTGCTCGTCGCGCACGTGGACCGTGTCATGCACACCGAACGCGAACGCCGGCTCGCCCCGCTCGACGCGCTCGAGGTGCACGCGGAGCCCCAGGCCGAACTCATCGCCGCGTTGTCCGTACTGCAGAAGGAGAGGTGACCGGTGACCGCCGTCACTGACCAGGACCACACCGAGCACCCCGAGCACCCCGAGCACCCCGAGCACCCCGAGCACCCCGAGCACCCCGGGCATTCCGACCGTGACGCCGGGGGGCCGCCCCGTACGGACACCGCGAGCCCCTGGGACGACGGGCTGATCGCGCGCCGGGTGAACGGGAGCGCCGACGAGGAGCAGGGCGGGGTGGCGGCGGCCCGCACACCCGTGCCGCAGGCCGTGGCCCCGCTCGCGTACGACCCCTGGCTGCGGACGCGGCTCGACGCGCTGCGCGAGCTGGTGGGGCTCTCCCGCGCCCGGCTCGACAACCGGACCCTCGCACAGGCGGGCCGGGTCATCGAGGAGTCCAACGCGCGGCGCCGGCTCTCCGGACGGCACACCGTCGTCGCCATCGCGGGCGCCACCGGCAGCGGCAAGTCGCAGCTGTTCAACGCGCTGGCCGGAGTGCCCGTCTCGGAGACCGGCGTACGGCGGCCGACCACCGCCGCGCCCATCGCGTGCAGCTGGAGCGACGGCGCGGCGAGTCTCATCGAACGCCTCGGCATCCCGCCCAGGCTCAGGCGGCGCCCCCTCCAGGCGACCGCGGACGCCGACGAGCGGCTGCGCGGGCTGGTCCTGGTCGACCTGCCCGACCACGACTCGGCGGCCGTCCAGCACCGGGAGCAGGTGGACCGCGTCCTGGGCCTGGTCGACGCGGTCATCTGGGTCGTCGACCCCGAGAAGTACGCCGACGCCATGCTGCACGAGCGCTATCTGCGGCCCATGGCGGCCCACGCGGAGGTCATGTTCGTCGTCCTCAACCAGACCGACCGGCTGCCCGGGGAGGCCGCCGAGCAGGTCCTGGACGACCTGCGGCGGCTGCTCGACGAGGACGGCATCGTCCTGGGGGAGTACGGCGAACCCGGCACGACCGTGCTGGCGCTGTCCGCGCTCACCGGGGACGGGGTCGGCGAACTGCGGGAATCACTCGCCCGGTTCGTGGCCGAACGCGGGGCCCCGGCCCGGCGGATCTCCGCGGACGTGGACATCGCGGCGGCCCGGCTGCGGCCCGTGTACGCCACCCGGCGGCGCACCGGGCTGAGCGAGGAGGCGCGCGAGGAGTTCGCCGACCGGCTCGCGGACGCCGTGGGGGCCACCGCCACGGGCGAGGCGGCCGAACGCGCCTGGCTGCGCAACGCCAACCGCGCGTGCGGCACGCCCTGGCTGCGGCTGTGGCGCTGGTGCCAGGAGCGGGGCGAGCCGTCCACCGGCCGGGTCGCCCCGCGCGGCCGGCCCGACGAGGAGGCGACGGCCCGGCAGCGCGTGGAACAGGCGGTGCGCACGGTGGCCGACCGCGCCTCGGCCGGACTGCCGCCGCCGTGGGCGCTGGCGGTGCGGGAGGCGGCCGTACGCGGCTCCCAGGGCCTGCCGGAGGCGCTGGACGAGCTGGCCGTACGCGCGGGACTGCCGCCGGGAAGGCCGCCGCGGCCCGGGTGGTGGCCGCTGGCCGTACTCGTCCAGGTGTCGATGACGGTGCTTCAGTTCGTCGGCGGGCTGTGGCTGCTGGCGCAGATCATCGGGGTCATGGCGCCGAACCTGGGGGTGCCGGTGCTGCTGATGGCGATCGGCATCGTCGGCGGCCCGCTCGTCGAGTGGAGCTGCCGCATGGCGGCCCGGGGGCCCGCCCGGCGGTACGGGCAGGAGGCGGAGAGACGGCTGCGGGAGGCGGCCTCGGGGTGCGGCCGGGCCCGCGTCCTGGATCCGGTGGCGGCGGAGCTGCTGCGGTACCGGGAGGTACGGGAGCAGTACGGGCGGGTCGTGGGTGTGGGGGCGGGGACGGGGACGGGAGCCGGCCGGGACTGAGGCGGAGCGCCTCCTTCGGGTGGCGGGGATGTCCACAGGCCGGCGGTGGTCCACAGCGCTCAGCGGGCCCGGCCCGACGGAGGCAGTCTGGCTTCGCGGCGATCGCGGGACGGTCCGCGGTCGCCCTGCCGGACGGCAGCCGTACGGGACGGGCCCGTACGCGCATCAGCCCGGCGCCGGTGCCGCCGTGCGCGGCCGGCGGGCCCGGGCGAGGGAGGGAGACACGATGAACGAGACGATGGTGTGCGTGGTGGGCAACGTGGCGACGGGGCCGGTGTACCGGGAGACGGCGTCCGGCCCCGCGGCCAGGTTCCGGATCGCGGTCACGTCCCGGTACTGGGACCGGGAGAAGAGCGCCTGGGCGGACGGACACACCAACTTCTTCACGGTGTGGGCGAACCGGCAGCTCGCCACCAACGCGGCGGCGTCGCTGTCGGTGGGCGAACCGGTGATCGTGCAGGGCCGGCTGAAGGTGCGTACGGAGACGCGCGAGGGACAGCAGGGGTGGATGTCGGCGGACATCGACGCGGTGTCGATCGGCCACGACCTCGCCCGGGGCACGACCGCCTTCCGGCGCGCCCAGCGACCGGAGCAGGCCTCCGTGCCGGAGCGTCCCGAACCCAACTGGGAAAGCGGAGCGGGAAGTTCGGCGACCGCGGACGGAACCGCGCCCCAACGCCGCCCGGAACCGGCGGCGGTGACGTGAGGTCAGCGACGGGCCCCGGAACCACCGCTGACCGAACCGGGGCTTATCGGCGGATGCGTACCGGAACATCCTGGGTGGATTTGTCGATAAGCCCTGCTCGCGACGGCTTCCGCGATAACGATTCCGAGTCGGATCAGTCCTCCGACGCGATCATCGGCAAGCGCGCATCGCCGCCTCCTTAGGATGCCGGGCATGGCTCCCGGCACCCCCGGGGCCGGTGATTCTGCTGGTGGGACCGTCAGCCCCCCACGTCAACGGGTCCCGCCCGGGAAGGATTTCGGTGTTTGCTTCGTTCTCCGCGGGGCCCGCGCGCGGACGCGGGCCGGCCCGCCTCGCCGCAGGGGCGCTGGTGACCGGACTCGTCGCCACAGCCGTACTGGCCGGTGCCGGGACGGCAGCCGCCGCCGACGAGGGGACGGCGCCGGACCACAGCGGGGCGGCCGCGACCATAGGCGGACTCAAGACCTACGGCGCGGCCGTGATACGCGGCGCCGCCGGGGACCAGCAGGTGTCGGCGGGACTGTTCGAGATGTCCGTCGAGGGCGGCGGCATGCTGCAGACGTACTGCGTCGACATCCAGACGCCCACGCAGAAGGACGCCAAGTACCACGAGACCGCCTGGAGCGGGACCTCGCTGGGCACCAACGAGGACGCCGGCCGGATCCGCTGGATCCTGCGGAACTCCTACCCGCAGGTCAACGACCTCGCGGCACTCGCGAAGAAGGCAGGCGTACGCGGCCGGCTCACCGAGCAGGACGCGGCGGCCGGCACCCAGGTGGCCATCTGGCGGTACTCCGACGACGTCTCCGTGGACGCCGTCGACCCCCAGGCCGAGCAGCTCGCCGACTACCTGCAGAAGAACGCCCGCGATCAGGCGGAGCCGAAGGCGTCGCTGGCCCTGGACCCGCCGGCGGTCTCCGGCCGCCCGGGCGAGCGGATCGGCCCGGTGACGGTGCGCACCGACGCGCGCAGCGTGACCGTCTCCCCGCCGGCGGACGCCACCACGACCGGGGTACGGATCGTGGACGAGGACGGCGAGCCCGTCACCACCGCCACCGACGGCAGCCGGATCTTCTTCGAGGTGCCCGAGGACGCGGCGGCCGACACCGCCGAGCTGACCGCGCAGGCCTCGACGACGGTGCCGGTCGGCCGCGCCTTCGTCTCCGAGAGCCGGAGCCAGACGCAGATCCTGGCCGGTTCCAGCGAGTCGACGGTCTCGGCGACGGCGAGCGCCACCTGGGCGCTCAAGGGCGCGATACCCGCGCTGTCCGCCCGCGAGAACTGCGCCGAGGTCGGGGTGGACGTCACCGTCGCCAACCAGGACGACGAGCCGTTCACCTTCGAAGTGGCGGGCGAGGAGCACACCGTCGCGGGCGGCGAGTCCCGCACGGTGACGGTCCCGCTGAGCGAGGACCGGCCCTACGACTTCACGGTCACGGGCCCGAACGGCTTCGAACAGCGCTTCACCGGCATGCTCGACTGTCTCACCCGGGCCGCCGAGATCGGCACCACCACCCACACCCTCACGGGCCCGAGCCCCACCCCCCTGACCGACACCCCCACCGACACCAACCTCGCCGAGACCGGCTCCTCCAGCGCCACCCCGTGGATCGCCGGCACCGCGATCGCCCTGGTCGTCCTCGGCGGAGCGGGCCTGGTCATCACCCGCCGCAGGAACACCCCCTCCGACGACTGAGACACCCCCGGTGCCCGGAGCGGCTCGATGAGGAACGATCGACGTATCCGCCGCCTCGTGGTGGACGGGACCGTCCGGCACTGGTCGGTCCGGCAGCGGGTGAGCCCCGGCCACGCCGACTGCCGGCTGACGCTCTCCCTTTTCCCGGAGGTGCCGGCGCGGGGCGTTCGACGCCGGTACCGGCCGGCAGTGACCGGCGGGGCTCCGGCGCCATTCGGGAAACCCCAGGTCAGAGGAGTCGAAGCTGACGCGTTTCGTCCCTGGGGTGGCGGTGCGGCAAGATGGGGTGTATCTGCCCACTGCCAGATTTCAAGCTGCCGGACGGTTTCTCTTGGCTGAGTTCATTTACACCATGCGCAAGGCGCGCAAAGCGCACGGCGACAAGGTGATCCTCGACGACGTCACCCTGAGCTTCCTGCCGGGGGCGAAGATCGGTGTCGTCGGTCCGAACGGCGCCGGTAAGTCGACCGTTCTCAAGATCATGGCGGGGCTGGAGCAGCCGTCGAACGGCGACGCCTTCCTCACGCCCGGTTACACCGTGGGCATCCTGCTCCAGGAGCCCCCGCTGAACGAGGACAAGACCGTCCTGGAGAACGTCCAGGAGGGTGTCGCCGAGGTCAAGGGCAAGCTCGACCGGTTCAACGAGATCGCCGAGCAGATGGCGACCGAGTACACCGACGAGCTCATGGACGAGATGGGCAAGCTGCAGGAGCAGCTCGACCACGCAGGCGCCTGGGACCTCGACGCCCAGCTCGAGCAGGCCATGGACGCGCTGGGCTGCCCGCCCGGCGACTGGCCGGTCGCCAACCTCTCCGGTGGCGAGAAGCGCCGCGTGGCGCTGTGCAAGCTGCTGCTGGAGGCCCCCGACCTGCTGCTGCTCGACGAGCCCACCAACCACCTCGACGCCGAGTCGGTGAACTGGCTGGAGCAGCACCTCGCCAAGTACGAGGGCACCGTCGTGGCCGTCACCCACGACCGGTACTTCCTGGACAACGTCGCCGGGTGGATCTGCGAGGTCGACCGCGGCCGGCTGCACGGCTACGAGGGCAACTACTCCAAGTACCTGGAGACCAAGGCCGCCCGCCTCAAGGTCGAGGGCGCCAAGGACGCCAAGCGGCAGAAGCGCCTCAAGGAAGAGCTCGAGTGGGTGCGGTCCAACGCCAAGGGGCGGCAGGCCAAGTCCAAGGCGCGTCTGGCCCGGTACGAGGAGATGGCCGCCGAGGCCGACAAGATGCGGAAGCTGGACTTCGAGGAGATCCAGATCCCGCCGGGCCCGCGCCTGGGCAACGTGGTCGTCGAGATCAACAACCTCACCAAGGGCTTCGGCGAGAAGCTCCTCATCGACGACCTGTCGTTCACGCTGCCGCGCAACGGCATCGTCGGGGTCATCGGGCCGAACGGCGCGGGCAAGACCACGCTGTTCAAGATGATCCAGGGTCTTGAGGAGCCGGACTCCGGTTCCATCAAGGTCGGCGAGACCGTCAAGATCTCGTACGTCGACCAGAGCCGCGCCAACATCGACCCCAAGAAGACCCTGTGGGCGGTCGTCTCCGACGAGCTCGACTACATCAACGTCGGCCAGGTCGAGATGCCGAGCCGTGCCTATGTCTCGGCCTTCGGCTTCAAGGGACCGGACCAGCAGAAGCCGGCCGGGGTCCTCTCCGGCGGTGAGCGCAACCGCCTGAACCTCGCGCTCACCCTCAAGCAGGGCGGCAACCTGCTGCTCCTCGACGAGCCGACCAACGACCTCGACGTCGAGACGCTCTCCAGCCTGGAGAACGCCCTGCTCGAGTTCCCCGGGTGCGCCGTGGTCGTCTCCCACGACCGGTGGTTCCTGGACCGGGTCGCCACGCACATCCTCGCCTACGAGGGCGAGTCCAAGTGGTTCTGGTTCGAGGGCAACTTCGAGTCCTACGAGAAGAACAAGGTCGAGCGGCTCGGCCCGGACGCCGCGCGCCCGCACCGCGCCACCTACAAGAAGCTGACCCGGGGCTGATCTCTTGCGGCACATCTACCGCTGCCCGCTGCGCTGGGCGGACATGGACGCGTACGGCCACGTCAACAACGTGGTGTTCCTCCGTTACCTGGAGGAAGCCCGTATCGACTTCCTGTTCCGCCCGGAGAAGGACTTCAAGCAGGGGTCCGTGGTGGCGCGCCACGAGATCGACTACAAGCGGCAGCTCGTCCACCGGCACCACCCGGTCGACATCGAGCTGTGGGTCACGGAGATCAGGGCGGCGTCCTTCACCCTCACCTACGAGGTGAAGGACGACGACCTCGTCTACGTCCGCGCGTCGACGGTGATCGTGCCGTTCGACTTCGAGGCGCAGCGTCCGCGCCGTCTCACCGCGGAGGAGCGCGAGTTCCTCCAGGAGTACACGGACGACACCGCCGGTGAAGAGGAGGAGGCCGTCGCCGCATGACGGTGCTCCACCTCGCCGACGAGAGGGAGGCCGCGGACCTCGCGGCCTTCCTCTCCCGGCTGCTGCACTACGACCGTTCCGCCGCGGTGCGGTTGCAGGCGGCCGGCACGGCGCTCGCCGTCTTCGGCCGGCCGCCCTCCTTCGAGGTGCTCGCCATCCGCGCCGTACGGCTGGCGAAGCCGTACGAGAACGGGCTGGACGTCACGCTGGACGTGACCGTGTCCGCCGGTGAGCTGCTGGAGTCGGTGGACGAGTCCGCCGCCACGGCCGTCGTGCCGGGCGCGGTGACCGGACCGCCGTGGGCCGGGGTGCTGCCGCCGCGCGGCGGCTGGCGGGCCGAGCCAGGACTGCCGGCGCCGCGGGAGCTGAGCGGGCTCGTCGCCGCGTCGGTCGCGGAGTTCCGCTCCCGTACGGAGGAACTGGCGCCCGAGCTGCGGACCAGGGCGGAGCTCGACCGGATCGGGCGGGAGATCTGGTCCCGCACGGTCGCGGAGACCGGGCTTCCGGTGCGGGCGGTGCACGCCGCCCAGTCGCTGGGGTTCCTGCGGGGCGGGGAACAGGGACTGTTCTCCTCGGGGGCGTGGCTCCGGCTGCGCACGCCCTACGGGTCGGTCGCCGTGCGCCGGGCGGGCCTCGGGGCGCTGGGCCTCAGCGTGCGCTGAGGGCGGTCCGCGCACCCGCTCACCGTCCCTCGCTGTCGTCGGGACGGACGGCGATGTGGTCGGGTTCCAGCTCCAGCGCGACGCGGTCACGCATGTTCAGCGCCTTGGTGTACTCGGCGGGAAGCTGGAGGCGTCCGGCGCGGTCGAGCATGGCGTACTCGCGGGCGACGACGGTCTCGTGGCCGGTGGCCGCGTCGACCTCGCTGCGGCGCAGCACCTCGGTGGAGGTACGGCCGTCGCGGATGGCGACCGTGCGGCGGACCTCGCCCGCCACCGCCTGGTCGTGGGTGACGATCACGATGGTCGTGCCGAGCCGTTCGTTCGCGGTGCGGAACGCGGCGAAGATCTGCTCCGCGGTGTGGGAGTCGAGTTCGCCGGTGGGTTCGTCGGCGAGGAGCACGGAAGGGTCGCCGGCGAGGGCCACGGCGATGGCGACGCGCTGCTGCTGACCGCCGGACATCTGATGCGGGCGGCGGTCGCGGCAGTCCGCCACCTCCAGCAGCTCCAGCAGTTCCAGGGCGCGTTCGGCGCGGGCCCGGCGACCGGACCGGGCGCGGTCGCCGCGGCGGCCGGCGAGCTGCATCGGCAGGGCGACGTTCTGCGCCGAGGTCAGATAGGGCAGCAGATTGCGGGAGGTCTGCTGCCAGACGAAGCCGACGACCTCACGGCGGTAGGCCAGGCGGTCCCGGGCGGTCATCGTGAGCAGATCACGGCCGGCCACGCGCGCCGCGCCGGCCGTGGGGGTGTCCAGGCCGGCCAGGATGTTCATCAGGGTCGACTTGCCGCTGCCGGACGCGCCCACGAGCGCCATCAACTCGCCCTCCCGCACCAGGAGGTCGAGCCCCTGGAGCGCCTGCACCTCCACCCCGTCCGCGGTGAAGACACGGACCAGGCGGTCGCAGGTGATGAGCGCGTCATGGCCGTAGGCCGGGCGGTCGCGGTCGGCGGCGACGCGGCCGGCCAGCTCGGCGAGCGTGGGGTCCGAGGTCATCGGGGGCCTCCTGGGCGGGAGTCGGTCGCTGCGGCACCGTACGGGCGGCCCCGGCCGCCGGGAGACCGTGCGGCCACCCGGGCCCCGGAACGGGGGCGGCCGGGCCACGGCCGTGGCGGCCGGGGTGAGGCCGGAGAGGACGCGGGCGAGGAGCGGAATGTCGCGGGTGAGGGGCGGGACGTCGAGGGAAGCGTCGCGGGCACGGCCGCCGTCCGGCCACCCGATCCCCGGGCCCCGGGCCCGGAACGGGGGCGGCCGGGCCACGGCCGTGGCGGCCGGAGTGAGGCGGGGGAGGGCGAGGAGCGGAATGTCGGGGGTGAGGGGCGGGACAGCGAAGGAGGCGCCGCCGGGGAGGGTGCCGGGGGAGGCGTCGGGGAGGGTGCCTGGTGGATCATCGGGCATCGCCCGCCCTCAGCTCCCGTACCGATCCTCTGCGTCCCGTCCACCAGGCCTGTGCCGCCGCGATCCCGACGGTGACGGCCACCACGGCCAGCGCCGGTACCAGCAGGGACACCGGGTCGGTGCGCAGCGCCGCCCGCCCCGCCGGGGACGCGGACGAGGAGACGGCGACGGCCGTCAGGTCGATGCCGGGCGACAGCAGCCGGATGGCGGCCCACGCCGTGGCGGTGCCGCCGGCCGCCGCGAGCAGCGCCTGCGGCAGGGACTCCAGGACGAGCAGGCGGCGGCCCTGGGCGCGGGTGAGGCCCATGGTGCGCAGCCGGGCCAGCAGCGCGGCGCGTTCGGGCGCGGCGCGCAGCAGGGTCAGCAGCAGGGCGAGCACCGCGTACCCGGCGCCCGCCGCCACCGCCGCCGTGTAGACGCGCTCGGCGCCGGACTGCAGGGGCGAGTCGACGTACCGCGCGAACTGTTCCGTCCGGAGCTGCACCCGCGCGGCACCGCCCGCCGCCTCGCGCAGCGCCCCCGCGTCCGGCCGGCCCCCGGTCACCAGCAGCGTGGTCGGACGGCCGGGGCCGTCGGGCAGCCCGGAGCGGTCCACGACCAGGAAGTCCAGCCCGGCCAGCACCGGGGTCCGCTCCCGCACCTCCACGATCCGTACGGTGATGTCACTGCCGTCCTCCAGGCGCACCCGGAACGGCCGGGTGCCGTAGCGGTCGGCGACCTCCGGGGAGGCCAGGGCGGGCAGGGCACCGGCACCGGACGCCTTCAGCACCTCCGGATCGAAGGCGCCGATGTCCGTGTGCCGGCTGAGGGCCGCGTAACCGGCCGGGTCGACCCCGGCCACCGGCACGGTCAGCCGGCCGCCCGGGGGCATGCCGTCGTAGGAGACGCTCACGGCGGTGACGTCCCGGACGCCGGGTGCGCGCCGGACCCGCTCGGCGAGCCCCGACGGCAACGGCTGCATCCCCTCGACGCGGGCGTCGGCGCCGACCGCGAGGACGGCCGCGCGGTCCCGGGCGTCGGCCACACCGGCGAGGACGGAACCGCCGAACGCGGCCGTGGTCAGCGCCGTCAGCAGGGCGAGCAGCGGCAGCACCGCGGACCCGGACGTACGGCCCGCGCGGGCCAGCGACAGCGGGCCCACCACACCCCGCAGCCGCCCGGCCGGACGGGCCAGCCCGCGCAGCGGCAGCGGGTACAGCCGCACCAGCACCAGCGCGGCGATCACCCCCACCAGCACCGGGGCCGGCGACACCAGCCCGTCCCCGGACGCCCCCTCGCCGTCCGGCGCACCGCGCGTGCGCAGCGCCACGACCGCGCCCGCCGCCAGCGTGAGCAGCGTGAGTTCGGCGACCGTGCGACGCCGTGACGGGCGGGCCGAGGCGAGGTCGTCACGGGCGGCGTGCACCCGTACCGCGCGGTGCGCGGCGACGGCCCGCAGCGGCAGCGCCACGGAGGCGAGCAGGGCGACGGCACCGGCGGCGGCCACGGCGTACGACGACCGGCCCCCGCCGACCGCGAGCCGGGCGGCGGCCAGGCCCAGGGCGGCGGCCGGCACGGCGACCACCGCCGTCTCCGCCAGCAGCCGTCCGGTGAGACCGCGCAGGGAGGCGCCGCGGGCACGCAGCAGGGTCAGCTCGGCGCGGCGCCGGTCGGCGGCGAGACCGCCCGCCATCAGCAGGACGACGGCCGCGACCGTGCCGGTGCCGAAGGCGGCGACGGCCACCAGGGGACCGATGACGGAACGCAGCCCGGTGTACTCGGCGAACACCTCGTCGAGCGAGGTCTCCGCTTCCACGGTCGGCGCGGCGACCGCACGGGCCCGCTGGAGCAGCGGACCCGCCTCCAGGGAGGCGACGGCCGACGTCAGCCGCGGCAGGTCGTAGCCGTGCAGGGCGGACACCTCGGGGGCCAGCATCCAGTACCGCTCCGGGAGCCCGCCCGTGCCCAGCAGCGCCGGGGCCGCGTCCGGGGGCAGCAGCAGCGCGCCGACCCAGAACACGCTGCGCGACGGATCGCCGGGCACGGTCATCAGGCTCGGGCCGCGCAGCACGGGGTCCGTCGACCAGTACGCCTGACGCGGCGCGCGCGGTTCGACGACGCCGGTGACCCGCACCGCGAGCGGGGCGCGCTCCACACCGGGCACGTGGAGGACCGAGCCCACCTCGATGTTCAGTTTCCGGGCCGTCTCCGCGGTGACGGCGGCCTCGACCTCCGTCGTCGACGCGGTGACGCCGTCCGGGGCCTTCGGCAGCCGGCCCTCCCGCAGCCGGGAGTGGCCGGCGAGCCCGCTCGGGGCGACGAGGTGGAACTGCGGGGCGATCCCGTCCGGCCGGGACAGATACGGCTCCGGGGCCGCCAGCCGCCGGGTGGTGCGCACACCGTAGGACGACTGGTCCGGGTCGAGCGGGAGGGAACGGCCGGGCAGCGCGAAGAGCTTCGCGTAGGGGCCGCGCACGGCGTCCTCGCGCAGCTGCTCCTCCCACGTTTCGAGGGGTACGACGCCGTCGGGCCGGGAGGCGTACAGCTGGACGGTGGTGCGGCCGGGCCCGGCCACCTCCATCGACCGGCGCAGCCCCGCGTCGCCGTACCGGTCGACCGCGAGCGGCAGCGCGGCGGCCAGGAACGCGGTCACCGCGACCAGCACCGCGAGCGCCGCGGCCGCGCCGGGCGCCGACCGCAACCGGGTACGCACCCAGGGCACGCCCACCCGCACCCGCCCCAAAGTCCGCTCGCTCACGTCACTCGCCTCCCCGTTCCCGCAGTGACGTCACCGGGTCCGCCCTGCGCAGGGCCAGTACGGCCGTGATCAGCAGGGGGGCCGCGGCCACGGCGGCCAGGAGGGCGGCCACCCGGGCGGGGGGCAGCTCCACCAGGACTCCGGGGACCGGGCGGGTGGCCTCCGTGGTCAGCATGATCAGGGGGATCACCGCACGGGCCAGCACCGCGCCGAGCAGGACGCCCACCGCCAGCGCCAGACCGACCAGCACCCCCTGCTCGACGAGCACCACCCGGGCCAGCCGCCGCCGGGAGGCGCCGAGCGCGCGCAGCACCGCGAACTCGGCGGACCGTTCCCGCAGCGACCCCGCCGCGCTCACCGCGAACCCGACCGCCGTCAGCGCCGCCGCCGCGAGGGCCGCCGCCCCGAACGCGGTGCCCGGCCCGGCGCCGAACGGGTCGTCGCGCAGCTCCTCGGCGATCTCGTCCCGCACCACCACCCGGGACGGATCGATGTCGGGCCGGCCGCGCAGCGCCTCCGCCACCCGCGCCGACGCGCCCGGCTCGGTCGCCAGCCACCACTCGTTCGGCAGCACGCTCTCCCCCTGGCGCGCCTGGATCATCCGGTTGACGGACCGCAGGTCGACGAGGAGGGCCCCGCCGTCGTCCTTCCCGCCGACCGGCGTGGACGGCAGCTCCCGCACCGCCCGCACGAGCCGCAGCGGCACGGTGACCCCGCCGATCCGCACGTCCACCCGCTGCCCCGCCCGCGCGCCCGTGGAGGCGAGGTAGCGGTCCGTCGCCACGGCGGTGACCTCGGACGACGACGGCTGCGGCACCTGGAGGCCGACGGTGAGCGGAGAGGGACGCCAGGCCAGGTCCGCCGGGAGGTAGCCGGTGCCGTAGACGACGGTCGTCGGGTCGTCGGAGACCACGCGGGGCCGGTCGGGGCCGGTGTCCCCGCCGGGGGAGGACACCGCGCCACCGGCGCGGACGGACAGTTTCCACTCGTCCGGCAGCGACAGCTCCCGCTCCCGGCCGCCGGTGTCCGTGGCGGTCAGCGCCGCCAGGGTGAGGCGGTGCCGCTCGGCCTTCCCGACCGGCTGGACCAGCTCCAGCCGGAGCCCGGTCAGCGTCAGCGCGCCCAGCGGCGCCTCGGCGGCCGCCGCGAGGTCGAAGGCGAGGTCGTGGGGGCGTCCGTCGGCGGGCAGCCCGCCGAGGCCGAGCGTGTACGGGGTGCCGTAGGAGTCCTCCACGGTGGCACTGACGTCGACCGAGGCCCCCGCGTCCGCGCCCCGCAGCGCCGCCGTCAGCGCCAGCCGCGCGGTGCCCGCCGGCACGCGGACGCCCGCCGCGGCGCCCTTCGGCGGCAGCTCGGACACCATCGCGGGCACCGGCACCGGCGCCAGGTCGGAACGCATCAGCACCGTGTCCGCCGCGTGCGCGGTGTCCAGCGCCAGCACGGTCGCCGTCCGCCCGCCGGACAGCGGCACGGTCGTACGGAAGGCGGGAGCGGACGCGCGTACGCCGGACACGGCCGCGTACGCCTGACCGCGGCCGAACACGTCCTCCCCGGTGGCCAGGACCCGCACCGGCGCACCGGCCCGGAAGTCCGCCTGCTCGTCCTGCGAGCGCTCCCACGAGGAGCCCTGGCCGATCGCCAGCATGCCCAGCGCCACGGCGAGCACCAGCAGCAGCACCGGGCCGGCCCCGCGCATCGGGCGGCGGCTGAACTGCCAGCCCGCCAGCGCCCCCGGCAGCCCCCGGCCGCGGGCCGCCCACCGCTCGGCCAGCCGCGCCGCCGGCGGCAGCAGCCGCAGCGTCAGCACCGTACCGGCGAGCAGCGCCAGCGCCGGGGTGACCACGAGCAGCGGATCGACGCCGAGGTCCTCGCCGACGGCACCGGAGGGCCGGCGGCTCAGCCGCCAGTACGCCACACCGGCCACCACCAGCAGACCCACGTCCGCGCCCGCGCGCACCACGCCCGGCAGCGGTCTGGCACGGCCGGCCGTGAAGGAGGAGACGAGCGCCGGGACCGTGACGGCCAGCGCGCAGCCCAGCGCCACGCCCGCCGCCACCAGCCACACCGCGCCGCGTCCGGCGACCGCGCCGACGGAGGCGTCCAGGCGCAGCCCGATCCGGGCCAGCGCGCCCTGCCCGGCGAGCAGCCGGACGAGCGGTCCCGCGAGCAGCGGGGCGCAGGCCGCCGCGGGCACGGCCAGCAGCAGCGCCTCCAGGGCGGCGAGCCGGGCCACCTGGGCGCGGGAGGCGCCGCGGGCCCGCAGCAGCAGGGTCTCGCCCGCGCGTTCGGTGCTCAGCAGCCGGGCCACCAGCAGCAGGGCGCACGCGGCGAGGAGGGCGAGCTGGAGCGCGATGACCAGCAGCGTGGAGCGGGAGACGAGCAGGGAGCGCTCGATGCGGTCCAGCGCGGCGGGCAGCTCGCTCGTGGCGGTCGCCGTGCCGTCCAGTGCCTCGGCCTCGGGCAGGTCGGCGATGCCTTCGCGCACGGCTTCGCGCAGCGCGTCGATCCGCTCGGTCGTCATCGTCGAGAAGTCGGCCGACGCCAGCCATCCCGAGGGGCCCGTGCTGACCTTGTCCCCGGTTCCGGTTCCGGCTCCGGCTCCGGTGAACAGGGTGGGGTCGGCGAGCAGGGGGCCGTACGTCGTGAAGTGTCCCTTGACGATCCCGCGGCCGTTCAGGTCGTCCAGCCGCCAGTAGGGCGCGGCGGTGTCCACGGGCCGGTACAGGCCGGTGATCCGGATCTTCGCCGGTGGTCCGTCGAGCCGGTTGTCCAGGGTGAGGCGGGCGCCCGGCTCCAGGGCGAGGGCGCGGGCGGCGGTCTCCGGGAGGGCGGCCTCGATCTCCGCGCCGGTGACCTTCGCGGGCATCCGGCCCTCGGTGATCCGCACCTGGGTGCGGTCCAGTGCGGCGAAGTGCGTGAGGTCGGGTTCGTCCGTCCTCGCGCGTTCGTCCGGGGAGCGGAGGGAGCCGGGGAGGGCGTACGGGCCGGAGCGGACGAGGGTGCGCAGCGTCACCGGCAGTCCGTCGAAGGCCTCGCGGGTGCCTTCGCGTACGGCGGTGTCGGCGGCGGTGCGGCTCGCCGCCGGGACGGTCTCGGCCTTGACGGTGAGGGTGGTGTCGGCGGCGTCGCGGGGGGCCGCCAGGGCGTGGCGCAGGGAGGCGTCGCCGATGGTGGTGGAGTAGGCGGTGAGGGTGGCGAGGACGGCCGTGGTGAGGAGGACGGTGAGGAGGGCGGCCGCGAGGAGGGGTTTGTGCGCGTGTGCGCGGGCGAGTGTGAATCTCGCCGAGTCCCCTGCGGATGGCACCGCAACCCCCCGTGGTTGTCCGGACCTTCGGGTGATGTTGTCAGAGGGGGTGGGGTGGGGGTAACCGTTCGGGGGGTGGGTTTGATCGGATCGTGATCGGAAATCGGGGTCGGGGTACCGGAATGCGATCGGGGAGGGGGAGGGTTTTCTTCGCCCCGCCGCCCCTTCCCGTCCCGTCCCGGGGCTCCGCCCCGGACCCCGCTCCTCAAACTCCCCCAGAGGGGGCACCCCCAGAGGGGCTGGATTGTGCCGGAGGGGCTGGTTCAGTCCGGGGAGTTGATCATGGATGCCGCCGCGTACGTCATGTACTTCCACAACGTCTGTTCGTGTTCCTCGGGCAGGCCCAGTTCGTCGACGGCGTCGCGCATGTGCTTCAGCCATGCGTCGTGTGCCGCCCGGTCGACCTTGAACGGGACGTGGCGCATCCGCAGGCGCGGGTGGCCGCGGTTCTCGCTGTAGGTGGTCGGGCCGCCCCAGTACTGCATCAGGAACAGCACGAGCCGCTCCTCGGCCGGGCCCAGGTCCTCCTCGGGGTACATGGGCCGCAGCAGTGGATCGTCGGCCACCCCCACGTAGAAACGGTGGACGAGCCGGCGGAAGGTCTCCTCCCCGCCGACCTGCTCGTAGAAGGTCTGCTCCTGAAGCGTGCCGCGCCGAATCTCTGTCACGTCGTCCATGGTCTCAGACACGCCGGCATAGGACTTGAGGCCTAGGACCGCCCTACTGTGGAGACATGGGTGGACAGGACCGCGGGCTGCGGGCCGCGCTCGTGCGGGAGATCGGTGCGAGCGGGGCCTTCGACGCCGACCCGGTGTGGCGGGAGGCGTTCGCCGCCGTGCCGCGCCACCTGTTCGTGCCGTACTACTACGTGGGCGTCGTCGGCGGCTACGAACGCCGGTGGGGCGAGAACCCCGACCCCGAGGCGCGCGAGCGGTGGCTGCGCGGCGCGTACGAGGACACCCCGCTGGCGATCCGGCTGCGCGACGGCGAGCTGCTCTCCTCCAGCAGCCAGCCCTCCCTCATGGCGCTGATGCTGGCCGGCCTGGAGGTGCGGGACGGGCAGAGCGTCCTGGAGATCGGCACCGGCAGCGGGTACAACGCCGCCCTGCTCGCCCACCGGCTCGGCGACGACGACCTGGTCACCACGGTCGATCTCGACCCGGACATCACCGAGCCGGCCGCCCGGCACCTGGCCGCCGCCGGACACCGTCCGGCCGTCGTCACCGGCGACGGCGCGCGCGGGGTGCCCGCACGCGCCCCCTTCGACCGGATCATCGCGACCTGCGCCCTGCCGTCCGTCCCGCGCGCCTGGCTCGCCCAGTGCCGTCCGGGCGGCCGGATCCTCGCCCCGTTCGCCACCGGCCTGGTCGTGCTCACCGTGCGCGACGCGGGTCACGCCGAGGGGCGCTTCCTGCACACGCCCGCCTACTTCGTCCCGCTGCGAGGCGCGAGCCGCTCGTGGCAGGAGCAGCCCGATCCGGAAGGGCTGCCGGCCGTGGCCCGGGGAAGCGATCTGTTCCGGTTCCTGCTGGCGCTGACCGCCGGTGCCCTCGAACCGCGGGAGGCGTACGGCCTCTGGGAGCGCGAGGGCAGGCCGCAGCGCGAACGCTACGGCCTCACCGTCGACGCCGAGGGCGACCGAGCCTGGCTGGACGACCCCGCAGGGCCGCACGCCTGGCCGGTGCCCGCCGCCTAGCGCCGGTGCTCAGCCCCGGCGGATGGTGATCGTCGTCCAGGCGCCCACGTGGACCCGGTCGCCGTCCTGGAGCGGGACCGGGACGAACGGCTGGATCGGCTCGTCCGAGCCGTTGACCGTCGTGCCGTTCGTCGAGTTCTGGTCGACGACCGCCCAGGTGCCGTCCGGCTGCTGCACCAGCACCGCGTGCTGGTGGGAGACGCCCGGGTCCTCCGGCGGGGTCGACAGATCGATGTCGGGGGTGTCGCCGGTGGAGTGGCGACGGCGCCCGATGGTGATCTGGTTGCCGGTGAGCGTGCGCTGCTGCTCGGGCGAGTACGCGGGCAGGTTCAGGCCCGCGGCCTCGGGGCCGGAGCGCTGCATCATCGCCATGAAGTACTCGCGGTCCGGACCGATGGTCGCGGTCCAGGTCGCCGGGCCCTGCGGCTGCTGCGGGAAGCCGCCGGGCCCGGGCGGCGCCTGGGTCGCGCCGGGCTGCGGATAGCCGTAACCGCCGCGCTGACCGGGACCGTTCGGGCCACCGGGACCGGGACCGGGGCCGCCGGGACCACCGGGGCCGCCGGTCGGCGGGGAGATCACCCAGTCGTCGTCACCGCCGCCGAAGGGCGACCCGCCCGGCTGGGGGCGGCCGGTCTCCTGCGGGAACCCGGGCGGGGCCGACGATCCGGGCTGGAACGCCTGCGGAGCACCGGGTCCGTTCGGACCACCGGGGCCGCCGGGGCCACCGAAGCCGCCGGGACCGTTCGGGCCACCAGGTCCACCCGGACCGTTCGGACCACCGGGGCCGCTGAAGCCGCCGGGACCGTTCGGGCCACCAGGACCACCGGGTCCACCCGGGCCGTTCGGGCCACCAGGCCCACCGAAGCCGCCAGGACCGCCGGACCCGCCGGGGCCACCGGGTCCGTTGGGCCCGCCGGGACCGTTCGGACCGCCCGGACCACCGAAGCCGCCAGGACCGCCGGACCCGCCGGGACCGTTAGGCCTTGGCGGCCCATCGGGCCCACCGAAGCCACCGGGCCCGCCGGGGCCGTTCGGACCGCCGGGTCCACCAGGTCCGTCAGGACCGCCGAAGCCGCCCGGGCCACCGGGGCCGTTCGGACCGCCGGGGCCTCCAGGGCCGCCGGGACCGCCGAAGCCGCCGGGGCCACCAGGTCCGTTCGGACCACCGGGTCCGTTCGGTCCGCCCGGACCTCCGGGCCCGCCCGGACCCGGAGGCGGCGGTACCGGTCGTGAGGGGTCGCCGCCGAAGCCGGGCGGGCCCGGGGGGATCGGTTCGGCGGGGCGGTTCATCTGTGAGGGGCGTGAGCCCTGATAGTCGTACGAGTCACCGCCGCCGTACGACGGTCCGCCGGGCGGCTGCTGGAAGGGACCGCCCGGACCCGGGCCGGGGGCCGGCGGACGCGGGGCGGCCGGGGTGTACGAGGTCGCCGTGTTCGTCAGGAAGTTCCACCGGCACTCCTCGCAGAACGGCGCCGCGCCCTCACGCGGCGTACGGCACTGCGGGCACAGCTCCGTCCGGCCGCCGCCGGGGCCGCCGCCGAAACCACCAGGGCCGCCGGGACCGCCGCCGGGCGGCGGGAATCCGTAACCGCCGCCACCGGGTGCGGGCGGCGGCGGGGGAGGAGGTGGGGGCACGGCACCCGCCATGCGGTGACCGCACACCTCGCACCAGTCGTCGGAACCCGACTGGTGTCCGTTCGGGCAGGTCGGCATGTCGGCGCTTCCCCCTCTCCTTGTCCGGCCGGTTCCGGCCGGTTTCTCCCACCCCGAGGGGTCGGGCTCGACTACTTACGGATCACTTCTTTACACGAACAGTCTTTGTCGACCGAGTCTCGAGCGTCATCTCGTCGGCCTCCTCGACCTTCGCCTTCAGTCGCACAGTACCCGTCGCGGCGTCGACCACGTCCACCACCTTCGAAAGCAGTTTCGCAGTATCCGCGTTGCCGGACGCGCTCGCGAGCTGCACGGCCCTGCCCAGTTTGGCCGTCGCTCCATCGATATCCCCCTCTTTGCGGAGATCCAGACCCTGTTGGATGACTTCCGCCAGTTCCGCTTGCCCGGTGTAGTGGGCGACCTGGGGGTTGATCGAGGTCGAGGCGGCCATGTCGTCCGTCCACACGGCCCGGACCAGACCCTGCGCCCCGAGGTTGCGCACGCTGCCGTCGGACGACTGCGGGATCACCAGCGACAGCCGGGCCGCCAGCATCTCCTGCCCGATGTTCGCGGGCGGCACCTCGACGCAGACGTGGTAGTCGCGGGACTCGTCGCCCCAGGAACCCAGCGGGTAGTCGCCCGCGCGCGGACCCGCCTCCGTACGGCGATCGGTCAGCTCCTCGACCGTCGGCGCGACCTGCTTGACGAACCTCACCGTCGTGCCGACCGGGGTCCACAGCCGCAGCGAGACGTCCGCGACCTCCTTGCCCATCGCCGTCTCCATCATCCGCGTGAAGTCGGCGGCGAGACCGGCCGGATCGGCGACGATGTCGGCGGTGCCGAGGAGGGCGGAGGCGATGGCTGTGACTTCTTTCACTTCCCAGTCGGTGCCCACACCGCGGGCGTCACAGGTGAAACGCCCGGCGCAGGCGTCCAGGGCCGCCTTCAGGTCCTCCGCCGACTCGTGCTCGTTGCGGCCGTCGGTGAGCAGGATGCCGTGCCGGATCGCCACGTCCGCCGACGCCAGCAGCCGGTCGGCCAGCCGCAGCCAGGTGCCGATCGCCGTGCCGCCGCCCGCGCTCAGCTTCCGCAGCGCCTGCTTGGCCTGCTCGCGGGTGGCGGCGTCGGCGACCGCCAGGCCGCCACCGCCCGGATACACCTCCTTGGCCACGTGCGTGCCGCCGACCACCGCGAAGTTCACGCCGTCGCGCAGGGCGTCGATCGCGGCGGCCGTCGCGTCGCGGGCGTTGCGCATCTTGGTCGGCGGGTAGTCCATCGAGCCCGAGCAGTCGACCATGAGGACCACGGCCGCCGACGGGCCCTGGCCGGGCGGGTAGAGGTGGGGCGCCGCCACCGCGCTGCCGATGGTGCCGCCGCCGGTCGCGGTCACCGTGACGATGGCGTTGACCTCGCGGCCGCCCTCCGGCAGGTACTCGTTCTGGTACACGTCCACCGAGAACTGCGGCACGTTCGATTTCGAGAAATTGGCCATGCCTGTTTCGATCCCCCTTGGGTGCCCCGACGGCGCGGGGCGACGACGGATGACGGACCGGTCCCCTCCGGTCCGTCGATGCTTCCCCGTGCGAGGCGTCCCGTAAGCGGCCTCAGGCCGATCCTGCCCCCTGCGGGACGGCCGGGAACGGCACGAGGGCCACTGTTACGTTGTCGTGGCCCCCGCCGTCGAGGGCGTGACCGACCAGTACCCGGGCGGCGTGCAGCGGTCGTACGGCCGCGTCCGCGGGCACGGCCTCGGCCATCTCGTCGGCCGACTCCGCGTAGTTCCACAGGCCGTCCGTGCAGACCACGACCACACCGGGCCGGTCCGGCTTGAACGAGGCGGTGTGCGGCTCCAGTTCGTACGCGTCGGCGCCGAGCCAGCCGGTGATCGCGTGGGCGCGCTGGTCGGCGTACGCCTCGGCCTCGCCCATCAGGCCCGCGGCGACCATCTGCGCGGCCCACGAGTCGTCCTCGGTGAGCCGGGCCGCCGGGGTGGAGCGGTCGACCGGGATCCAGTAGACGCGGCTGTCGCCGACCCAGCCGACCACCAGCAGACCGGCCGTCACCACGGCGCCGACGATGGTGCACGCCGGGGCGTTCTGGTGCGGGGCGTGTTCACGGGCCGCCGCGGGCTCGTCGGCCAGCGCGTTGACCGCCTCGGAGGCGGCGACGATCGCGTCGTGCATCGCCTGCTGCGGGTGCGTGCCGCGCGGCAGGGCCGCGAGCAGGGACTCGTTCGCCGCGCGGGAGGCGGCGAGTGACGCCTCGTCGGGGCGGGTCGCGGAGGAGACGCCGTCGCAGACGATCGCCACGGAGGCGGGGGAGCCGTCGGGCAGCGCCGTGGTGCTCACGGCGAAGGCGTCCTCGTTGCGGTGGTGGCGCAGGCCGCGGTCGCTGACCGCGCCGATCGGTCCGCTTTCCTGTTCCATGTGGTCCCGTTCGCGTGGCTGGGCGTGGCCGCAGTTCTCGCAGTAGCCGTCGTCGTCGACCCGTCCCGCACGGCAGGCCACACACACCGCGGCACCGGTCCCCGCCGACTCGGCCGCCACCCGCGGGTCCGGCGCCTGGAGCGGATACTCGTCGGGCTGCGCGGCCCGCTCCTCCGACCGCGCACGCCGGTCGAACCGCACCCCGGACGACGGCGCGGGGGGCTCCGCCGACGGGGGCGGCGGCACGGCACCAGCCGACTCCGGCGGTACGGGGGCGCCTTCGGCCCGGGACGGCGGCACGGGCGTCACCTGCGCCGGGGGCGGCGGTACGGGGGCACCCTGGGCCGGTGTTCCCCGGCCGGCCGGCGTGTCGGGCAGGGGGGTGCCGGCCGGGTGGTGGGCCGGTGGGGTGGTGGGCCAGGACGGCGCGGCGGGCGGGGCCGACGGCGGCCGGGGCCGGTCACGGTCCGCCGAAGCCTGCGGCGGCACCGAGCCGTTCATGGCGGTCGTCGGCTCGTCCCGCGGCCGTGCGGGGACCACGGACAGGTCGTATCCGCACGCACCGCAGAAACGATCACCCGACTCGAGGGGTTCCTCGCAGCTCGGGCATTTCGACAGAGCGGCCTGCTGAGGCATCTGCGACATCAACTACACCCATGTCCGGGGGCGGTAACGATTGGCACGTTCCACCAGGTCGATCCTCTCCTCGCCGCTGCGCGCCAGCCGGGCCAGCGTGCGGTACGAACGCTCCAGGCCGAAACGGAGGCCCCGCTCGTCCAGGCCGCTGCCGAGCAGCGTCCGTCCCCCGGCGGCGGCGGGAGGAGCGGAACCCTGGCCCCCGGAGAGTACCCAGTCCAGCCCGCAACCGAGGACTTCGGCCGCCAACAGCTCGCGCCGTGCCGGATCCAGACCGTACGCCTCCAGGGCCTCGACCTGCCCGGCGGCGGCGCTCAGGTCGTCCAGGAACGGTACGTCACCGGCGGCTGCCGTACGCCCGCGCAACCGCGCCCGGACGGACGCCACCCGCGCGGCCGTGTAGTGGATGGAGGACTCCGGCACCGACACCAGCGTCCGCACGGCGCCGCCGCGGTCCCCGGCCGCCAACCGCACCCGAGCCAGCCCGAACGCGGCGCTCACATGGCTCGGGTCGGTCGACCACACCAGGCGGTAGTACTCGGCGGCGTTGTCCAGCTGGCCCAGCACCTCCGCGCACACGCCGAGCGCCAGCTTCGGCGCGATCTCGCCGGGGAACGCGTCGTAGATCGCGTCGAAGGCGAGCGCGGCACCCTCGTGGTCGCCGGTGACCAGCGAGGCCACCCCCCGGTACCAGACCACCCGCCAGTCGTCGGGGTCCCGCTCCTCCAGCGCGCCCAGCACCGCCAGCGCGGTGGGCCACTCGCCGGTCTCCAGCCGGGCGCGGATCTCACGCAGCCGGGTCTCCGCCGACGGGGCGGGCGCGGCGGCGAGCGCGTTGATCAGCTCACCGGGCGCGGACGCCAGCAGACCCGCGAGGAAACCGGCGTTGGGGTCGGACGGGTGGACGTGCGGCACGGGCAGGGCGAGCGCGGCGGCGGCGCAGTCGACGGGCTTGACGAGGGCGGCGGGCGGGAGCGCGTGAGGTGCGCCCTCACGGGACCCGCGGGACTTGCGGGAGCGGTCCGGGCGGGCGCCCAGGCGGGAGACGTCCCCGCCCGGCGCGGGGAACAACTCCGTGTCCGTCACCCGCGGTTCCGGGCCGAAGAGCGTGGACAGCGCCGGACGCGCCCGGCCCGACTGCAGGGAGACCACCTCGCGCAGCACGCCCGTCAGCTGCTCGGCCATCTCCTGCGCGGAGGAGAACCGGCGGGCCGGGTCCGGGTCGGTGGCGCGGACCAGGAAGCGGTAGAACGACTCGTACCGCCGGAAGACCTCGATGTTGTCCGGGTCGGGCAGCGAGTCCACGTAGACGTTCGTGTAGCCCTGGAAGTCGAACGTGAGGACGGCGAGCGTACGGGCCACCGTGTACAGGTCCGACGCCACCGAAGGACCGACGTCGGCGACCTCCGGCGCCTGGTAGCCGACCGTGCCGTAGATGGCCGACTCCTCGTCGTCCATCCGGCGCACCGCGCCCATGTCGATCAGCTTGAGCTGGTCCTCGGTCTGGATCGCGTTGTCGACCTTGAAGTCGCAGTACAGCAGGTTCCGGCTGTGCAGATGGCCGAGCGCCTCGAGGGCCTCGATGCCGTACGCGCACGCCTGCTCCACCGGCAGCGGATCGCGCCTGCCCTCCGGGGTGCGGCGGCCGTTGGCGATCTCCTTCAGCGACTTGCCGCCCAGGTACTCCATGACGATGTAGCCGTCGAGGGAGCCGGTGCGCTGGTCGAGGTGCTCCACGAAGTTGTAGATCCGCACGATGTTGGCGTGCTCGATCTCCGCGAGGAAGCGCCGCTCGGAGATCGCCGCCGCCATCGCGTCCTGGTCGCCCGTGTCCAGCAGGCCCTTCAGCACCACCCAGCGGTCCGAGACCGCCCGGTCCACGGCGAGGTAGATCCAGCCCAGACCGCCGTGCGCCAGACAGCCGACCACCTCGTACTGGCCGTGCACGACGTCCCCGCCCCGCAGCTTCGGGACGAACGAGTACGGGTGGCCGCACTTGGTGCAGAAGCCCTCCGTGCGCCCCGGCCGGCCGCCGCGGGCCCGGCCCACCTGCGCCCCGCAGTCCGAGCGCGAGCAGAACCGCTTCCGCTCGGGCACCTCGGGATCGTCCAGCACCATCGCGCGCGGATCGGGGCGCGGGATCGGCGGCACCTCGACCAGACCGGCACCGAGGCGGCCCCGGCCGGACGAGGCGGCGCCCGAGCCGGAACCGCGCACCGACACCGAGCGGTTCGTGGTCCGGCCTGACAGCGAGCGGGAGAGCCGCCCGGAGACCGAACGGCGGGACTTCGACGACTGGGACGACGTCCGGGAACTGCGGCCGCTCCGGCCGCTGCGGCCACTGGAACGTCCGCTGCCCGCCGAGCCGCGCGAGTCGCGGCCCCCCACCGTGACGCCGGTCGGGGCCGAGCCGACCATGCCGGTCGGCGACACCACCGGGGCGAGGCCACAGGTGTCGCAGTACAGCTCGCCGCCGCCGACGTCCTCGTACGCGCCCCCGCACTCGGGGCGCTGACACCCGGCCCCGGCTGCCCGGTTCTCCGGTTCGCTCATGACGCGGCCTCCCCCTCGTCGCTCATGCGCCGGATTCCCTCCGGTCGTCGGGCACGCCCTGGCCCGGCACCCGGGGCGCCGTGCCGAGGACCTCCGCCGCCGCCTGCTGGTAGCGCAGCACCGCCCGGTCGGCGGCGCGCAGATCACAGGGCGCGCTCCACAGCATGCGGCGCGCCTTCTCGTACCGCTCCACCAGGACGGGATCCTCCGCCAGACCGTGCCGGGCCACCTTCGCCTTGTACGCGTCCAGCCGGCCGCGCAGCTCGGCACGGACCGCCAGCGGTGCCGTCACCGCGGTCAACGACTCACGGGCGCGCAGCAGTTCGTCCTCCGCCTTCTGCTCCAGGGACTCCAGGAGCGGGGACAGGCGGTGCCACTGGGCGTGTCTGCGGTACTCGGCGGCCGTCGACAGCTGCTCCTGCAGCACGGTCGGCGGCCCGCTGACCACCGGCACCTCCGTCGCGGCGATCTTCGCCAGCACCTCGCCGCGCGCGGTACGGGCCTCGGCGAGGGTGCGGTCGGCGCGGGACAGCACGTCCCGCAGCCTGACGATCCGCTTCTCGGCGTCCTGGCGGACCGTCAGCACCGCGTCGATCTCCCGGCGCACGTCCTCCAGCGCGCGCGCCTCACGGTCGTAGACCGTGGTGTCGGGGCGTCCGCCACCCGGCGCCGAACTGCCTTCCGCCTTGTTCCAGTACGCCAGCGGGTCCGACACCACCTGCTCGCGCAGCTTCGCCAGCGTGCGGGTGATCCGCTCCAGGTCGTCGCCCGCCGGATGCTCGCCCGGGCGCACCCCGACCGAGTGCGCGAGCCGGCCGGTGCGCTGGAGCTCGGCGGCGAGCAGGTCGATCCGGGCGGGCAGCGCCGACCACACCGCGTCGGCGGCGACGACCATGTCCAGCGAGGTCGCGTACAGCTCGTTCATACGGTCGACGAGGGTGGTGAGCGAGTACCGCTCGCTGAGCTTGCCGGGGGCGGCGTGGAGCGTCGGCGCGTTGGCGGTCGCCGCCGCGCTGCCCGCCACGGTCACCGACTCGCCGCGCAGCAGCTCCGTCAGCTCCACCAGGTCCTCACGGCTGGACCAGCGGCGGCGGGAGCGGATGTCCCGGGCCGTGCGCAGCGCGTCCGTGTACGCGTCGAAGTACGTCCACAGCAGCGTGATCGACGCCTCCGTGGCCGTCCAGCGCTCCTCGGTGATGCCGGTGAGCCGCGCGCCCTCCAGGAGTCTTCGGCCCGCGTGGTCCTGCAGGGCGAGGAGCGAGGTCTCGATCGCCTCGTGCTCCGCGCCGAGCCGCGCCAGCGCACGGTCCACCTCGTCCCGGTCCATCACCGGCCCGGTGGGATCCGCGTCGGCCATCGATCACCTCTCGCTGGGGGGTTGTTGACGGTTGGGGGTGCGTCCGGCTGGGGTCGGGTCGGGTTGCTCCGGGGTCAGTTCTCGCGCAGGTACTCCGGGGCCGGGGGCCTCGACTCGGAGGAGTCGTCGCCCAGCGTGGCCGACAGCCACTCGGTGTACGCGTCCTGCCAGCCGTCCGTGGTGTCCTCGCGGAAGTCCACCAGGATCCGGTTGACCCGGCGCACCAGGTCGTCCGCGTCCTTCTTCATCGCCACGCCGTAGTACTCGGTCGTGAAGGCCTCGCCCTTGAGCTGGACCGTCGGATCCTGCGCGGCCTGGCTGGCCGCGAGCGCGCCGTCGGTGACCACCGCGTCGACCTCGCCGAGCTGCAGCCGCACCAGGCAGTCGAGCTGGTTGGGGACGGTGGTGCGGATGTCGGTGGACGCCGGCAGGTCGCCCGTCTCCTTGTCCGTCTCCAGCTTCGCGTACGCGGTCGAGCCCGTCGCCGTGCAGATCTCCTGGTCCGCGAGCGTCTCGTCGTACCCCTTGATCGGTGAGGACTTCGGGGCCAGGACCTGCTGGCCCGTCTTGAAGTACGGCGCGGAGAACGCCACGTCCTTGATGCGGGCGCAGTTGATCGTCATCGTACGGACGACCATGTCGACGCGGCCGGCCTGGATCGCCGGGATGCGCTGGTCGGTCGGGATCGCCTTGAACTGGACCGCGTCCCGGTCGCCGAGTATGTCCTCGGCGATGCGGTGCACCAGGTCGATGTCGAAGCCCTCCAGGGTGCCGCTCTCGCCGCTGTTGGGGTCGCGGTAGCCCCAGCGGTAGCTGTTCTGGTCGACCCCCACGATCAGTTTGCGCTTCTCGCCCCGACGGTTCTTGATCGCCTCGATGGTGGGGCCGTCGGCGTCAGAGGGGGAGAGGGTCTGCTTCTCCGGGGCCGTGCAGTCCTCGTCCGCCTGGGTCCGCGCGGCGTGGGAGACGGTCTGGCCGGTGGTCCTCGAGGGGCCGCCGGCCGGGGGGCCGGTGCAGGCCAGTACCAGCGCGAAGACCAGGGCCAGGGCGCAGGCGGTCGCCATCGCGCCCACTCCGCCCCAGCCCTTCAGGCGGGCCCGCAGGTGTCGTGCGATCATCGTCATGGCCCCCTTCGGCTCGTTCACGCGTCCGTTCATCGGTACTCCGACAGCCTGCGGCCGATGCCCAGCACCGCGCCGGCCGCGCCCAGTACGGCGAGGACGGCCGCGCCGGCCGGCAGGCCCGTCAGCGCGTCCCGGCCGTCGCCGGCCGCCTGCGCGAACTCGCTCTCCTCGTGCGCGAGCGCCGTGGCCAGGTTCTCGTCGACACCGTCGAAGCACTCGCCGGTCGCGCCCTTCGCGCCGATCACCATGTCCAGCGCCTGCTGGTAGTTGCCGTTCTCGTCCTGCTCGCGGGCCGCCGCGTGGCGCTTCCTCCACTCCGTCATGTTGCCCACCGCCGCGTCGACCGGCTTCTCGCCGCTGTCGTCGTCCGCGAGGCGCTGCGCCTGTGCCAGGCCCTTGGCGAGGGCGTCCATGTCGCGGCCGAAGTCGTGGTCGTAGGCGTCGAACGTCTCGTCGCCGACCTTCGTCGTCTCGGCGCCCCGGGCCACCAGGGTCAGGTTCTCGTTGCCCCTCGCCTTCAGGGAGGCGATCCGGGCGTCGTGCAGCACGTTGAGCGAGCGGACGCCGTGGTCGTAGGAGTCGTCGAGGTTCGAGCGGGCGAGGGTGTGGCCGGCCGTCAGCCAGAGGAGGACGACCGCGGCCGCCGCTGTCGCCGCCACCAGGCCGTGGTTGAGGACCCTGTTGGTGCGCAGGTAGTTGCGGCGCATGGCCCAGGCGAGGGCGGCCAGGGTGACGACGCCGAGGGCGATGGCGGGCCAGGGGTAGGGGGTCGCGTCCGCGTAGTCGTCGCGGAGGCGCTGGTTCTCCTTGGTGTAGAGGTCCTCCGCCGCCGGGAGCATCTCCTTCTGCATCTTCTCGTTCGCGTACCGCAGGTAGGCGCCGCCGACGGGGAAGCCCTGGCGGTTGTAGGTGCGGGCGCGTTCGACCAGGCCCTTGTACTCGGGGAGCAGGCGGTTGAGCTTGGTGATCGTCTTTGCGGAGGGGGAGTCGGGGTCCGAGTTGGCCGCGGCGTTGACGAGCTTCGCGGCGGCCGTGCGGATGTCGTTCTCGTAGCGGACCCTGGAGGCGGCGGTCTCCTGACCGCCGGCCAGGAAGCCGCTGGACGCGGCGGTGTTGGCGTCGGCGAGGGAGCGGTAGATGTCGGCGGCGTCCGAGCTGAGGGGCTGGCTGCTGGTGAGGACGTCGTCGGCGGCCTCGGCCCGGTCGGTCATCTGCCAGGCGGTCACCGCGCCGAAGGCGACGACGAGGGCGGCGAGGAGCGCGCCGATGATGCGGAGGCGGCCGGGTTCGGTGGTGGAGGCCCTGCGGAGGCGGTCGACGCCCTCGGCGAAGGCGGTGCGGCGGGCCTCCGGCGGTGGCGGGGTGGGGGCGGGGGTGGGCTGGGGCGGCACCGCGGGCAGCGTGGACACGGGCGTGGGCGTGGGCGTGGCGGTGCCGGGTGGCGCCGTGCCGTTCGGCGTGTGTGTCATGTGACCTCCCCCATGGTCATCCCTCGCGGCAAGTATCGCCGCCGCGACTGACATATGCACCGGCCTTGGCACGATCTTGATCCGATCGCAGCGCGACCGCCGAGAACCCCCGCCCCCACCCTGCCCACGAACACGCCCAGGAAATCAGTTCGGTTCCCATGCGGGTGGCTGTGGTGCGGGGTTCGGTTCGGTGGGGGCTTGGGTTTTATGCCTGCGGCGCCTGTGCGGCTTCGGTGGGGGCGTGCGTAGCGCCCACGGTCGGTGGGTGGGTCGGGGCCGCGTCGGGGGTGCCCGTCCTCGGACTGGCGCGACTGCGTTCCTTGGTGGGGGCGCGGGGTGCGGACGCGCCAGCCACTGCGGGCGGCCACCCCCGCCCCGTCCCCTCCCCGCCGTAGGCGCCGTCCTCCGCGGGCAGTCGTGCCGCTGGGGCGGCACGGGTGGGCGGTGGGGGTACCTCCCGCTCGAGCGAAGCCGAGAGTGGGGGAGGCACCCCGCAAGCGCCGGGCCGCGCGAACACCCCCCGGCCCACACCAACACGGGGCACCCGTAAGGCGCCGGGCCGCGCAACCCCGCCCCGGCCCGCAGCAACGCGGGGCACCCCGTAAAGTGCGCCGGGCCGCGCGAACACCCCCCGGCCCACCCCGACGCGCGGGGCCGTCAAGCCTCGTAATGCCCGCGCAGCCGCTCGTGTGCCTCCTCGGGCACGTCCAGGTGGTCCAACCCCAGCAGGGCCGCCCCCAGTACAGGGCTCGCGGTGACCACCCGAGGCATCGCCTTGGGTGCCCGGGCGGCCAGCAGGCCGTGTATACGGTCGTCGAGCCGGGGGTGCCGCGCCGCCAGCACCCCACCCCCCAACAGCACCGGCGTCTCCTCGTCCAGCAGCCCCAGCCGCGTCAGCGCGACGACGGCCATCGTCACGATCTCCTCGGCCTGCCGGTCGACGATCGCCCGCGCGACCCCGTCCCCCTCCGCCGCGACACCGAAGAGCACCGGAGTCAACTCGTGCCGCCGGGCCGCGGGCACATGCTCGAGGTGCAGCGCCTCGATCAGCGCGGGCATGTCGGGAAGCCCGAAGTGGGAAGGCAGGGCGCGGGCCAGAGCGGTGGGCGCTCCCCGCCCGTCCCAAGCACGCGCCGCGTACCAGAGCGCCTCCTCCGCGAGCGCCCAACCCCCGCCCCAGTCCCCGGAGATCCGCCCCACCGCCGGAAAGCGGGCCGTACGGCCGTCGGGAAGCATCCCCACGCAGTTGATGCCCGCCCCGCAG
This sequence comes from Streptomyces sp. NPDC053426, assembly GCF_055585405.1. Classification (NCBI taxonomy): domain Bacteria; kingdom Bacillati; phylum Actinomycetota; class Actinomycetes; order Kitasatosporales; family Streptomycetaceae; genus Streptomyces; species Streptomyces sp. NPDC053426. The sequence continues at coordinate 43,133 of NZ_JBVJKE010000006.1, read as the reverse complement.
ACGACGGCCACTCCCCGGGGTTCGGCCACCCCCGCCCGCAGGATCGCGAACGTGTCGTTGCGCACCTCGACACTCGCGCCCCAGCCCCGCTCCGCCAGCGCCGCCGCCAAGAGCTGTTCCTCGACGGGCAGATCGGCGTTGGCCAGGCAGGCCGAGACGTGGGAGACGGCCGGGGTGCCGGCGGCGCCGAGCGCCCGGTCGACGGCCTCGGCGAGAGCGGACATCGCCGCCTCCAGGCCCACGGCCGGCGGCCGGAACCCCTCCCCCCGCGCCGTCGCCAGCACCGTCCCGTCGTGGGCGACCACCGCCACGTCCGTCTTGCTGTTGCCGGCGTCGATGGCGAGGACGCCCGCGGTCAGGCCCACGTGAGGTGCTCCCGGTTGTGTGCGACGAGCTCGTCGGTGAGCCGGTCGGCGTACTCGTACTGGCCGATCAGGGGATGGGCCAGGAGCGCACGGAAGACCCGGTTCCGGGTGCCGTGCAGGGCCGCCTCCAGGGCCAGGTCCTCGTACGCGGTGACGCCGGCCATGAGGCCCGCGAACAGGGGGTCCACGGAGGGGACGGGGAGCGGGACGGCGCCCTCGGGGCCCACCGCCGCCGGTACTTCGATCACCGCGTCGTCGGGGAGGAAGGGCAGCGTGCCGTTGTTGAGGGTGTTGACCACCTGGTGGGGGGAGCCCGCGCCGCGCAGGAGCGCCGCCGCCAGGTCCACGGCCGCCTCCGAGTAGTAGGCGCCGCCCCGTTGGGACAGCAGGGCCGGTTTCTCGGCGAGCGTCGGGTCGGCGTAGAGGGCCAGGAGGCGGCGTTCCATGTCGGCCACCTCGGCCGCCCGGGAGGGCTTGGTGCGCTGTTCCCGTACGACCTCGTCGTGCGCGTAGAAGTAGCGCAGGTAGTAGGACGGGACCACGCCCAGGCGGTCCAGCAGGGGGCGGGGGAGGCGGAGGTCGGCGGCGATCGTGTCGCCGTGGGCGGAGAGGAGGCGGGGGAGGACGTCCTCGCCCGCCGGGCCGCCCAGGCGTACCGCCGTCTCCCAGGTGAGGTGGTTCAGGCCCACGTGGTCCAGGTGGATGGCGGTGGGGTCGGTGTCCAGGAGCGCGGCGAACTTGCGCTGGAGCCCGATGGCCACGTTGCACAGGCCCAGTGCCTTGTGGCCGGCCTGGAGCAGTGCCCGGGTGACGATGCCCACGGGGTTGGTGAAGTCGATGATCCAGGCGTCGGGGTTGGCCCGCCGTACGCGGTCGGCGATGTCCAGGACCACCGGGACCGTGCGCAGCGCCTTGGCCAGGCCGCCGGCGCCGGTCGTCTCCTGGCCCACGCAGCCGCACTCCAGGGGCCAGGTCTCGTCCTGCTGCCTGGCGGCCTGGCCGCCCACCCGGAGCTGGAGGAGGACCGCGTCGGCGCCGTCCACCGCCGCGTCCAGGTCGGCGGTGGTGGTGATGGTGCCGGGGTGGCCCTGACGGGCGAAGATGCGGCGGGACAGGGCGCCGATCAGCTCCAGGCGCTCCGTCGCGGGGTCGGTGAGGACCAGCTCGGTGATCGGGAGCGTGTCCCTCAGACGGGCGAAGCCGTCGACGAGTTCGGGGGTGTAGGTCGAGCCTCCGCCGACCACGGTGAGTTTCATAGTCATCCCTTGACTCCGGTGAGGGTGACGCCCTCCACGAACGCCTTCTGGGCGAAGAAGAACACGAGGATCACGGGGGCCATGACCAGCACGGTCGCCGCCATGGTGAGGTTCCAGTCGGTGTGGTGGGCGCCCTTGAAGGATTCCAGGCCGTAGGAGAGGGTCCAGGCGGCCGGGTTCTCCGAGGCGTAGATCTGCGGGCCGAAGTAGTCGTTCCAGGCGTAGAAGAACTGGAAGAGGGCCACGGCCGCTATGCCGGGCTTGGCCATGGGGAGTACGACCCTGAGGAGGGTGCGGAGTTCGCCGCAGCCGTCCACGCGGGCCGCGTCCAGGTACTCGTCGGGGATGGTGAGGAGGAACTGGCGCAGGAGGAAGATCGAGAAGGCGTCGCCGAACGCCATCGGGACGATCAGGGGCCAGAGGGTGCCGGAGAGGTCCAGCTGTTTCGCCCAGAACAGGTACATCGGGATGATGACCACCTGGGGCGGCAGCATCATCATCGAGATCACCAGCATGACCGACAGGTTGCGGCCCCGGAAGCGGAACTTGGCGAGCGCGTACGCCACGGGGAGCGAGGACACGACCGTGAGCACGGTGCCGAGACCGGCGTAGAGCAGGGTGTTGCGCCACCAGGTGAGGAAGCCGGGGGTGTCCCACACCCTGCGGTAGTTGTCCCACTCCCAGGTGTCCGGCACCAGGTCGCGGGTGAGGGCCTGCTGGTCGCTCATCAGCGAGGTGAGGACGACGAAGACGAACGGCAGGGTGAAGAAGAGCGCGGCGGCCACGCCGAGCGCGTGGACGGCGATCCACTCCAGCAGGGCCCGGCGGCGTGCGGTGCGCCGCTCGGGCGGCGGCGGCGCGGTGAGGCGTACGGGTTCGTCCAGTAGCTGGGTCATCGGTCACCTGCCTGGATCAGTCCGCCCCGGCGGCGCATCAGCAGCGCCGTGAACGCCATCGCCAGGGCGAAGAGGACCAGGGCCACCACGCAGGCCGAGCCGTAGTCGAAGCGCTGGAAGCCGAGGTTGTAGACGAGCTGGGGGAGCGTGAGGGTCGACTTGTCGGGGTAGCCCGGTTCGAACTGCTGGCCGGAGCCGCCGATGACGCCCGAGGCGACCTTTCCCGCGATCAGTGGCTGTGTGTAGTACTGCATCGTCTGGATCACGCCCGTGACCACGGCGAACAGCACGATGGGGGAGATGTTGGGGAGGGTGACGAAGCGGAAGCGCTGCCAGGGGGACGCCCCGTCCAGCGACGCCGCCTCGTACTGCTCCTTGGGGACGTCCAGCAGGGCGGCCATGAAGATGACCATCAGGTCGCCCACGCCCCAGAGCGCGAGCGCGGTCAGTGCCGGTTTGGACCAGGCGGCGTCCGTGAACCAGCCCGGCGCCGGCACGCCCCATCCCTCCAGTACGGCGTTGACCGGGCCGGTGCCGGGGTTGAGGAGGAAGACGAAGGCGAGCGTCGCGGCGACCGGTGGGGCCAGGCAGGGGAGGTAGAAGAGGGTGCGGAAGACTCCCGTGCCCGTCTTGATCCTGGTGATGAGCAGGCCGACGCCGAGGCCGAACACCACCCGGCAGGTCACCATGACCAGGACCAGCCAGAGGGTGTTGCGCAGGGCCGGCCAGAACAGCGGGTAGTCCTGGAAGACGTACGCCCAGTTGTCCAGGCCCCGGAACTCCGGGACGCCGAAGCCGTCGTACCTCATCAGCGAGAAGTACACCGTGGAGACCAGCGGGTAGGCGAAGAAGACGCCGAAGCCGATGAGCCACGGGGAGAGGAAGGCGAGCGTCCGGAGCGCCGAGGCGCGGTGCTTCGTACGGAGGGTGGTCGTGGACATGGACCGCTACTTCGCCTGTTCGATGTCGCGGTCGATCTGCTCGGCGGTCTTCGCCAGGCCCGCCTCGAGGTCCTTCACCTTGCCGGACTCGTACTGGAAGCCGAAGTCCTGGAGCGTCGTCTGGTACGTGGAGCCGTTGACGGAGGCCGGCGGGGTGTTCGACTCGGGGTGCTGGGCGATGTCCAGGAAGGTCTTGAAGGCCGGGTCCGTCTTCAGGTCGGGGGACTTCAGGGCCTCGAAGGTGGAGGGCACGTTGCGGATGGCGTTGGCGAAGGAGACGACGGCCTCGGTGTCGGTCGTCATGTACTCCACCAGTTCCCACGCGGCGTTCTGCTTCTTGCTCTGCGGGGCGATGCCCATGATCGTGCCGGAGAGGAAGCCCTTGCCGTACTCGTCCACCTCGTCGTCGGCGACGGGCAGGGGCGCGGTGCCGATCTCGAAGTCGACGCCGGCGTCCTTCGCCATGCCCAGGCGCCATTCCCCGTCGAGCTGCATGGCGACCTGGCCGGTGTGGAAGGGGTGTTCGGCGCCCCACTCGTCGCCGAAGGTGTTGCGGTACTTCTCCAGCCTGTCGAAGCCGCCGAGGTCGTCGACGAGCTTCTTCTGGTACGTGAACATCTCGGCGAAGGCCGGGTCCTTGGCGATGTTGGACTTGCCGTCGGCGTCGAAGTAGGCGTGGTCCCACTGGGACATGTAGTGGTCGACGACCGTCTCGTAGCCGTGGTAGTTCGGCATGAAGCCGAGCCGGTCGTAGGTGTCGCCCTCGGACTTGGTGAGCTTCTTGGCCACCTCGGCGAACTCCGACCAGGTCTTGGGGGGTTCGGCGATGCCCGCCGCCTCGAAGGCGTCCTTGTTGTAGTAGAGGCCGTAGGCGTCGCCGAGGAGGGGGAGGGCGCAGCGGACGCCCTCGAACTGGGTGTAGTCCAGCATCGGTTTCGGGATCGTCGCCTCGAGGTCGAGCTTCGACTTCTCGATGAAGGGCTTCAGGTCGAGGAAGGCGCCCGAGGAGCAGAACTTGCCGACGTTGGACGTGGTGAACGAGGAGACCACGTCGGGGCCGTTCGAACCGCCCGCGCGCAGGGCCTGGTTGAGCTTGTCGTCGTTGATGTTGCCGACGACCTTCACCTTGATGTTGGGGTGCGCCTTCTCGAAGCGGTCCACGTTCTCCTGGACCGCCTTCACCTCGGCGGGGGCGCTCCAGCCGTGCCAGAAGGTGATGGTCGTCTCGGCGTTCGGGTCGTCCGTGGCGCCGGTCTCGGACTGGCCGGTGCAGGCCGTGGTGAGGACGGCGAGGGAGGCGGTGGCGGCCAGCGCGAGGGTCGCTTTTCTGGATATTCCGGGCATGACTGTGCTCCCTTGGGCAGGGGTGGGAGGGCGGAAGGGGAAGGGGTGGGGCTAGCGGGAGGTGTCGAAGACCTCGTCGCGGGCGGTCGCCAGCGCGCTTTCGAGCGCGCCGCGCAGGACCGGGTGTTCATGGACGTCGCCCACGACCAGGCGGGGGCGGGAGGCGGCCAGTTCCTCCAGTTCGGCCTGGATCAGGGTGCGCAGCGCCTCGCCGCCGGAGGTGAGGCCGGTGCCGCTCAGGACGACGAGTTCGGGGTCGAGGACGGAGACCAGGGAGGCGAGGCCGGTGGCCAGGCGGGTGGCGTAGGTGCGCAGGAGGCGGTGGAGCCTGTCGTCGTCGGGGGCCGCCGCCGCGCGTGCGAGGAGGGTGGCGGCCGTCTCGGGGTACGGGTCCTGCGGGATGTCCTCGACGCCCAGCTCGCGGGCGAGTCGCGGGACGGCCTGGGAGCCGGCCAGCTCCTGGAAGCCGCCGCTGTTGGCCTTGGTGACCTGGCGGACCAGGGGGGTGCCCGGCACGGGGAGGAAGCCGACCTCGCCGGCGCCTCCGGTCCAGCCCCGGTGCAGCCGGCCGCCGAGCACCAGGGCGGCGCCCAGGCCCTCCTGGTTCCACAGCAGGACGAAGTCGGAGTGGCTGCGGGCCGCGCCGAGACGCTGCTCGGCCAGGGCGACCAGGTTGACGTCGTTCTCGTACTCGAACGGCATCGGCAGCGCGGCGGCCAGTTCGTCCAGCAGCGTGGGGGAGTGCCAGCCGGGCAGGTGGGAGGCGTAGCGCAGGCGGCCGGTGTTCGGGTCGAAGGCGCCCGGCGTCCCGATGACCAGGCGGTGGACGTCGGCGCGGGACAGCCCCGCCGCCTTCACCGCGCCGTCCAGGGCGTCGGTGACCTGCTGGACGACGGGAACGCCGGAGCGGCGGCCGGGGACGGGCAGTTCGTGCCGGCCGACCGTGCGGCCGGTGACGTCGGCGACGGCGGCGCGTATCCGCCGGTGGTTGACGTCCAGTCCGGCGGCGTACGCGGCGGCCGGGTTGACCTCGTAGAGCTGGGCGCCGGGGCCCGGGCGGCCCTCGGTGGTGCCGGTGGCGAGGACCAGTCCGGCCGCTTCCAGGCGGGCCAGGAGCTGGGAGGCGGTCGGCTTGGACAGGCCGGTGAGCTTGCCGATCCGGGTGCGGGACAGCGGCCCGTGCTCCAGCAGGAGGTCCAGGGCGGTGCGGTCGTTCATGGCGCGCAGCACACGCGGGGTGCCCGGCGTACCGGCGGTTCCTGCCATGGGGTGCGACACCTGCCCTTCCTCGGCCGCCCAGCTTCTCAGCGGCCGGTGCGGGACGTCCATCCCGGGCGGTCGCGATCACTGTTAGGAAAGTTTCCTATCGGTGGGGAGGAACGTAAGCCCGGCGCGGAAGGGGCGTCAAGAGGGGAGTACGGGAAAGGGCGGCACCCGGGGAGTTCCGGGTGCCGCCCTTCGCGAGCCGGCGGTTACTTCGTGGTGCTCGTCGGCGGGGGCAGCGGGGAGGCGGCGATCGACTGCGGGGAGACCGAGCTCGCGTAGACGGACGGGGCCGCCATGCCGGCCGTCGGATCGGCGGCCGGCGCGTCCTCCGTGGCCGTGGCGCCGCCGACGATGCGGATGCCCCGCGCGTCGAAGGCCCGCTTGATGCGCCAGCGCAGCTCCCGCTCCACCGTCAGGGACTTGCCCGGCATGGTCTTCGCGGAGAGGCGGACCACCATCGACTCCAGCAGCACCGAGTCCAGGCCGAGCACCTCGATCGGGCTCCACAGGAGCTCGTTCCAGGGCTCCTCCTTGCCCATCTTCTCGGCGACCTCGCTCAGCACGGCCTTCACCCGGTCCAGGTCCTCGTCGGAACGGACCGTGACGTCGACGCCCGCGGTCGCCCAGCCCTGGGAGAGGTTGCCTATGCGCTTGACCTCGCCGTTGCGGACGTACCAGATCTCGCCGTTGTCGCCGCGCAGCTTGGTCACCCGCAGCCCGACCTCGATCACCTCACCGGACGCCACCCCCGCGTCGACGGTGTCGCCGACGCCGTACTGGTCCTCCAGGATCATGAAGACGCCGGAGAGGAAGTCCGTCACCAGGTTGCGCGCGCCGAAGCCGATCGCCACACCCGCGACACCGGCCGAGGCCAGCAGCGGGGCCAGGTTGATCTGGAAGGTGCCGAGGACCATCAGCGCGGCCGTGCCCATGATCAGGAACGACGCCACCGAACGCAGCACCGAGCCGATCGCCTGCGAGCGCTGCCGGCGCCGCTCGACGTTGACCAGCAGGCCGCCGAGCGCGGTGCCGTCCACCGCCTGGCCGGTCCGGGACATCCGGTCGACCAGCTTGGTGATCGCCCGCCGCACCACGACTCTCAGCACCATCGCGATCACCAGGATCAGCAGGACCCTGAGCCCGATCGCGAGCCACGTCGACCAGTTCTCCTCGACCCAGCCGGCGGCGTTCGTGGCGCTCTCCTGGGCGTCCTGGAGCGAGGGCACCCGCGGTGTCCCGGACTCCGAGGGCGTCGGCGACGGATCGGCGGCCGACAGGACGGCGGACAAGGACACGGCAGGTACCTCCAGGTGCATGTCTGCCCACGATGCGGCGGTCAAGGTCTTCAAGGTCACGATCGGGTCACCGGACGGGCAGAACCACCACACTAACGGGGCATTGTGCGGGGATCGGCACCATGTGTGAAGAAGAGACAGTCCTCACCCGCGCTTGAACAGGCCATGATCCTGGGGATGAATCGGGATGTGGTCGAAAACACTCCCAGCCCGTTACCGGGACATGGTGGCGCGTCCACCAGGCATGAGGGGAGACTGACTACGGATCGTCCCGGCGCGAGCCACGCGCCGCCGGCGTACAAGGAGGCCGTCCGTGCCGCATGTCCTGGTCCTCAACGCGTCGTACGAGCCGCTCGGCGTCGTACCGCTCCGCCGCGCGCTCGTGCTCGTCCTCGAGAACAAGGCAGTCTGCCTCGAGGAGACCGGCGCCCATCTGCACAGCGCGACCATCACAGTCCCCGCACCCAGCGTGGTCCGGCTCAAGCGTTTCGTGCGGGTCCCCTACCGGGGGCCCGTTCCCCTCACCCGCCGGGCGCTGTTCGCTCGTGACGGGGGCCGGTGCATGTACTGCGGTGGCGTCGCAACCAGCGTCGACCACGTCATCCCGCGCAGCCGCGGGGGCAAGCACGTCTGGGACAACGTGGTGGCGTCCTGCCGCCGCTGCAACCACGTGAAGGCCGACCGTCACCTGATCGAGCTGGGCTGGCGCCTGCACCACAAACCCGCCCCGCCCACCGGCCTGGCCTGGCGCATCATCGGCACCGGCCACCGGGACCCGCGCTGGCTGCCCTACCTGCAGCCGTACGGCGCGGACGACGCGATGGCCCGGATCGACGGCATCTCCGCCTGACGCCGTATCCGGGCCCACGCATGACAGGGGCCCGGTTCCGGGCGCTCCGCGCGGCGCGAACACGTCGGCGTCAGGTGTTCACGCTCGCGCGGACGGGTCCCGGGCCGGGACGTCCCACTCGGCGTACCCCGTCATGCCGACGGTCCTCGACCCGCGGGGTGCGGTGACCGAGGGCGACGTCGCCGGCGGTTCCCGGCCGCCCCTCACCCGGAGACGAGCCGCGCGGCCCGACGACGGTCCGGACCATCCGGTCCCGGGGAACCCCCGTTCCCCCGGGACCGTGGCGAGCCCCCGCGCGGCGCGTCAGTCGCGCCGCCCCTCCGGCCGCGCCCCGCGCACGGCGTACAGTGCCGTGCCCGCTGCCAGGAGCACGACGGCGGTCACCCAGGCGACGTGCCGCCCGGCTGGTTGTACGGGCCAGGCCCAGAGCTGGACCAGGGGGCCCCGGGCACTTGCGGAGCCTATGTACACCGCGCTCACGTAGGCGAAGACCGGGAGCCAGCTCAGGCGGGCGCCGAGGAGGGTGACCGCGGCGGCCGTCAGGCCGGTGCAGCCGAGGGTGTTGCGGATCATCGCCGGGGAACCGAAGGGGGACGGGTGGCCGTGGACGGCTGCCGCGAGCAGGAGTGCCGCGCAGCAGGTCAGGGCCAGGAGGTGGAGCAGGCGCCGGCGCCACCAGGGGCGTACGGCGGTGCGGTCCAGTTCCTCGGAGGCGCTGTGCAGGCTGGTGCCGATGACCGCCGCCGCGAACAGGGGGGCCAGGGCGACCACCGGAACCTGGCGGTACGGGTCGAAGTAGGCGTTCAGGCCCCGGGCGCCGCAGACGGCGAGGGCGGCCGTCGCGAGGAGCACGAGCACCGTGCGGGGGAGGATGCGGGAACGGGCGTAGAGGACGAGGCCGTGGGTCATGGCGCCGGCACCGCGCTCGGGTCGCAGTCGCCGCGGCCTGCGAAGTACGTCGAGAGCCATGCGCGACGGTCCTCGGCGCTCATGGAGGACAGGCGGGCGCGGGCGGCGAGTTCCTTCTTCAGTTCGGCGCGGTGGGCTTCGTCCCCTCGGGCCTGCAGTTCGTCGAACTTCTGCGTCGACGGGCTGGGTGCCAGATAGTGCTCCACGGCCTCGTCCACCCTCATCGCCCGCCTGTCCAGGCGATCGCACTCGTACCGGCCGTGCAGCATCCCCCCGGCCGACCAAGCGAACTGCTCCGGGTCGGTGAGCCGGCCTCGCACCACCGACCAGCCGATCGGTGTCGTCATCGGCAGTTCGACCTCGTCGGGACCCGGTCGGCCGGGTAGGTCCTCGAAGCGGACCGGGAGGTTCTTTACGCCTTCCAGGCGGTCCGTCAGTCCGGAGAGTGCCTCGGTGACCTGGGGGAGCAGCTTCTCGTAGCGGGCGTTGACGCAGATGTGGGGGGTGGTGGAGGTGTCACACACCTGGCGGCGGGCCAGAGGGTCGGTGTGCCACATGTCGTCGCCGGTCTGCAGCAGCAGCGCGCCCGCGGCGGTCGCGGCGGCCAGCGGCAGCAGCGCCACCGTGCGGCGGCGGGCGGTGCACGCGAGGACCGCGGCCGTCGCGAGACCGCCCGTCCACACCACCGTCACCAGCGGCTGCCACCACACCGGTACCGAGGTCAGCGGGCCGTCGGCGAGCGGGGAGAGGTAGCGGACGGTGTCCCGGTTGCCGTGCTCCAGCATGCCGAGGCCGACGTATCCGGCCGCCGCCAGCAGCGGTGCCGTCAGTCGCCAGGACACCAGTCGGCCCGCCACATGGCCCAGCAGCGCCACGGACACCAGGACGGCCGCGTCCATGAGCGGGGTGGCCGGGCGGGGCCGGTCGCCCATGGCGCAGTACCAGGTGGCGAGCCAGGCGGCCGCCGCCGCGAGGGCGTACCCGGCGACCAGCCAGAGGGCGACCGGGAGGGCCGACGCCAGGTGACCGGCCGTACGGCTGCGGGCGGTCGTCGCCAGCAGTTCCTCCGTGCCGCGCCGGTGTTCCCGCTGGCCCTGCCAGCAGCCCGCCGCCAGGGCGAGGGGCGCGCCGAGCAGCAGGGCGGCCAGGTGCAGCCGTTCGCGCGTCTCCGCCCAGCCGCCCTGCCACTGTCTCGCCGAGACCCCCATCGCCACCAGGAGCATCAGCAGCATCGCGGCCCCGGCCAAGGGGGCGAAACCGCGCAGGATCTCTCCGCGCAGGGGGTGCCGGGTGAGGGGTGGGCGCGGTGGTGTGCCGGCGGTGGGGGACCGCTGTTCCGTTTCCGCTGCGAGGCTCATCGGACCGCCCCCTCCCCGATACGAGCGTCCGACGGGCGGTGGGCCCGCAGCGCTGCCGTGTAACCCCGTTCGATGGGATGGTCCCCGATGCCGCCCGCCTCCTCGCCGAGCGCGGAGAGCGACTCGGGGGTGCCGCGGTAGGCGACCCGGCCCGCATCGACGAGGGTGACCCCGGTGCAGGCCGCCGCCACGTCCTCCACCAGGTGGGTGGAGACGAGGACGGTGGAGGAGCCGCCGAGTTCGCGCAGCAGCTCACGGAACTCCACCCGCTGCTCCGGGTCCAGACCGGCGGTCGGCTCGTCGAGCAGCAGCACCCGGGGGTCGTTGACGATCGCCTGGGCGATACCGACCCGGCGGACCATGCCGCCGGACAGGCGACGCACCTTCGCGTCGACACGGTCGGCGAGGCCGACGCGGGCGACGGCCCGCTCCACCGCCGCCGGAATGACGGACGCGGGCATCTCCTTCAGCCACGCCACGTACGCGACGAACTCCCGCACGGTGAAGCCCGGGTAGTAGCCGAAGTCCTGCGGCAGATAGCCCAGCCGGCGGCGCAGCGGGCCGCGTTGCCGTGGGTCGCCGGCGTCGTGGCCGAGGATCTCCACCCGGCCGTCGGCCGGTTCGGCGACCGTGGCGAGGACGCGGATCAGCGAGGTCTTGCCGGCGCCGTTCGGGCCGAGCAGCCCGTGGACGCCGGGGCCGAAGTCCAGGTCCACCGAGTCGAGCGCGACGGTCCGGCGGTGCCGGACGCTCAGGCCGGAGATCCGGATCGTGGTGTCGGGGTCCGTACTCAAGTCTTCACTCAACTCTTCGCTCAGTTCTTTTCCAGGCGGTGGAAGGCGGGACGGTGCACGGCCAGCACCGCGGCGCACAGGGCGGCCGCGGCCGCCCAGGCGCCCTGCGCGGGGGCGCCGCCGAGGACGGAGGAGAGCCGCTCGGTCAGCTGGACGGTGAGCCGTCCGCCCGGTGCCGCGAGCACCGGACCGAGAACGGCGCACAGCCAGCCACCGCCGGTCAGGAGGGTGGCGGTCCGCAGACCGAGGTAATCGCCCAGGGCGAGTGCGGCCAGGGTCAGCGCGAGCCCGGGCAGCAGCCAGGCGGCGGCGTTCGGGGCGTCCGAGGACGGCAGCAGCACCCCGGCGAGGGTCAGCAGCGGCAGGCTCACCGCCAGTACCGTGGCCGTCCGCATCAGCATCAGCCGCAGTCCCGCCGAGGGCGTGGACGCGACGATCTCGTGCATCGGGTCGGCGTGCGGCCCGTAGGAGAGGGCGACCCCGGCGACCGGGACGAGCGGGGCGAGCGCCAGCAGCCAGGGCCGTGCGTCCGGCAGGCCGCCCCCGTGGGAGAGCGCGACCGCGCCGACGGCCACGAGCAGGACGGCGGGCAGCCACGCCCCCCGCACGGCGGGCCCCATCGCCCACAGGGCACGGACCGGACCGGAGCCGAGGCTCCGCCACACGGATACGTACGCGGATGCCGGCGGAGGCACAGGCGCCGGTACCGGTGCGGCCCTCCGTGTCCCGGCCAGCACCGCCTCCCGGATCTCGGCCAGTACCGTCCCCGCCGCCGTCCCGCGCACCGCGTGTGAGACGCGGTGGGCGCAGGTGCCACAGGACTCCAGGTGTTTCTCCAGCGACCACGCGTCCGCCTCCGGCAGGCTGCCGTCGGCGTAACGGGTGACCAGGTGGTCGGACGCGTGCCAGCCGGTCATGCCGGACCTCCCATCGGTGACGGGCTCATCTGTGCCAGGACCGCCCGCAGTTCGGCGCGGGCGCGCATCGCGCGGGACTTGACGGTTCCCTCGGGGATGCCCAGCAGCCGCGCGGTCTCACGGGTGCTCAGCCCGTCGACGACGGTGGCGCGCAGCACCGCGCGCAGTTCGGGCGAGATCCGGTCCAGGGCGGTTCCCACATCGCCGTACTCCAGCCCCGCCAGCACCCTGTCCTCCGCGGACGGCGACGCGGCCCCGGCCGGTGGGCAGCGGTCCCACGCCTCCTCCATCGGTGCCGTCCGCAGCCGAGCGGCACGCTCCTGCGCCCGGTACGTGTCGACCAGGCGCCGCGCGGCGATGGTCCACAGCCAGCCGCCGGCCTGCTCACCGCGGTGGGCGCCTGCCGACCGCCACACCGTGACGAACGTGTCCTGGAGCACTTCCCGCACGGTCTCGGGATCGGCGCAGCGCCGGCTCAGCCGCGCGTGCAGCCAGCCCGCGTGCCGGTCGTACAGCGCGGCCATCGCCGCCGGGTCACCGCCCGCGACGGCCCGGAGCAGCGCCGCGTCGACGTCCCCCTCGTCCTTCTCCCGATGGCCCCCCACGGGGCGGAACAGTTTCACACCCCGTCTATCGACGGTCCCCGGGGCGCCGGTTCACCGTGGTGGCGGTCCGTTCACCGGGCGACCGCGTACGCCTCCACCGACCACAGCGAGTAGCCGTACCGCGTCGCCCGCTTCTCGCCCTGGACGCGGATGTGGCGGACGCCGGGCTCGTCCATGCGGACCGTCTCCCGGCCCTCGCGGCCGTCCCGTACCGTCGCCGCCGTGCGCCAGGTGCGGCCGTCCGCCGACACCTCCACGCGGTACGCCGACGGGTGCGCCTCCTGCCAGTGCAGCGCGACCTTGCCCAGCCGCACCGGGCGCTCCAGCTCGACCTGCCACCAGGCGTCGGCGTCGACCGGGGACGACCAGCGGGTCTCCGGGTCGCCGTCGTTCGCCGCCGGGGCCGGGAAGTCGGGGGTCTCGTCGGCCGAGGAGCTCGCCCGGCCGGCGCGGGCCAGGTCGGGTCCCGCGGTGCGGGGGACGGCGTGGACCGTGAGCGTGCGGGTGGTGCCGGCGAAGGTGAGCCGGACGTCGTACGACCCGGTGGGCGTGCCCGGTTCCACCGTCACCTCGACCGGTACCTCCACCGGCGTGCCGCGCGGGACGGTCAGCGCGTCCTTCGGCACCCGGACCCCGACCCCCTTCGGCGCCGTCGCGGTCAGCCGGCCGCGCACCTCGTCGGGGTGCGGCGAGCCGAGCGCGACCGTCAGCCGCCGGGTGCCGCCGATGTCGGTGTCCGCGCGGTCCTCGGGCAGCTCCAGGGAGGCGGCGGGCGCGTCCGCGAACCAGGGGACCAGGTGCCGCACCCGGGAGGCGTCGGCGCCGGTGACCCGGACGGAGTCCACCGGGCGGTCGCCGGGCGGCAGTTCGGTGGCGCCCGACGCGGACAGCGCGCCCAGGCGGCGCCACCCCTCGCCCGGCACGTGGACCTCCACGGCCCCCCGCGTGCCCGGCTCGCTGAGCACCGTCACGGCGTCCATCGCGCGGGCGCGCGGGAGGTCGAGGACTCGGTCGCCGCCGGACCGCACGGGCGGCTCGTGGGCGATGCCCGCCCAGCTCTCGTACGCCTGCCGCGCCCGGCTCAGGAACGGGTCGAGGACCCCCTCGCCGACCGTCACCCGGGAGGACTCCAGTCCCGCCCGCTGCTCGCCCAGCCGCCGGTACGCCGTCCAGGCGGCGCCCGCGTCCCCGGCCCGCTGCGCGCGCAGCAGGTCCAGGGCCGTGGTGCCCGCCTCGCCGTAACGGGCCAGCCGCCGGGACCACGGGTCGACCTCGGCGGCGAGCCCGGTCCCGGACAGCCGCTCCGGCAGCTCGCGCAGGACGGTGAAGGCCGCGCGCAGCCGCGCCTCCTCCTCCGTCCCGTCCGTGCCGGGGGCGGTCGTACGGGCCCGCCAGAACGCCTCGATCAGCGGCCGCAGATACGCCGACTCCTCGCCGCCCAGCACCGAGGACGCGGTGTTCCCGGCGAGCGCGGACAGGGCCTCCCCGCGCCGGGCGTCACCGCCGGCGAGGTCGGCGATCGCGGCCCGCCAGGACTCCTGGGGGCGGTAGTCGCGCGGGTTCCAGGCGAAGTCGGCGGCGGTGAACAGCGGGATGCGGGACGCCTCCGGCTGCTCCATCGCGTTGGCGAGCAGCGCGGCCGAGCCCGCGGCGACGGCCGGTTCGCGGCCCTGGTAGGGACCGAGGAAGATCCGGCCGGGGGCGTAGTCGTTCACCGGGTAGTTGTCCATGGTCACCAGCGGATGCCCGAACACCTCCCGTGCCTTCGCCAGTTGGCCGCCCGTGATGGTGCTCGGCACCACCCCGACCCCGGTCCACGCCACCTCGACGCCCGCGTCCAGCTCCTCGGCGAGGGCACGCCGGTACGCCGTCGAGCCGTCCTCGTAGAACTCGGTGGGCATCAGGGACAGGGCGGCGGAGTCCGGGTGACGCTCCGCCAGGTGCCGGGCCACCGCGTTCGCCACGTGCGCCTGGGCGCGGGCGGCGGCACCGGGCCCCGACCCGAACCGGTCGGCGTCCGCCCCGCAGTGCCACTCGCTGTAGCTGACGTCCTGGAACTGGAGCTGGAAGGCGCGGAAGCCCAGTGCCCACATCGCGTCCAGCTTGCGGGTCAGCGCCCGCAGGTCGCCGTCCGAGGCGAAGCACATCGCCTGCCCCGGCGCCACCGCCCAGCCGAGCGTGACGTGGTCGCGCCGCGCCCGTTCCGCCAGCTCCCGGAACTCCGCCCGCCGTTCGGCCGGGTACGGCTCCCGCCAGCGGGCCTGCCGGTAGAGGTCCTCGCCGGGCGCGTAGAGGTACCGGTTCTGCTTGGTGCGGCCCATGAAGTCGAGCTGGGCCAGCCGCTGCCGGTGCGTCCACGGGGTGCCGTAGAAGCCCTCGGTGATGCCGCGCACGGCGGTGCCGGGCCAGTCGCGTACGACGGCCGCGGTGAACGTGGTGCCGTCCGGGCGCAGCAGTTGGCGCAGCGTCTGCACGCCGTGGAACTGGCCGTCGCCGTCCGCGCCGGACAGGGAGACGGCACCCTCGCCGACGGTCAGCGCGTAGCCGCCGGCGGGGAGGGCGTGCCGGGGGTCGCCCGGGGCGCGTTCCCTGCCCACGCGCACCACGAGCGCCCCCTCGGGCGCCTGTGCGCCGGAGGCGGTGAACCAGCGCGCGCCCGCCTCCCGCAGCAGCGCGCGGAGCGCGTCGAGGGCGTACGGGTCCGCCGTCGCGTCCGCGACCAGGGCGACCTCCTCGGTCACCGCGACCGGGGCGCCGTTCGCACGCAGGGAGTGCGGCCGCGGCCACACGGACGGCTCCGCCGCCCGCACCGTGTCGGCGGCCGGGGACGCGGTGGTGCCCGGGGACGCGGTGGTGCCCGGCGCGGGCGGCGCGGCCACGGCGGCGGGCGCGGCGCCCAGGGTTCCGGCGCCCAGGGTTCCGGCGAGGACGGCGAGGGCGAGGGCGGTCCTCCTGGCGTTCGCCGTCGCGTTCGCCGTCCTCCCACGCCGTAGCCGCACGGGGTCCTCCTGGTCGCTCGACGGGTCGCCCGGCCCGGTGGCCGGTGCGGCCGTGTCCATTCCGTTACCGGGAAAGCCCGAGCCCACCATCTCTGTGGTGAACGTGTCAATGAGGGTGGTCGTTGTGGCGCGTTTGTCCCACTGTGGAGGGAGGGGAAGAGGGGAGAATGTGATCAGGACCACGTTGGAAGACTTTGTGCGTCTGGCATCGCGCCCCCTGGGTAGGGCTGCGGGATAACCCGCACGACCCGCACGCCCCGCGTGATCCGCGCGCCGTGCTCGACGAGGAGGCCACCTGTGGCTGCACCGGCTTACGTTCCTTCCCCGGCCCTGTCCAAACCCGCGGCGGAGCCCTCCGCCGACTTCGAGGAGCCGCACTTCTGCGTCTTCAGCGCGGAAGGCCCCTGCGCCGAGGTCCCGCTGACCAGCGAACCGCCGATGCCCGACGCCGAGCCCCTCACCAGCGAACCGCCGCTCGCCGACGCCGCCCCCCTGACCAGCGAGTCCGACGCCTTCCTGGACACCTCGGACTCCTCCGGACTCGACTCCTTCCCGGCCCAGTACCGCCCGGAGCCCTAGGGTGAGCGCGCCACGGCCGGCCGAGCCCCCTTCCGAGGACCTGTCCCGGCTCGCCGCCCTGCACGGCGTCGCCACCTCGTACCACCCCTCCCCGGACCGCACGGTCGCGGCCACGGCCACCGCCGTCACCCTCGCGCTGGCCGCCCTCGGCGTGGACACGGCCACCCCGAAGGCCGTACGCGCCGCCCTCACCGCCCGCGAACGGGAACTCGGCGAGCGGCTGCTGCCCCCCACCGTGGTCGGCTGGGGCGCCGGCATCCCGGCCGCCCTCGCCGCGCTTCCCCGGGACACCCGGCTGCTCGTCCGCACCGAACAGGGCGAGACCCGCGACCGGGCCGAGCACCTCCCGCCCGGCGTCCACGAGGTGACCGTCACCACCCCCGACGGCCGCACCGCCCACGCCCACCTGATCGTCGCCCCGACCGGGCTGCCCGCGCCGCCCGGACGCTCGTACGGCCTCCTGGTCCAGCTCTACTCCCTCCTCTCCCGCCGCTCCTGGGGCATGGGCGACCTCGGCGACCTCGGCGAACTCGCCGGCTGGGCCGGGCGCGCCCTCGGCGCCGGATTCGTCCAGGTCAACCCCCTGCACGCGGCCGTCCCCGGCTCGCCGACCGACCCCTCCCCCTACCGCCCCTCCTCCCGCCGCTTCCCCGACCCCGTCCACCTGCGGATCGAGGACGTCCCCGAGTTCGCGTACGTCGACGACCGCGACCGCGTACGCGCCCTGCTGGAGCGGGCCGGACGGCTGCGCGAGGCGGTGCTGGACCAGGGCGCCCTGATCGACCGGGACGCCGTGTGGGAGGCCAAGCGGGAGGCGCTGGAACTGCTGCACCGGGTCCCGCTCGGGCCCGGCCGCCGCGCCGCCTACGACGACTTCCGCGCCGGACAGGGCCAGGCCCTTCAGGACCACGCCACCTGGTGCGCGCTCGCCGAGGCCCACGGCGCCGACTGGCACCGCTGGCCCGCCGAGCTGCGCGACCCGCGCTCGCCCGGGACCGCCCGCGCCCGGCGCGAGCTGGCGGACCGCGTCGACTTCCACTCCCGGCTCGTCTGGCTCACCGACATCCAGCTCACCGCCGCCCAGCGGGCCGCGCGCGAGGCCGGGATGCCGGTCGGGATCGTCCACGACCTCGCCGTCGGCGTCCACCCCGGCGGCGCCGACGCCTGGGCGCAGCGGGAGTACTTCGCGGCCGGCATGTCCGTCGGCGCGCCCCCGGACGCGTTCAACGCGCGCGGCCAGGACTGGGGCCTGCCGCCCTGGCGCCCCGACCGGCTCGCCGAGTCCGGGTACGCCCCGTTCCGCGCCCTGCTCCGAGGACTGTTCCGGTACGCGGGCGCCCTGCGCATCGACCACGTCATGGGCCTGTTCCGGCTCTGGTGGGTCCCCGAGGGCCACCCGCCCACGGAGGGCACGTACGTCCGTTACGACGCCGAGGCGATGCTCGCCGTCCTCGTCCTGGAGGCGTCCCGGGCCGGGGCGATGGTGATCGGCGAGGACCTGGGGACCGTCGAACCCGGTGTGCGCGAGGCGCTGCGGGAGCGGGGCGTGTACGGCACGTCGGTGCTGTGGTTCGAACGGGACTGGGACGGCGACCGGCGCCCGCTGCCGCCGGACGACTGGCGCGCGGACTGCCTGGCCACCGCCACCACCCACGACCTGCCGCCGACGGCCGCGCGGCTCAGCGGGGAGCACGTGGAGCTGCGGGACAGTCTGGGGCTGCTCACGCGGCCGCTGGCGGAGGAGCGGGCGGAGGCGGCGGCCGACACGGCGGAGTGGCGGGAGCTGTTCGTGCGGCTGGGGCTGGTGGGGGCGGGGGCCTCCGAGGAGACGGAGATCCAGGCCGTCCACCGGTATCTGCTGCGCACACCGGCCCGGATGATCGGGGTCTGGCTGCCCGACGGCATCGGCGACCGACGCCCGCAGAACCTGCCGGGCACCTGGGACCAGTACCCGAACTGGCGCCTGCCGATCGCGGACGCGCGGGGGAGGCCGGTGACGCTGGAGGAACTGACGGGGTCGGCGAGACTCCGGGCACTTATGGATGTGCTGAGGCCGGACAGCCCGTCTGGGGGTGCCCCCTCTGGGGGAGTTTGAGGACGAGGCCCGTTCAGGGCCGAAGCGGGGGCCCGGGGGCGGCAGCCCCCGTAACGCCCGCTTGGCCGCTCACGGCGTCGGTGCTGGGCGGGGGTGTCCGCGCAGCCCGGCGCTTACGGGGTGCTGTCGCGCCCACCCGTGCCGCCCCGGGGGCACCTCCCAGGCCCTTGAGGCACTGGGGGAGGCACGACTGCCCGCGGGAACGCGGGAGCGTGGGGGCGCGGAAGCGCCTATCGGGCACCCCGCCCGCGCGGAGTCCGACCGTGTTGGATAGTTTGGGCACCGTGGACAAGAAGAACGCCCTGCGCGCCGGCGCCCTGGCAGCCGGTACGACGCTGATGATGCTGCTCATGTCGTCCCCCGCGCTCGCGCTCACCCGCGACGACGGCGACGACCCCGGCACCGGCCTGAGCGTCGTCGAGACGCTGGGCCTCTACGTCGTGGCCCCGATCGCGCTGTTCGTGATCATCGCCGCCCTGGTGATGGTCGGCGACAAGTCGCACAAGAAGAAGGACACGACCAGCTCCAACATCAGCACCAAGGCCGAAGCCAAGGCCTGATCCGGGGCTCACCCGCTCTTGAAGAGGGCGCCGTCACCGCCGTACGCGGGGCCGGCGCCCTCCGCGCTGCCGGGACGCGCCCTTGCGCGTCGCGCCCCGGCGCGATCTCCTCGCAGATGGCACCGAGGAGGTCCTGATGAACGGCACCACCCGTACCGTGACCGTGGTCGGTTCCGGCCCCACCGGCCTGCTGCTGGCCGGTGACCTGGCGGCCGCCGGCGTCCCCGTCACCGTCGTCGAGAAGCGCGCCCGCGGGATCAGCAACCTCTCCCGCGCCTTCGTCCTGCACGCCCGCACCCTCGAACAGCTCGACGTGCGGGGCCTGGCCGACGAGCTGGAGGCGGTCGGCCGCCCGCTCGACCGGCTGCGCCTGTTCGACCGGCTCGAACTCGACCTCCGCGCGCTCCCCTCCCGATTCCCCCATCTCCTGGTCGTCCCGCAGTACGAGGTGGAGAAGGCCCTGCTGCGGCGGGCCGTCGAGGCCGGCGCGGACTTCCGGTACGAGACCGAGGCGACCGGACTGACCCAGGACGCGGACGGCGTGACCCTCACCACCCAGGGTCCCGGCGGGGAGCGCGGGGAGCTGCGGGCCGCGTACGTCGTCGGCGCCGACGGAATGCGCAGCACCGTGCGGGAGGCGGTCGGGCTGCCGTTCCCCGGACGTTCCGTCATCCGGTCCGTGGTCCTGGCGGACGTACGGCTCGCCGAGCCGCCGGGGACGCTGCTCACCGTGAACGCCGTCGGGGACGCCTTCGCCTTCCTCGCGCCGTTCGGCGACGGCTACCACCGGGTCATCGGCTGGAACCGGGCCCACGACGTCCCCGACGACACACCCCTCGACCTCGAAGAGGTCAAGGAGATCGCCCGCCTGGCCCTCGGCCGGGACCACGGCATGCACGACGCCCGCTGGACGTCCCGCTTCCACAGCGACGAACGCCAGGCGCCCGCCTACCGCGTGGGCCGCGTCCTCCTCGCCGGGGACGCCGCGCACGTGCACACCCCGGCCGGCGGACAGGGCATGAACACCGGCATGCAGGACGCGGCCAACCTGAGCTGGAAGCTCGTCCAGGTGCTGGACGGCCGCGCCCCCGACTCCCTGCTCGACACGTACCACGCCGAACGGCACCCGGTCGGCCGGGCGGTGCTGCGCAGCAGCGGCGGCATCGTCCGGCTCGCCATGGCCCGGCGCTCCACGACCCTGGCGCTGCGCGCGGCCCTGGCCGCGGTGGTCACCCATGTCGCCCCGGTCCGCCGCAGGACGCTCGGCCAGGTCACCGGCGTCGGCGTCCGGTACGCCGCGCCCCTCGGCGCCCACCGCATGACCGGCCTGCGCGTCCCCGACGTGGCGCTCGGGGGCGGAGGCCGCCTGCACCAGGCGCTGCGCGGCGGCCGCTTCGTACTGATCACGCCGGAGCCGTACGACGACGGGGGCGCCCGCAAGGAACGGCTCGCGGTGGAACGCTGGGCGTCCGGGAGCCGCCGTACGACCGTGCTGGTGCGCCCCGACGGATACGTGGCCTGGGCGTCGGACGCCGCCGGTGCGGCCGACGTCGAGGCCGCGCTCGCCGCGCACGTCGGCTGAGGGGCCGGGGAGGAGGGGCGGCCCCTACCTCTCGGTCGCGAGCAGCAGCTCCCGCAGCAGGTCGGCCAGCTCCCCCGCCCGTTCCCCCTCCAGGGTGGACAGGGCCTCCGTCTGGACGGCGAGACCCGCGCCGACCGCCGCGTCGATCAGGCGCAGGCCCGCCTCGGTGAGCGTGACCTGCAGTCCGCGGCGGTCGTGCGGGTCGGGGGAGCGGCGGAGCAGTCCCGCGCGCTCCAGCTTGTCGAGGCGGCCGGTCATCCCGCCGGTGGTGAGCATCAGCGTGGCCGAGAGCTGGCGGGGGGAGAGGGTGTAGGGCTCCCCGGAGCGGCGCAGGGTGGCGAGGACGTCGAACTCCCCTCGGGAGATCCCGTACTTGCCGTACTCCTTCTCCATCCGGTCGCCCATGGCGCGCGCGAGCCGGAAGACGCGCCCGAAGACCTCCATGCCGGCGGTGTCGAGATCGGGCCGCACCCGCGCCCACTGCTCGATGATCGCGTCGACGGGGTCCTGGGGGCGCTGCTCCGGGGTCATGGGCAGGAGTATCCGCCGAAAACCGGTCAGCCGCAAGAAAGTGGATTGACGGCAAGTAGCTTGCGACTAAGCTACTTGTCATCGACCTACTCGGAAGAGGTGCGCCCGTCATGGCCGCGAACCGTGCCACCCTCATCGCGCTCACCGCCCTCGCCCCCGTCTCCTGGGGCACCACCTACGCCGTGACCACGGAGTTCCTCCCGCCCGACCGGCCCCTGTTCACCGGCCTGATGCGCGCCCTGCCCGCCGGGCTGGTCCTGCTCGCACTCGTCCGGGTGCTGCCGCGCGGGGCCTGGTGGTGGAAGGCGACGGTGCTGGGCGCGCTCAACATCGGCGCCTTCTTCCCGCTGCTGTTCCTCTCCGCGTACCGGCTGCCCGGTGGCATGGCGGCGGTGGTCGGCTCGGCGGGCCCCCTGCTCGTGGTCGGCCTCTCGGCGCTGCTGCTGGGGCAGCGGCCGACGGTCCGCAATGTGGTCACCGGGGTCGTGGCCGCGTTCGGCGTCAGCCTGGTGGTCCTGAAGGCGGCCGGCGCGCTGGACGTGCTGGGTGTCGCCGCGGCCCTCGCCTCCACCGCCTCGATGTCCGCCGGCACCGTCCTCACCAAGCGCTGGGGCCGCCCGGAGGGCGTCGGCCCGCTCGCCCTGACGGGCTGGCAGCTGACGGCCGGGGGCCTGCTGATCGCGCCCGTCGCCTTCCTGGCCGAGGGTGCCCCGCCGGCCCTGGACGCCCCGGCGGTCGGCGGCTACCTCTACCTCGCCCTGGCGAACACGGCGATCGCGTACTGGCTCTGGTTCCGGGGCATCGGCCGCCTCACCGCCACCCAGGTCACCTTCCTCGGCCCGCTCAGCCCCCTCACGGCGGCGGTGGTCGGCTGGGCGGCCCTCGGCGAGAGCCTGACGCCGCTGCAGCTGACGGGCATGGCGCTGGCGTTCGGCGCGACGGTGGCGGGGCAGAGTGCCGCCCCGTCCGCCCGGACGGCCCCTGCGGCGCCCGCGCCCTCCCGCGCCGCGTCGTCCGATGGCGCCGAAGCCCTGCGCCGGCACCCCTCCACTCCCTCGGTGGAAACTACTTGACGCAATGGAAAGTGGGCGGGTACTTTCCATTGCGTCAAGTAGTTCACGAGGAAGCAGGTATCTCCCGCATGGACGCGACGCCGAGCCCCGCCGACACCCTCTCCGAGATCGAGCGGGTCCAGCAGAGGGCCTACGCCGCCCAGCGCCTCCCGCTCTGGTACCTGCCGGGCACGGTCGCCCTGGTCACCGTCGCCGCGATCGCCGCGGAACTGGACGGCACCGCTCAGATCGCGCTCACCGTGGCGGACGTCGCGGGCCTGGCCCTCCTCACCGGCGCGCTGGCCGCCCGGATGCGCGTCCGCTGGAGGCCGCGCACCTGGACCGTGAACGCCGGTGTCCGGACGGCCCTGTGGTTCGTCTCGATCTTCGCCGTCTGGGGGCTGGTCCCGGTCGTCGCCGGCTCGTTCACCGACTCCGCCGTCTGGCAGAAGGCCGTCGCCGGGGCCGTCGCCGCCCTCTACGCGGCGGCCACCACCCGCTGGGCGGAGAACCAGGTGCTGGCCCACTCGGCGGGGAGGGTGGTCCGGTGAACCTCGATCCGGTGATCCACGCACCCGCCCGGCTCCAGATCGTCTCGCTCCTGGCGGCGGCGACCGAGGCCGAGTTCTCCTTCGTCCGGGACAGCCTGGAGATCAGCGACTCGGTGCTGTCCAAACACGCCGCCGCCCTGGAGAAGGCCGGCTACGTCGAGATCCGCAAGGGCTACGTCGGCAAGCGCCCCCGCACCTGGCTCAAGCTCAGCGCCCAGGGCCGCCGGGCCTTCACCGCGTACGTCGACGCCCTCCAGCAGATCGTCGGCCGCCCCCTCGCCGACCGCCCGCAGGACACCTGACCGGCACGGGGTCCGCGTTCCACGCCCCGGTCCACAGCGCGCTGTCGCCCGACCGGTGCCACCTCCACCGCTGGAGCGTCCGGTGACCGCCGGGGCCGGCTCCCGCCCGTGCGTGATCGGTAAATGGCGTGGCGGATCGTCACCCCGCCTGCGAGCATCCGGCTCATGCCGACTTTCGACGCGCCCGACGGGATCCGACTCGCCTACCACCGGAAGGGCTCCGGGGGTGATCAACCGCTCGTCTGCGTTCCCGGCGGTCCGATGATGCCCTCCGCCTACTTCGGCGACCTCGGTGGGCTGGCCGCACGGCAGGAGCTGGTGCTGCTGGACCTGCGCGGCACGGGGGACTCGGCCGGGCCCGCCGATCCCGCGGGCTTCCGCGTGGACAGACAGGCCGAGGACATCGAGGCGCTCCGGACCGCCCTCGGCCTGGAGCGGCTGGACCTTCTCGGCCATTCGGCCTCCGGTGACCTCGTACTGGCCTACGCGGCCCGGTATCCGGAGCGGGTGCGCTCGCTCGTCCTGGTCTGCGCGCGTGCGCGCACCGCCGGGATCGACTTCCCCGTCGAGCGGCGCCGCGAGGCGCTGGAGCTGCGCCGCGACGAGCCCTGGTACGAGGACGTCCGGCCGGCCTTCGAGCGGGCCGTGTCGGGGGAGGCGGGCGAGGCGGACTTCGCGCTGCTCGACCGCCTGTCCTACGGCCGCTGGGACGCCGCCGCGCAGAAGCACGCCGCCGCGTGCGCGGAGTGGTTCGACGAGGAAGCTGCGGCCGCCTACCTGGCCCCGGGAGCCTTCGACGGCGCGGACGCCGCCCGCGCGGTACTGGGCGAACTGGACGCGCCCGTCCTCGTCGTGTCCGGTGCGCTGGACGGCTCCCCGCGTCCGGACTCCGCCGCCGAGGTGGCGGGGCTCTTCCCGCGCGGCGAGCACGTCGTCCAGGCGGGCGCCGCGCACAACCCGTGGGTGGACGGTCCGGACGACTTCGTCCGGACCGTCGCCGGGTTCCTGGCCGGGGACGGCCGGCAGCGGCCGGAGGTCAGGGGAGCCCGGAACGGCACCGGGCGCCCCTGACGCGCGTACCGGCTAGGACGCCGCCGCGTCCGCCGCCTGGGCGCGCAGCGCGCGTTCCACGCCCGCGCGGGACTCCGAGACCAGGCGGCGCAGGGCCGCGTTCGGCTCGGCGGACGTCAGCCAGGCGTCCGTCTTGTCGAGGGTCTCGCCGGAGACCTGGACCGTCGGGTAGAGGCCGACCGCGATCTGCTGGGCCATCTCGTGCGAGCGGGACTCCCAGACGTCCGCCAGCACCTCGAAGTACCGGTCCGTGTACGGCGCCAGCAGCTCCCGCTGGTCGGTCTGGACGAAGCCGGCGATGACCGCCTCCTGGACGGCGTTCGGCAGCTTGTCGGACTCGACGACCGAGGCCCACGCCTCCGCCTTGGCCTCCTCGGTCGGGCGGGCCGCGCGGGCGGTCGCGGCGTGCCGCTCACCGGCCGCCGTCCGGTCCCGCTCGTACTCGCCCGCGATCTCCGCCTCGTCGAACCGGCCCACCGCCGCCAGCCGCTGCACGAACGACCAGCGCAGCTCCGTGTCCACGGCCAGCCCCTCGACGGTCTGCGTACCGGCCAGCAGGCCCTCCAGCAGGTCGAGCTGCTCCGGCGTACGGGCCGTCGCCGCGAACGCCCGCGCCCACGCGAGCTGGTGGTCGCTCGCCGGCTCGGCGGACCGCAGGTGGGCCAGCGTGGCGTCGGTCCAGCGGGCCAGCAGGGCCTCGCGGGCCTTGGGGTCCGCGTACAGGTCGATCGCCAGCTTCACCTGGCGGTGCAGCGACTGCACGACACCGATGTCGGACTCCTTGGCGATGCCCGACAGCACCAGGGACAGGTAGTCGCGGGCGGCGAGTTCCGCGTCCCGCGTCATGTCCCAGGCGGAGGCCCAGCACAGGGCACGCGGGAGGGACTCCGCGAAGTCGCCCAGGTGCTCGGTGACGAACGCCAGCGACTGCTCGTCCAGGCGCACCTTGGCGTAGGACAGGTCGTCGTCGTTGAGGAGGACGACCGCCGGACGGCGCTTGCCGGTCAGCTCCGGTACGGCCGTCAGCTCGCCGTCGACGTCCAGCTCTACGCGCTCGCCGCGCACCAGCTTGCCCGTCGCCTCGTCGAGGTCGTACAGGCCGATCGCGATGCGGTGCGGGCGCAGCGTCGGCTCACCCTTGGCGCCGGCCGGGAGCGCCGGGGCCTCCTGGCGGACGGCGAAGGAGGTGATGACACCGGCCCCTTCCTCACCGTCTGTCTCGATCTCCGGGCGCAGCACGTTGATGCCGGCCGTCTCCAGCCACTGCCTCGACCACGTCTTCAGATCGCGCCCCGAGGTCTCCTCCAGCGCGCCCAGCAGGTCGGACAGGCGCGTGTTGCCGTACGCGTGGCGCTTGAAGTACGCCTGCACGCCCCGGAAGAACTCGTCCTCGCCGACGTACGCGACGAGCTGCTTCAGCACGGACGCGCCCTTGGCGTACGTGATGCCGTCGAAGTTGACGAGCACGTCGTCCAGGTCGCGGATGTCCGCCATGATCGGGTGCGTGGACGGAAGCTGGTCCTGGCGGTAGGCCCAGGTCTTCATCGAGTTGGCGAACGTCGTCCACGAGTGCGGCCAGCGCGAACCGGGCGCCGCGGCCTGGCAGGCGATGGACGTGTACGTGGCGAACGACTCGTTCAGCCACAGGTCGTTCCACCACTCCATGGTGACCAGGTCGCCGAACCACATGTGGGCCAGCTCGTGCAGGATGGTCTCCGCACGCACCTCGTACGCCGCGTCCGTCACCTTCGACCGGAAGACGTACTGGTCGCGGATGGTCACCGCGCCCGCGTTCTCCATCGCGCCCGCGTTGAACTCCGGCACGAAGAGCTGGTCGTACTTGGCGAACGGGTACGCGTAGTCGAACTTCTCCTGGAACCAGTCGAAGCCCTGCCGGGTGACCTCGAAGATCGCGTCGGAGTCGAGGTACTCGGCCAGCGACGGACGGCAGTAGATGCCGAGCGGGACGGACTGGCCGTCCTTCTCGTAGACGCTGTGCACGGAGTGGTACGGGCCGACGATCAGCGCCGTGATGTACGACGAGATGCGCGGGGTCGGCTCGAACGTCCAGACGTTCTCCCGCGGCTCCGGCGTGGGCGAGTTGGAGACGACGGTCCAGCCCTCCGGCGCCTTCACGGTGAACTGGAAGGTCGCCTTCAGGTCGGGCTGCTCGAAGCTCGCGAAGACGCGGCGGGCGTCCGGCACCTCGAACTGGGTGTACAGGTACGCCTGGTCGTCGACCGGGTCGACGAACCTGTGCAGACCCTCACCGGTGTTGGTGTACGCGCAGTCGGCGCTCACCCGGAGGATGTTGCGGCCCTTCAGCAGGCCAGGCAGGGCGATACGGGAGTCCGCGAAGACCTCGGCGGGGTCGAGGGAGTCCCCGTTGAGGGTCACCTCGTGCACGGTGGGGGCCACCAGGTCGATGAAGGACTCCGCGCCGTCGCCGTCCTCGGCGACGTCGAAGCGCACCGTGGTCACGGACCGGTAGGTACCGCCCTCCTGCGCGCCGGAGAGGTCGAGATCGATCTCGTACGAGTCAACGGTCAGCAGCTTCGCCCGCTGCCGCGCCTCTTCGCGAGTCAGGTTTGTGCCAGGCACGCGGTCATCTCCTCGATATGTGTGGGTTGCGCCATCCTTCCACGCGACATCGGGATGAGGCGATGACCGAGCCGGACCATGGGGATTCCCCTGTGTCGTCCGGCGGGCGAGGGTGGGCTCGACGTCCGGAACCCGCCGGCGGCCGGGGCGGGCGGGAGCGAGTCTGGGGGCATGACGACCCACACCGCACGCCCCGTCCCCCCGGCCGTCCGGAAGGAACTGCTGACCCTCGACGACGCCGGCCGCCCGGCCGTCCCCCGCGTCGCCGACGAGAGTCGTCTGCCCAAGGACTCCAAGGCGCAGTGCGAGCAGGTGCGCGCCGTCGCGCCGGAGCGTCTGCTGCAACGGGTCGGTGCCGTCCCCCGACAGCGCATGGCCGATATCGACGTGGCGCTGCGGCGGCACCTGGCGCTCTGAACGCCCCGAGGGGGCCGTCCACGGGTGGACGGCCCCCTCGGTCATGCCCGCGGTGTTACGCGCTCAGCTCCGCCGCCACCAGCTCCGCGATCTGCACGGCGTTCAGCGCCGCGCCCTTGCGGAGGTTGTCGTTGGAGACGAACAGCGCGAGGCCGTGCTCCACCGTCTCGTCGGGGCGGATCCGGCCGACGTACGACGGGTCCTGGCCGGCGGCCTGGAGCGGGGTGGGGATGTCGGTGAGGACGACACCGGGGGCGTCCGCCAGCAGCTCGGTCGCGCGCTCGGCGCTGATCGGGCGGGCGAAACGGGCGTTGATCTGCAGCGAGTGCCCGGAGAACACCGGGACGCGCACGCACGTGCCGGAGACCTTCAGCTCGGGGATCTCCAGGATCTTGCGGGACTCGTTGCGCAGCTTCTGCTCCTCGTCGGTCTCGTTCAGACCGTCGTCGACGAGGTTGCCGGCCAGCGGCAGCACGTTGAAGGCGATGGGGCGCTTGTAGACGCCGGGCTCGGGGAAGTCGACCGCCGAGCCGTCGTGGGTCAGCTTGTCGGCCTCGTCGATCACCTTCTGCGCCTGGCCGTGCAGCTCCGCGACGCCCGCGAGGCCGGAACCGGACACGGCCTGGTACGTGGCGACGACCAGCGCCTGAAGGCCCGCCTCCGCGTGCAGCGGACGCAGGACCGGCATCGCGGCCATCGTCGTGCAGTTCGGGTTGGCGATGATGCCCTTGGGGCGGTTCGCGATCGCGTGCGGGTTCACCTCGGAGACGACGAGGGGGACCTCGGGGTCCTTGCGCCAGGCGGAGGAGTTGTCGATCACGACCGCGCCCTGCGCGGCGACCTTCTCGGCCAGCGCCTTCGAGGTCGCGCCGCCCGCGGAGAACAGCACGATGTCCAGGCCGCTGTAGTCGGCGGTGGACGCGTCCTCCACCGTCACGCCGTCCAGCTCCGTGCCGGCCGAGCGGGCCGAGGCGAACAGGCGCAGCTCCGTGACCGGGAAGTTCCGCTCCTTGAGGATCCTGCGCATGACCGTGCCCACCTGACCGGTGGCTCCGACGATTCCGACCCTCACGGCGACTCCCTACTGTGTCCTGATTCGTGTCCGAATGCCTGGCCGAGGCTCTTCCATCATGCGGCCGACCACGGCCCACCTGTCCAATTCTTTGCGGACCCCGCCCGCGAAGTGGGACACACCGGCGGCGGCCACCGGTTGCGGACCTTCGGCCGCCACGCCCCTGAGCTGCAGAAATTCAGCCGTCGGGGGCCGTGGACCGCAAGGTCCCCTGCCCGGTCCGGTCCCGGTCACACGAAGGTGTGACGTACGCCTCGGCCGGATCCGGAGAACCCGGCCGAACGTTCCGGGCGGAAGCGGCGTCGTAGAGGAAACAGCGTGAGGGGGGTGGCCGGTGCTGCGCGGAAGGATCCGGCGCGGCCGGGGGTCGTCGTACGTCGCCACGGACGACGACCCGCTGGACGCGGCGCAGGAACGCCGGGTGCGGGCGGTGCTCGCGCTGGGCGGGGTACCGCAGGCGGACCTGCCGGACGGGGTGCAGCAGGTCCGCCTGCGGCTGCTGGAACGCGCCGCGAGCGGGCGGGAGGCGCCGCGGGACGTCTCGGCGTGGGCGGCGGTGGTCGCCTCCAACCTCGCCATGGACTGGCACCGGGCCAAACGCCGCCAGGAGCGGCTGGGCGAGCGCCTCGCCGCGCTCCGTCCGGCGGAGGCGGCCCCTTCCGGCGAGGAGACCAGCCTGCTCTCCCTCGCCGTGGCCCGCGGCCTGGACGAGCTGCCCGACGCGCAGCGCCAGGTGGTCGTGCTGCGCTTCTACGCCGATCTGCCGGTCCGGTCCATCGCCGAGCAGCTCGGCGTCCCGGAGGGCACGGTCAAGAGCAGGCTGCACACGGCGGTACGCGCCCTGCGCACCCGCCTGCACGAGGACGAGGTGGTCTGACATGCCCGCCCACGACGAACCCCGGGACGCCGAGAACGCCGAGAGCGTCGAGTACGACGGCATGGACGCGCTGATGGCCGCCGTCCTCGACGAGCCGCTGCCCGCGCGGGCCCGGCAGGACCCGGTGTTCACGGCCGCGCACCGGGCGGCCGCCGCCGACATCACCGTACTGAGGGAGCAGCTGGCGCTGATCGGGGACGCCCTCGCGGCCCCCGGCGAGGAGACGGCGGACGGGGAGGGGGCCGGTGAACCGGCGGGGCGAGCCGGGGCCGGGCGGCCGAGCGGCGGACCGGAGCCCGGGGACGGACCGGACTCCGGGGCGCGGGCCGGGAGCGGAAACGGCCCGGAGACCGGGCACGAGCCCGCGAACCCGCCGGCCGCCCGGCCGGCGATGAGGCACCCGGCCGGTGGGCGTCCCGGTACCGTGCGCGGCTCCCGTGGGCCGCACCGTGGCCGGCGTCGGCCCCTCAAGGCCGCCCTCGGTGCCCTCGTGGCCGCCGCTGCCGCCACCGTCGTCGTCGGCATGGGGTGGCTCGTGACGCAGACCGGGGGGATGTCCGACTCGGACGCGGGCGCTTCCGCCGCGCGGGCCGACTCCAAGGAGGCGGGCGGTGAGGACGCGGGCGGGGCCGCCTTCGGCAGCCCCCGCTACCTCGCCTGCGCCCGCCTCGTCGCCGAGGGCACCGTGCTGGCGGTGGACCCCGTACCGGGGGCCGGGGCGGAGCGGGTCACGCTGCAGGCGAGCCGCTACTACAAGGGCGGGGGCGAGGTCGCCTTCCTCCGGGACCTCGCCGGTGACGCCCCGCTGCACGAGGGCGACCAGGTGCTGGTCGGCATGCCCGCCGAGGGCGTCCGCCCGGACACGGTGATCGTGGGGGAGGCGGACATCGCCCCCGAGCGGGTCCGGATCACCGCCTCGCTCCCCGAGTCGCGCACCCTCACCTGCGGCTGAGCACGACGAAGGGGCGGGCGCCCGCAACGGACGCCCGCCCCTCCCGGAAGAACCGGCCCGTTCCTTACGGAACGACCTTCCCGATCGCCACGCTGCCGACGCCCGCGACCGTGCCGCGCGCGTTCACCAGCTGCACGCGCCCGAAGAACGCACGCCCCTCGGGAGCCGCCGCCGCGACGGTGACGTCGCCGGAGACGGTGGCCGAGTCGCCCGTGCCGAGCTCCACCGGCGCGGAGCCGTCGACGGTGACGGAGCCGAGCGAGGCGGAGAAGAACACGTCACGGTAGTCGTACTCCGTGGAACCGGCCGGGACCGAGTAGCCCACGACCTCGACGGTGTACGTACCGGCCGCCGGGGAGGCGATGGAGACCGACTCCTCCGAGTCGCCGTCGGCGGACTGGGCGACCTGGTCGCCGGCGGCGTCGTAGACCGTCAGGTCCAGGTCGGCGGAGGTGTCCGAGACGTTGCCGATGGCCACGTCGAGGGAGGTGGCGCCCTCGGGCACCTCGACCGTGGTCGTGTGCGTGTCACCGGTCGCGATGGCCGGCCGGTCCGTCTTCGACGAGCCGAGCGGGCCGCCCACCAGCTCGCCCTCCAGCGCGGCGAACTCGTTCGTCACCGTCCACGAGACGGCGGCCGGGGTGCCGACCTTCGCCTCGGACACGGTCACGGTCTCCGGGTCGAAGGCCGCGCCGAGGACGGCGACGTCCAGCTCGTACGGGTTGTCGAGCAGCGGCGAGGTGCGCCGGGCCTCGACCTCGATCTCCCACACGCCCGGCTGCGGGTCCGCGTACGAGCGCACGTCGGGGCGGCAGGTGTTGGCCGGGTTGTCGTAGTTCGGGTAGCAGTTGATCGTCGACGTCGGGTCGGCCGGGACGCCGTACGGGTGGATGGCGACGAACCGGGTCTGGCTGCCGTCCTTCAGCCCGCTCATCGCGACCTCCAGCGTCCTCGCGCCCTCGGGCACGGTGACGAAGTAGGAGGTGGTGCTGTTGCGCTGGGCCGTGCCGGACGTGGAGAAGGTGTGCTCCAGCGGCTCGGAGACGACCACGGTGGTGAGGATCTGCTGGTCGACGCCCTCGGTGCGCGGGTCGTCGGCCTCCAGGATCGCGCTCTTGATGCCGGCCGAGCGCGGCGCGGCCTGGACCTTGACGGTGACCGGCTCGTTCAGCGGCAGCCGGACGTCGTCGTCGCCGACGATGCGGAAGGTGCGGCCCTCGTTGTTCTCGATGTCCAGCTCGTGCCGGACCGCGCGGTCGGGGCCGGACGTACGGGTGATCGTGATGTCGTACGTCTTCTTCTGCCCGGCCTTCAGGCCGCCCTCACGGTCGTAGAGGCCCGTGCCGAAGCCGGGGGTCTCCAGGAACTGGTCGATCGCGGTGTCGACCGGCGCCTTCACCGTGTACGTGTGGGCCGTGGCGCCGTCGCGGATGGCGTCCCAGGCGTCCTCGACGTCGATGAGGCCGGCGCCCTCCTCGTAGGCCTGCACACCCTTGATGTGCTCGGCGGTGGAGGTGAGGGCGGTGCGCAGCTCGGCGGGCGTGAGGTCGATGTGCTCGCGCTTCGCGGCGGACAGCAGCAGCGCGGAGGCGCCGGCGGCCTGCGGGGAGGCCATCGAGGTGCCCTGGAGCATGCCGTAGCCGGCCGGCAGGTCGTAGCCCGCCTCGGCGACCGGGGCGCCCGGCATCCAGGTCTGGATGGTGTTGATCGCCGCGCCGGGCGCGACCAGCGTCGGCGTGAAGCCGCCGTCCTCACGCGGACCGCGCGAGGAGAACGGCATCATGGCGTACTTCTTCTCCACTACGGAGCCGTAGTTGGCGGCCCAGGTCTCCTTGGAGACGGACGCGCCGACGGAGATGACCTTGTCGGCGAGCGACGGGTCGCCGATGGTGTTGGCGCCGGGGCCGGAGTTGCCCGCGGAGATCACCAGCTGGACGCCGTAGGTGTCGATCAGGCGGGTGTACAGCTCGGCGCGGGCGTTGTTGCCGTCGTTGAGCGCCGGCAGGCCGCCGATGGACATGTTGACGATGTCGACGCCGCGCTCGGTGACGAGGTCGATCATGCCCTCGGTGAGCGCCACGTTGGTGCAGCCGCCGGACCAGGTGCAGGCGCGCGAGGAGACGATCTTCGCGCCGGGGGCGGCGCCGTCCATCCGCCCGCCGAACAGGCCGTTGGCGGCGGTGATGCCGGCGACGTGGGTGCCGTGCTCGGACTCGATGACGCCGATGTTGACGAAGTCGGCCGTCTTGCCGGTCCAGTCACCGCCGTAGGGGTCCATCGGGACGTCCTCGCGGATCTCCACGACGAACGGCTGGCGCTCGGCGATGTCGGTCCTCGGGTCGTCGGTGCCGAAGTACCCGATCTGGAAGCCGTCCTTGTACGGCTTCATCGGGGTGTCGTCGCCGAAGTCCTGGTTGCCGTTCAGGTCGACGCGGACCGTGCCGGCGGCGGCGTCGTAGAGGACGCCCCAGGAGTCGGTGGTGTCGCCGTCGCGGTTGGCGTCGCCCTTGGCGTCGCCGCCGGCGGTGTACGACTCCAGGAACGTGCTGATCCGGTACGAACCGGCGGGCGCCGTCCAGGTCTTGTCGCCGTAGGTGAAGGTCGGTCCGGAGACGGAGGAGACCATCGGACGCCAGGTCCGGTCGTTGTCCACGATCGGGTCGGTCGCCGTCACCCAGTCGACGATCTTGCGCTCGCCGGTGGTGGTCCTCTGCAGCGCGGGGTGGCCGAGGTCGACGCCGGAGTCGAGGATGCCGATGGTGACCCCGCGGCCGTCCGCCTTCGGGTTGTCCTCGACGAACTCGACGGCACCGGTCTCGAAGGACGGGTTGTACGGGTTCTCCGCGGGCGTCCGCTTGCCGGGTGCCGGGTAGGTGCGGTCGCCGTGCCCGCGGTGCTCGCCCCCGGCCCGCTCCGCGGTGTCCGCGCTCGGTGTCGGGTCGTCCAGCGGGATCTCCTCGCGCAGGTCGACGCCGTGCACGGAGGAGAGCTTGGCGGCGGCGGCGATCGCCGCGTCCGCCTTGCCGGTGGGGACGGTGGCCCGGACGTAGCCGAGCTCGTCGTGGGTCCGGCCGACCGAACCGCCCTTGACCGCGTCCAGTTGCCCGGCGACCTGCTCGGTCTTGCCGGGAGTGGTGGCGATCATCATCGTGACGTTCTTGGCGCCGTCGGCCTTGGCCTCGGCGAGCAGGTCCGCGTCGTCCGCGCCGAGCTTGTCGTGCGCGGACTTGACGTCCGCGTCGGCGGGGACGGCGGGCGGCGCGTCGGCGGCCATGGCCAGGGGGATCGGCCCGGCCGCGGAGAGCGCGGCGACGAGACCGGCGGCCACGGCGATACGGGCCACGCGTCTGGCGCCCGGTATCGGTTCGCGCTGTGGGGAGTGGGTCATCGGCATCCCTTGTGAGTAAAGGAACGATCGTGGAGCGACCGGAGCCGATCGACCCTGGTCGCGACGGTCCGGAACGCGATTCCGGACGATCGTCGAGCCTTACGCAAGGGGCGGGTGTTTGGCGAGAGTTGGCCGAGTCGAAATGGATGTATGGGGAAAACCCCCGATGCCCTTATGGGGAGATGGGGCGCCGAAGGCGACAAGTCGCCCATGCGGCCCACGCGGTACCGGCCGCCGGGTTAACGTCCCCGGATGCGACGGAATCTGAGGGTGGCGGCCTACGCCGTGGTGGTGCGCGACGGACAGTTCCTGCTCGCCCGGTCACCGGGCCCCGGCGGTGTCCCCGAGTGGGTGCTGCCGGGCGGCGGCATGGAGCACGGCGAGGATCCCTACGACACCGTGCGGCGGGAGGTCGAGGAGGAGACCGGCTACCGCATCGAGGTCACCGGCCTGCTCGGGGTGAACTCCACCCGCCGCACCTTCCCCGCCCGCTTCGGCCGCTCCGTCGACCACCACGGCGTACGGCTGGTCTACGAGGGCCGGATCACCGGCGGTGAACTGCGCAACGAGATCGGCGGCTCCACCGACCTCGCCGCCTGGCAGCCCCTGGACGCCGTCCCGGACCTGGTCCGCGTCCGCATGGTCGACATCGGGCTGCGGCTGTGGCGGGAACGTCCGGCGGCGGGGCGGGTGGAGTCCGCGTAGGGGAGGCGCGGGTGCGGACCCGGCCGGCGCCCGGAGGACCGCACTGCCGAACCGCCCCCGGAGAAAGGCCGAAACCCGGTCAACCACCGCGTCCGGCGGCAACCCCGCCGGCCCGTCCGCGGTCCCTCCCCGCGACCATGCCCGATGAACAGGGGAGACACGAGCATGCGGATGCGGACGACAGCGGTGGCGACGGTGGCGGTGGCCCTTTCGGCGGCCCTGGCGGCCCCCGCCGTGGCGGCGCCTTCGGACACCGGGGCCGGAACGGGGAACACCACCGCCGCCACCGGCACCGGCGACCACCAGGCGACCCGCGGGGCGATGAAGGCCGCGGTCGCCGCGGGCGTGCCCGGTGTGACGGCGACGGCGCGGGACGGGAGGGGCACCTGGGCGGCGACAGCCGGGGTGGGCGACCTCCGCACGGAACGGAAGCGTTCCCCGCAGGACCGCTACCGGGTCGGCAGCATCACCAAGACCTTCGTGGCGACGGTGCTGCTGCAACTGGAGGCCGAGGGGAAGCTGTCCCTGGACGACACCGTCGACACCTGGCTGCCCGGCCTGGTGACCGGCAACGGTCACGACGGCACCCGGATCACCCTCAGGCAACTGCTGAACCACACCAGCGGCGTCTTCAACTACACGGCGGACGAGGACTTCGGCCGCACGTACTTCACGAAGGAGGGCGGCTTCTTCGAGCACCGCTACGACACCCTGGCCCCGGAGGAACTCGTACGGATCGCCCTGGCCCACGAGCCGGACTTCGAGCCCGGCACCTCCTGGAACTACTCCAACACCAACTACGTCCTGGCCGGCATGGTGATCGAGAAGGCCACCGGCCGCCCCTACGGCGAGGAGGTCCGCCGGCGCGTCATCGACCCCCTGCACCTGACCGCCACCTCGGTCCCCGGCACCCGTACCTCCCTGCCCCGCCCCAGCAGCCGCGCCTACTCCAAGCTGGCGGAGACCGCGACCGGCCCCACGTACGACGTCACACGCCTCAACCCGTCCATCGCCTACTCGGCGGGCGAGATGATCTCCGACTCCAAGGATCTCAACCGCTTCTACCGCGCCCTGCTGACGGGCCGGCTGCTCCCCCGGGAGCAGCTGAGCGAGATGACCACCATGATCCCCGTGGACGCCACCCACGCCTACGGCCTGGGCCTGATGAGGACCACGCTGAGCTGCGGCGTGGACGTCTGGGGCCACGGCGGCGGCATCCACGGCTCCCTGTCCGAGGCCGTCACGACGAAGGACGGCCGGCACTCCCTGGCGTTCAACTTCAACGGCGACTGGGCGGGGGACACCGAGGCGGTGATCGAGGCGGAGTTCTGCGGCGACTGACGCCCGCGGCCCGGACACGCGGGAGGGGCCACCGGGCGACGGCTCCCGGCGGCCCCTCCACCCCCTCCTGACGGTGCCGCCCCGGCCCCCTACCGGGGCAGCACCACGACATGCGCCGACGGGTCGCGGTCGGCTGAGGCGATCAGCGCCGTACGGACCACCACCGCCTGCTGCTCCATCGCGTCCCGCAGCCCCCGCGGGGTGATGTGGACGACCGTGATGCCGAGGCGCTCCAGGTGTTCGCGCTTGCGGGCGTACTCCGACCACTCGGCCTCGTCGTCGGGCCGCCGGCCCGGACGCGGCGCGCGGGTGTCCAGCTCCACCGCCACCGCGTGCTCCGGCCAGTACGCGTCCAGCCCGCCGAGGTGGGGTCCGCCCGGCAGCCGCAGGTCGACGTTCCAGCACGGGTCGGGCAGGCCGTGCTCGCGCACCATCCGGTACAGCCGGGACTCCGCCAGCGTCCGCCCCTCGGCCAGCAGCGAGTCCACCGCGTCCACCACGTGCGGCCGGTTCAGCAGCTTCGCCGCGGTCAGCTCGCGCACCACCGCCGCCGGGTCGCAGAAGCCGCCGCGCACCGCCTCGGTGAGCAGCCGGCGTACCGTGCCCGCGTCCCGCAGGCCGGCCACGGCGTCGGCCAGCGCGCGCGGGACCGGGGCCACCGGCAGGCCCGTGACCTGCTCCGGGACGGGCAGCTCGGAGGCACGGACGATCCGGGCGCAGCCCGTCGAACGCAGCCGGCGCAGCCGCGGGACCAGGACGTCGAAGGCCTCCAGGGACGGCAGCGGGGGAGAGGAGGAGAAGCCGTGCAGGGTCAGCGCGGCCGGCCCGGTGATCATCGCCTCCCCGTAGGCGGACGCGGGAGGACTCTCCGTACCGGGCTGGACGGGGACGCCCACGGTCCGCTCCCGTGCCGCGTACATCAGCACCGCGTGCAGCCGCTCCTCGCTGGTCGGCGGGCCGGGGTGGAGCAGGACGACGCCCGGGAGCAGTTGCAGCCAGGGCCCGCCGGGGCGGCACCGCTCGCTCGCCTTCGCGGCCGAGACGCCGTGGGCGCGCAGTTGCGCGTGGGTCAGCACCCGGCGTCCGGCGCCGGCGGAGAGGTGGTGCAGGGGGCGGGGGGAGAGCGGGGTGTTGTGGTTCATGCCCGGCAATTTCCCGCCTCCGGGCCGTCCTTGAACCCCTGTTACAGGCTCGTCGACAAATGAGGACAAGGCCGCCCTGAAGGACGTATGTTCGGATACCGGAAACCCCTGGTCCGTTCGGGTACGGACCAGGGGTCACGGGCATCTTGTAACGGTGACGGAACGGCCGGCCGCGGCACTCAGCGGCCGGCGGCGGCCTCGTCGCAGGCCTGGCCGCGCAGGGCGCGGGCCAGGTCGTCGCGGGACTCCAGGACCAGGCGGCGCAGGGCCGGGGCCGCGTCCTCGTGGGAGGTGAGCCACGCGTCCGTCGCGTCCAGCGTCGCCTGCGAGTCCTGGTAGGAGGGGAACAGGCCCCGCACCACGTCCATGCCGATCTGGATCGACCGCTCGGTCCACACCCGCTCGATCGCCGCGAAGTACTTCTCCGCGTACGGCGCGAGCAGCTCCCGCTGGGACGCCTGCGCGAAGCCCGAGATGGTGGCCTCCACCAGCGCGTTGGACAGTGCGTCCGACTCCACGACCTGCGCCCAGCACTGCGCCTTGACCGCCGCCGACGGGCGGGCGGCCAGACAGCGCACGTGGTGCCGCTTGCCGGACGCGGTGTCGTCGCGGGCCAGCTCCGCGTCCAGCCGCTTCTCGTCCGCCACGCCGTGCGCGGCCAGCGGCTCCAGGAACGCCCAGCGCAGCTCCTGGTCGACCTCCAGGCCCGGCAGGGTCACCGTGCCGTCGAGCAGCGAGGTCAGCAGCTCGAAGTCGGCCGGCAGATCGGCCACGCGCGCGAAGAACCGCGCCCACGCGAGCTGGTGCTCGCTGCCCGCCTCGGCGGAGTACATCTGGACGGAGGCGGCCTGGCACAGCTCCCGCCCGGCCTCCGCCCGCCGCTCGGCCGCGGTGTAGTGCACCGCCGCCGACTCCGCCCACGCGTGCAGCATCTGCAGCACGCCGATGTCGGTCTCCTGGCCCGCGAACTTCACCACCAGGCCGATGAACTCCCGGGCCGGCAGCAGCGCGTCCCGCGTCATGTTCCACAGCGCCGACCAGCACAGGGCGCGGGCCAGCGGGTCGGTCATGTGGCCGAGGCCGCGCCGCAGCGCCGCCAGCGAGGTCTCGTCGAACCGCGTCTTGCAGTACGTCAGGTCGTCGTCGTTGACCAGCACCAGGTCCGGCGCCTCGGCGCCCGCCAGCTCCGCCACGACCGTACGCGCGCCCTCGACGTCCGTCTCGGCCTGCGCGTACCGCTCCAGCGCCGGCAGCCCCCCGGCGTCCTCGGTGCGCCGGTACAGGCCCACCGCCACCCGGTGCGGGCGCAGTTCGGGGTACGACTCGGCGGCCTCCTGCACGATCGCCAGCTCGTCGATCCTGCCGTCCTCGCGCAGCAGCACCTGCGGGGTGAGGGAGTTGACGCCGGCCGTCTGCAGCCAGGCCCGCGACCAGGCGGCCATGTCCCGCCCGCTGGTCTCCTCCAGGACCGACAGCAGGTCACCGAGGCGCGTGTTGCCGTACGCGTGCCGCTTGAAGTAGCGCCGGGCGCCCTCCAGGAACGCGTCCTGGCCGACGTACGCCACCAGCTGCTTGAGCACCGAGGCGCCCTTGGCGTAGGTGATGCCGTCGAAGTTGAGCTTGGCGTCCTGGAGGTCGCGGATGTCGGCGGTGATGGGGTGCGTGGAGGGGAGCTGGTCCGCGCGGTACGCCCACGCCTTGCGGCGGTTGGCGAAGGTGATCCAGCCGTCGGTGAAGCGGGTCGCGCCGACCAGCGAGAACGCGCCCATGAAGTCCGCGAAGGACTCCTTCAGCCACAGGTCGTCCCACCACTCCATGGTGACCAGGTCGCCGAACCACATGTGCGCCATCTCGTGCAGGATGACGTTGGCCCGGCCCTCGTACGACGCCCGCGTCACCTTGCCCCGGAAGATGAACTCCTCCCGGAAGGTCACCATCCCCGGGTTCTCCATCGCGCCCAGGTTGTACTCGGGCACGAACGCCTGGTCGTACTTGCCGAACGGGTACGGGTAGTCGAAGTGGTCGTGGAAGAAGTCCAGGCCCTGCTTGGTCACCAGGAACACGTCGTCGGCGTCGAAGTGCGGGGCGAGACCCTTGCGGCACATCGCGCCGAGCGGGATCTCCAGCCGCGTACCGTCCTCGAACTCCCGCTCGTAGGAGTCGGTCACGTAGTGGTACGGGCCGGCCACCACGCACGTGATGTACGTCGAGATCGGCTTGGTCTCCGCGAACCGCCACACGCCGTCGGCGAGTTCACCGGCGCCGTTGCTCCACACCGTCCAGCCCTCGGGGGCGCGCACCTCGAAGCGGTACGGGGCCTTGA
Organism: Streptomyces sp. NPDC053426; assembly: GCF_055585405.1. Lineage (NCBI taxonomy): Bacteria > Bacillati > Actinomycetota > Actinomycetes > Kitasatosporales > Streptomycetaceae > Streptomyces > Streptomyces sp. NPDC053426. The sequence goes on along the minus strand of NZ_JBVJKE010000006.1, from coordinate 4,197 downwards.
GGTCGGGCTGCTCGAAGTTGGCGAAGACGCGACGGGAGTCGGCCGGCTCGTACTGGGTGTAGAGGTACACCTCGCCGTCCTCGGGGTCGACGAAGCGGTGCATGCCCTCGCCGGTGCGGGAGTAGGCGCACTGCGCGTCGACGACGAGCTCGTTCTCGGCGGCCAGGTCCTCCAGCGCGATCCGCGAGCCGTCGAAGACCTGGCCGGGGTCGAGGTCCCGCCCGTTGAGGGAGACGGCCGTCACGCCGGGTGCGATCAGGTCCGCGAAGCTGCTCGCTCCCGGCTCGGCGCAGCGGAACCGGACGGTGGTGACGGAGCGGAAGGTGCGCGGCCCTCCGCCGCTGTGCTCGCCGACCGCCGAACGCAGGTCCAGGGACACCTCGTACCCGTCGACGGACAGCAGGGCTGCCCGCTCCCGGGCCTCGTCACGGGTCAGATTTTCACCGGGCACGGGCGGACTCCTCATGCGTCGTCGACATGGATGATCAGGACCGATCCTGCCATGCGCTCCTGACAGGGGGCGGGCGGGAATGGCCGGGACCCTTCACGTTGTTACCCCGGACACACTTTTCCTTCTTCGAGGAGCGACATGCCGGACAAGACCCCCGCCACGCCCGTCGACTTCTGGTTCGACCCGCTGTGCCCCTGGGCCTGGATGACCTCCCGCTGGGTGCGGGAGGTGGAGAAGGTGCGGGACATCGAGGTCCGCTGGCATCTGATGAGCCTCGCCGTCCTCAACGAGGACAAGCTCGACGAGCTCCCCGCCGAGTACCGCGAGATGCTCGAGGTGAAGGCCTGGGGTCCGGTCCGGGTGGTCATCGCGGCCCAGCAGGAGCACGGCGCGGAGGTGCTCGGCGACCTCTACACCGCGCTCGGCACCCGCATCCACAACCAGGACGAGGGTCCGGGCAGGGAGACGGTCGCTGCCGCCCTGAAGGACGTCGGCCTGCCCGAGTCCCTCATGGAGCACTGGGACTCCACCCCCTACGAGCCCGAGCTGCGCGCCTCCCACAAGGAGGGCATCGAGAAGGTGGGCCAGGAGGTCGGCACCCCGGTCATCGCGGTCCCCGGACCCGACGGCGAGGAGATCGCCTTCTTCGGCCCGGTCGTCACCCCGGCGCCCAAGGGCGACGAGGCCGCCCGCCTGTGGGACGGCACCCTCGCGGTGGCCTCCGTCCCCGGCTTCTACGAGATCAAGCGCACGCGGACGAAGGGGCCGGACTTCAGCAACCTGTGACGGTCACTCGATCACGGGCAGCTTGATGGGCGGGGTGAAGGGCTTCTTGTCCCAGCCGGTACGCAGGTTGCGGCACTGCTTCCCGGTGTCCGGGTCCAGTACGTTCACGCAGAGCCGGAACTCGTTCACGCTCACGCGGCCCAGTCGTTCCTTGAGCGCCGTCTCCTCCGCCTTGTCGAGTCGACGGTGCGGCTGTTCCGAGTCGCAGGTCCAGCAGAACTCCGTGGTCGTCCTCTGTGTCGTCATTGCGTAACAGTGACCCGGATTGCCGCATACCGGAAGCCCCCGCGAGTCCTGTCCTCGCGGGGGCCTCCCTCTTTCCGCCCGCCGGGTGAACGGTGAGAAGACGATCACGGGGCGCGACTCTTATTGCACATTACTTGCAACTACACGCTAACAGCGGAAAGGGCCGTCCGTGAGCCCCCGGCACGCGAAACGGCCCCCGCGTGTTCACGCGAGGGCCGTCGGGGCGGGCGTCAGCTCCGGGCGCGCGCCCGCTGCCAGGCGTATCCCCCGGCCGCCAGGAGCAGCGTCATGGCGCCCGTCGAGTAGAGCTGCACCCGTGTGTCCGGCTCCCGGGCCATGAGGACGAAGACCGCCGCCATACCGGCGAGCGCCACCCAGGTGAGCCACGGGAACGCCCACATCCGCACCGTGAGCCGCTCCGGCGCCTCGCGCTCCAGCCGGCGGCGCAGCCGCAGCTGGGAGGCGGCGATGAAGATCCAGACGACCAGGATCACCGCGCCGATGGTGTTCAGCAGCCAGGCGAAGACGTCGTCAGGACGCCAGTAGCTCAGCAGCACGCACAGGAAGCCGAAGGCCGAGGAGGCCAGTACGGCGACCCGCGGCACCCCGCCCGACACCCGGCCGAGCGCCTTCGGGCCCTGTCCGCGCTCGACCAGCGAGTAGCCGATGCGCGAGGCGCCGTAGATGTTGGCGTTCATCGCGGACAGCAGCGCGACCAGGATCACGACGTTCATCACCTGGTCGGCGCCCGGGATGTCGAGGCGGTTCAGGGCGGCGACGTACGGACCGTCCTCGACGACCGCCGGGGAGTCCCACGGGACCAGGGTGACGACGACCGCCATCGAGCCGATGTAGAACAGCGCGATCCGCCACATCGCCGTACGGACCGCGCCCGCCACGCCCTTGACCGGGTCCTGCGACTCGGCCGCCGCGATGGTCACCGTCTCCAGACCGCCGTACGCGAAGACGGAGGCGAGCAGCCCGATCACCAGGCCCTCGCCGCCGTTGGGGAGGAGGTCGGTGAGGTGGGAGGTGCCCGGGGAGTCCGTGCCCGGCAGCACACCGGCGATCGCCAGCGCGCCGAGCACCAGGAACAGGGAGATCGCGCCGACCTTGAGGGCCGCGAACCAGAACTCGAACTCGCCGAAGTTCTTCACCGCCGCGAGGTTCGTCCCGCAGAACGCCACCATGAACAGCGCCACCCACGCCCACTCGGGCGTGCCCGGCAGCCAGCCGGTGACGATCGTCGCGGCGCCGATGCCCTCCAGGCCGACCGCCGTGCACAGCAGCACCCAGAACGACCAGCCGGCGGTGAACCCCGCCCAGGGACCGAACGCCCGCTCGGCGTGCGCGGAGAAGGAGCCCGACGACGGATGCGCGGCGGACATCTCGCCCAGCATCCGCATCACCAGCATCACCAGGAGGCCGGAGAGGGTGTAGGCGACGACGACGGACGGGCCGGCGGCGGCGATGGCCGTACCGGAGCCGACGAACAGCCCGGCGCCGATCACCCCGCCGAGGGCGATCATCGACAGATGGCGTTGCTTCAGGCCGTGCGAGAGGGAGACGCCGTCCGCCTTCGGGGGCGTCTCGGTGGTGGTGCTGGGCATGGGCGCGACTCGTCCAATGAGGGAGACGGCAAAACGTCACCCAGTCTGGGCGGCCCTCTCGCGCGCACGAAGAGGTCGCCCAGCATATGGACACGTGTCATCCGGAGGGTGATGCTCCGGTTACTGGGCGGTCGTCACGCGGCGCGAGGCGCCGTACGGCCCGTTTGGTGGATCCCTACAGCCGCCGTACCACCCGGAGGTGTCGGCGAAACCACCTCACCTCAGTGACCGGCGTCACCCCACGCACCTCATCGCCCCGCCCTTTGTCCGGAGCCCACCAAGACCGCGTCGGCGCCTTTGTCGAGCGCTGACGGTGATCGGCGCGCGGGCGCCGGTATAGCGTCGCGGTGTCCCCAACTGCCCTCACCCCGCGGAGACCTCATGAGCACCGCCACCGTCACGTCCGCCCGATCCGGACAGGTCCTCGCGGACCTCCTCCCGGCCTCCCGCGTCCGGGACGCCGCGCTCGTGCTCGGCGGCGCCGCGCTCACCGGCCTCGCCGCCCAGATCGCGGTGCCCGTCCCCGGCTCCCCGGTGCCGGTGACCGGCCAGACCTTCGCGGCGCTCCTCGTCGGCACCGCCCTCGGCGCCCGCCGCGGCTTCGCCTCCCTCGCGGTGTACGCGCTGGTGGGCGCGGCCGGCGTGCCGTGGTTCGCGGAGGGCAAGTCGGGAATGGGCATGCCGTCCTTCGGCTACGTCCTCGGCATGCTGCTGGCCTCCGTCGTCGTGGGCGCCCTGGCCCGCCGCGGCGCCGACCGCTCCGCCTGGCGCATGGCGGGCACCATGGTGCTCGGCTCGGCGGTCGTCTACGCCGTCGGCGTGCCCTACCTGGCCCTCGCCACCGGCATGTCCGCCTCCGCCGCGATCGCGGCCGGCCTCACCCCGTTCCTCGTCGGCGACGCCCTGAAGGCGGCCCTGGCGATGGGCGTACTGCCGACGGCCTGGAAGTTCGTCGACAAGCGGTGACCGCCCGGGTTCCACGGGAAGAGGCCCGGGGGGGGGGGGGGGGGGGGGGCCCCCCCCCCCCCCCCCCCCCCTTTTTCCCCCCCCCAGCCGCGCCCCAATCCCCGTCACATTTCCCCCGTAACACCACAGCACTCACCC